>JALERO010000182.1 GCA_022764265.1 Eubacterium sp. | reverse complement strand
ATAAAGAGCAGATGCTTTGCAGGTTTTGCGTCACGAAACTTGAGAACGAACCCGCCACCGAGCGCGTTGTCTGAGCGTTAGCGAGTTTAGCGCGAATGGCGTTTCCATAAACGTTCGAAAGTTGAGTAGCAAAACGCAAGTCGTCTGCGATTATGCCATAGGTCCCACGCTTATTCAAAAAACTATGGCAGCGATTCCATGTAATCCATGAATCACTGCCATAGGGTAGGGCTGTTTTTGGTGCGACAGCCCCATATTATTTATCATGAATCTCACTGTGCAGTTCCTGCAGAGATTTTACTTCTCCACTCTTGTGGTTCTTCACATAGCTGATTCCTTCTGCCGTTGCCTTCGCTGCTGCGATGGTAGTGAAGTACGGAATCTTTGCCTTGATGGCTGCCTTTCTCAGATAACTGTCATCGTGAATACTGTCTTTTCCGATCGGAGAGTTGATGACGATCTGAATCTTTCCGTTGGTGATCAGGTCGAGGATGTTTGGACGTCCTTCATAGAGCTTCTTCACCTTCTCAGCCGAGATTCCTGCCTCGGTGATGAGTTCGTGGGTGTGATTGGTTGCCACGATATGGAATCCGTTTTCTGCAAAGCTTCTTGCCACTTCCACAACCTCGTCTTTATCCTTGCGGTTTACCGAAATCAGCACGGTGCCTTCCAGAGGAAGTTTGGCCTGAGCTGCTTCCTGCGCTTTATAGAATGCCTCGCCATAGGAGTGGGATAAACCGAGGACCTCGCCGGTGGAACGCATTTCCGGTCCGAGAATCGGGTCTACTTCCTGGAACATGTTGAATGGGAAGACCGCTTCCTTCACTCCATAGTTTGGAATCACCTGTTCCTTCAGGGCCGGTACCGGTGATGGTCTGCCGGTCAGTTCTGAGGTAATGATATCAGTAGCCAGCGGTACCATGCGGATATTGCAGACTTTGGATACCAGTGGTACCGTACGGGACGCTCTCGGGTTGGCTTCCAGCACATAAACCTTATCGTTTTCGATGGCATACTGCATGTTCATCAGACCCTTGACATGCATTTCTTCTGCAATCTTTCTGGTATATTCTTTGATGGTCTCCACATTTTCCGGTGAGATATGGACGGACGGAAGAATACATGCGGAATCTCCGGAATGGACGCCGGCCAGCTCGATATGTTCCATGACCGCCGGAACAAAGGCATGGGCACCGTCACTGATAGCATCTGCCTCACATTCCATGGCATGATTCAGGAAACGGTCAATGAGAATCGGTCGATCCGGTGTCACGCCGACGGCGGCTTTCATGTAACCGACCATACTTTCCTCATCGTAAACCACTTCCATACCGCGGCCACCCAGCACGTAGGACGGGCGCACCATGACCGGATAACCGATCTGCTCTGCGATGGCCAGCGCTTCCTCCACCGTCGTTGCCATGCCTGATTCCGGCATCGGAATCTCCAGTTTTTCCATCATGGCGCGGAACTGATCTCTGTCCTCTGCCAAATCAATGACAGATGGTGCGGTTCCAAGAATTCGCACACCGTTTTTCTCCAGCTCTGATGCCAGATTGAGCGGTGTCTGACCGCCGAACTGGGCGATCACGCCGAGGGGCTGTTCTTTCTTGTAAATGCTCAGCACATCTTCCAGGGTCAATGGTTCAAAATATAATTTATCGGATGTATCGTAATCGGTGGAAACGGTTTCCGGATTACAGTTTACGATAATTGTCTCAAATCCAAGCTGTTTCAGTGCTTTTGCGGCATGAACACAGCAATAATCGAATTCGATTCCCTGTCCGATACGATTCGGACCACCACCGAGAATCATAATCTTCGGCTTGTCTGTGTTAATCGGATTTTTGTCCGGTGCATTATAGGTGGAGTAATAGTAGGCACTGTTCTCTGTACCGCTGACATGGATACCTTCCCATGCCTCTTCCACGCCAAGGGCAATCCGGCGGTTACGGATATCATCCTCCGGAATCTCCAGAATCTGGCTCAGATATTTATCGGAAAATCCATCTTTCTTCGCTGCGATCAGCATCTCAT
Organism: Eubacterium sp.; assembly: GCA_022764265.1. GTDB lineage: Bacteria > Bacillota > Clostridia > Lachnospirales > Lachnospiraceae > Anaerobutyricum. The sequence continues at coordinate 4,074 of JALERO010000182.1, read as the reverse complement.
CGGTCGGAAGACTGCCTTTGTAAGCGAGAAGGCTTTCTTCCTCTTCAACCAGTTCTTTCATCTGCTCAATGAAATAATGTTTCACCTTGGTCAGCTCGAAAATCTCATCAGCTGTGGCTCCCTTACGGAGTGCTTCATACATCACAAAATGTCTGTCACTGGATGGTGTGATCAGAAGCTTGAGCAGCTGTTCTTTGGTCATGGAATCATAATTCTTTGCATGACCCAGGCCATAGCGTCCGGTCTCCAGACTTCGGATGGCTTTCTGGAACGCCTCCTTGTATGTTTTACCGATACTCATAACTTCACCGACAGCACGCATCTGAGTACCCAGCTTGTCCTCCACTCCCTTGAATTTCTCGAAAGCCCAGCGGGCAAACTTGATAACTACATAATCTCCATCGGGAACGTATTTATCCAGAGTGCCGTATTTGCCACAAGGAATATCTTTTAAGGTAAGGCCTGTTGCCAGCATGGCAGAAACCAGTGCGATCGGGAAGCCCGTTGCCTTGGAAGCCAATGCAGAGGAGCGGGATGTTCTTGGATTAATCTCGATAACAATAATACGGTCGCTGACAGGATCATGGGCAAACTGCACGTTGGTTCCCCCGATTACCTGCACGGATTCCACGATTTTATAGGCCTGCTCCTGGAGACGTTTCTGGCATTCCTCGGAGATGGTCAGCATCGGTGCAGAACAGAAGGAATCTCCGGTATGAACGCCCAACGGGTCAATATTTTCAATGAAACATACCGTAATCATATTACCTTCCGCATCACGGACCACCTCAAGTTCCAGTTCCTCCCATCCGAGAATGGATTCCTCCACCAGAACCTGACCTACCAGACTGGCCTGAAGGCCTCTGGCGATAACAGTTTTTAATTCTTCTTTATTATAAACGAGACCGCCGCCGGCACCACCCATGGTGTAAGCCGGACGAAGAACTACCGGATATCCCAGTCGTTCTGCGATGGCAAGTCCGTCTTCCACGCTGTAAGCAACTTCACTTCTGGCCATCTCGATGCCCAGAGCATCCATCGCTTTCTTGAACTCGATACGGTCCTCGCCTCGTTCAATGGCATCCACCTGAACACCGATGACCTTTACGTTATATTTATCCAGAATACCTTTCTGATTCAGTTCAGCACAGAGATTCAAACCGGACTGTCCACCCAGATTCGGCAGAAGCGCGTCAGGACGCTCCTTCTTGATAATCTCTTCCAAACGCTCTACATTCAATGGTTCAATATATGTGACATCCGCCGTCTCCGGATCTGTCATAATGGTTGCCGGATTGGAATTGACCAGCACGATTTCGTATCCTAATTTACGCAGTGCCTTACAGGCCTGGGTGCCTGAATAATCAAATTCACAGGCCTGCCCAATAATAATTGGACCGGAACCAATAATCAGTACTTTATGAATATCTGTTCTCTTTGGCATAAAAATGTCCTCCCTCTTAATATTATTAAATATTATATCTGAAAAATTAAAAACCACAAGTGATTTGCTTAAAATAATAAATTGTTATTATGATAGAAATAGTTTCTCATTTATGCTGGCAATCTGTCTGCGCCGGATCATCCAGCAAATGCCCTTCTTTATCAAATCTTGAACCGTGGCAGGGACATTCGTAGGTTTGCTCTTCCGGGTTCCAGATGAGCCGACATCCCATATGCGGACAAACCGGAATTACCTTCTCCCCCTTTGAATTTTTCCTTTTTGGAAATGGAATCAGCCTTTTTCCCATCCCCATGACCATCTGGATACTATGATTTGCCAGACCTTTTATGGCTTCTCCGGTGATTTTTCGTTGCGGCGAGAAAATATCCGCTTCCGGAAAAGGATGTCCGATAATTTCCGCGGTCAAAAGCCTGGCACTGACCATAGAAGAAGTCATCCCCCATTTTCCAAATCCCGTCGCCACATACCAATTTTCCTTTTTACCTGAAAATTTACCGATATATGGAACCCCATCCAGCGTCATGGCATCCTGGGCAGACCAGCAGGCAGTCTCCCGGCATCCGGGCCAGAACTCCTCCGCTTTCTCGCGAAACATCTCATACTTACCACCTTTCTTATTTTTCCCGGTCCGATGACTTCCTCCCCCAAAAAGCAAAATATCTCCCTGACTGCGGAAGGAAAGCCCATTTCCTTCCACTCGGAGAACCTTTGTCTTCTCATAAACCGTCAATTGGTCTGCAAGGTGGTAAAGAAAATGTAAGGGATGGAATTTTGCCTGATTCTGAAACTCCAGAGCCCCCGCCACGGAGAATGGCAACTCTGTTTTTTGGGTATAACGGACCGGCAGATGTAATTGCTCCGCTGCTTTCTCCTCGGCCCGCAGCAGTTCTTCTCCTGTTCTGGAAAATAGGAACGATGAACATCGGACAAAACCACAATCAATTTTTTCCTTCTCTATTAATTGCTCATAGGCATCGATTGCTTTCTCATTGGCTCTCGCATAATGAATTGCTTTTTCTTTTCCAAATACTCTCAATAATTTCTCATAAATCAGATTATGCTGAGATGTAATTTTCGCCGTAGTTTTACGGGTCTGCCCGCTTCCGACCCGGTTCGCTTCCAGAACGATCACAGGAACCCCCACCTGCTGCAGATAATAAGCAGTCAAAACCCCCGCCATACCGCCACCGATGACAACGGTATCTGTCTCTTGATTTCCGGAAAGCACCTCAAAATCTTTTTTTCTGTATTTTTTGTCCATATAGATTCCATCCAATCACCTCCGGCGATAGCATATGGATATATTCAGAAAATATACGAAGTCGGAGATTGAAAATCCAGTTTTAATAAAAGAATGTCTTACAGGATATACTGATAAACAGATTGAATTTAAGAAAAAATAGAGTTAAAATCTTTTTGTAATATTTTAGCAATTTACAAAGGAAAGGAAACGAAAAGTTATGGAAAAATTCTTCAAGCTAAAAGAACATGGTACTAACGTAAGTACCGAAATCATGGCCGGTGTCACGACTTTTATGACAATGGCCTACATCCTTGCGGTAAATCCTAATATCCTGTCCGCATCCGGTATGGACCGCGGCGCTGTATTTACCGCCACCGCATTGGCATCCTTCCTGGGCTCCTGCCTTATGGCCCTGCTGTCTAACTATCCGTTTGTTCTGGCACCAGGTATGGGACTCAATGCTTATTTTGCTTACACTGTTGTCCTCGGCATGGGGTACACCTGGCAGATGGCTCTGGCTGCAGTATTTGTCGAAGGCCTTATTTTTATTGTCATGTCTGTAACAAATGTACGTGAGGCAATTTTCAATGCAATCCCGATGAATCTGAAGCATGCAGTATCCGTAGGTATCGGTCTTTTCATTGCCTTTATCGGATTACAGAATGCCCACATTGTTGTTAATAATGACTCAACACTCCTGGGTCTATTCTCCTTCAAAGGTTCCATGACAGACGGTACTTTCACATATGAGGGAATCACTGTTCTTCTGGCAATCATCGGCATTTTAGTTACCGCTATATTCCTGATCAAAAATATTAAGGGCGGTATTCTCTGGGGTATTCTGATCACATGGGGACTTGGTATTCTCTGCCAGTTTACCGGCCTTTACACACCAAATGTAGATGCCGGCTTCTACAGTCTGCTTCCTGACTTCTCCAACGGATTATCCATTCCGAGCCTGGCACCTACTTTTATGAAGATGGACTTCTCCATCGTTTTTACATTTGATTTTGTCATTATCATGTTTGCCTTTCTTTTTGTCGACATGTTCGACACGCTGGGAACCTTAATCGGGGTTGCCTCCAAAGCTGACATGCTGGATGAAGATGGTAAGCTTCCGAACATTCGTGGCGCTTTATTATCCGATGCGGCAGCTACATCCATCGGTGCTGTCTGTGGTACTTCAACAGTAACTACGTTTGTGGAAAGTGCTTCCGGTGTTGCTGAAGGCGGACGTACCGGTCTGACCTCACTGACTTCAGGTATTTTATTCGGACTTTCTTTATTCCTGTCACCGATATTCCTGGCAATCCCATCCTTTGCAACAGCACCTGCTCTTGTAATTGTCGGATTCCTGATGCTGACA
>JALERO010000178.1 GCA_022764265.1 Eubacterium sp. | reverse complement strand
CATAGTACGGAGATTTATATATTAATAAAGCAGCTTGATTAAGAGAGAAAAATAGATTATAATTCTCATGCCCCTTCGTTGCCCCTTTTTTATATTTTTAGATAATGGCAATGCTGTTAGAGCGCATAAGTAAGCCATATTTAAAATTATGTGCGATGTACCTCAGGTCCATTCAGGAAGGATTCAACGAAGTTGAGTCCTTTTTTCTGTATATGAAAGAACATATCAATAATTATTGGAGGAGCATATGAAACAAATTATTATATCAGGTCCTTTCAGAGAGAATGAACAAAAAGCATGTTGTAATCTGTCTCCTGATTTGAAATGTAAATTTGTAAAACCACAGGAAGTGACAGCACAAATGTTATCCACGGCACAGGCATTGATCGGCAATGTACCACCCTTTATGTTGGCAGACCAGCCACAGCTTGAATGGGTGCAGTTGACCAGCTCCGGGGCAGATAAATATGTTCATGAGAAAAATATTTCAAAAGATTTAATAATCACTACCGCAACGGGATCATATGGAGTGGGGATTGCAGAATACATGGTGGCGATGCTTTTATCTATGATGAAAAAGATTCCGGATTACCTTGATAATCAGAAGAACGGGGTATGGGCAGATGAGGGAGTGGTAACTACTCCTTACGGAAAACGAGTTTTAATTGTTGGAACCGGTGATATTGGTCTGGAATTTGCAAAACGTATGCGTGCATTTGGGTGTAAATTAGTCGGAATTCGCAGAAGAAATGGGATATGTCCGGAAGAATTGGATGAGGTATATTCTACGGAGTTTTTAAAAGAGCAATTAGCACTGGCGGATGTTGTGGCGGTATGCCTTCCCGGTACAAAAAGCACCTTTCATTTATTTGATGAGGAGATGTTATCTGATCACACCACATATTACAGTAGGACTTACCATAGAGAAAATATTCCGGTTCTCCTTACATAATATGAAAGCATGGTTGGGAGATGGAGAGTTTATCAGTGCTCTGGATCGCGCAACAGGATATTGTAAATAAAAATCAGATGAAAGAACATTGGTTTGACAAGACCGAAATTTCTGCAAATGATATGGCAACTTTAATTACATACAAAAAGTCCAGAATATGGCTTGTTTAAGCGGTATTTGGACTTTTTTGTTTTGTATGAATATATAGTAAAAGACACCCCCACAAATACTTGCATGAGTGCCTTTCAACCATAATTAATATGGTTTTCTCCGTATAAGTATACTACTACATAAAAAGAATTATTACAACATTTATAATATGTTTTTTTGGGTGATTTAATAGTAAATCATTATGAATTTTGACATTGTGTTATTCCACATTTTCACATATAATTAATATAAATAATTACAAATCTGTAATTCAACAATTTTTGGATAAAACGCAACTATTGTTTGATAGTTTGATGCAAAAGTATTTTGGTTATGGATTTTACTGCACGAACCTTGAAAAACAGGCCATGAAGTGGGCATTGGTGAAATTCAAATATCCAACCCATCAAATCGTATTTTGTACTGAAAAAGCTCTTTCAACTCTTGATTATGGAAGGAGTTACCAACTATGAAAAACATTTTTTTTGAAAATGAAACCATTAAAGAAAATGATCTTTATTTCTTGTGTTATATGATTGAACGGATTGCAAGAAGATTACGACAGAATAATAAATATATTGTGAACAATATTTCAAAAGAAGAGTGGCTCAGGCTCATCAGCCTTGCAGGAGTATTACATTGTGAAAATCCATTAAAGGTAGAAGACGAATGGATTGAAGAATATCATTTGGAAAACGGAACATTTGATATTAAAGATGTGAATCCGGAATTGGTTTCTCATATTCCCACGGAAACCCAAATGGGAAAAGTATATACTCGATTGATTGTAGACACTTTGCTTCCTGGAGAGAACTATGTGGATGGAATGATTCGGGTATACAATGATGAACTGTGCGAGATCATTGATAATTATAATTGTGGAGCTTATTATGAACCATCTTATGTGATTGCAAGAGCCTATAATGAAGGTGGTTTTTGATTTTACATGATTAAAATAATAATGACGTTTTAGTCAGGGAAGGATGTTGGTTCGAAAGAAGATTATCAGAAAGAATTCCGAAGAAATTGCCTAATAATCCATTATCGAAAAAGCTCCAATGGAGCTTTTTCGATATATAGTGTTTTCAGAAAAGAATTATTTTTAAAGATATGTTCCGGTTTTGACCCGGAAATAAATTGTTAAGATCAGTAAAATAGCAAATACGATAATAATTCCATAGTAAACTTTTCGATTTTTCATAACCACGCCTCGATTCTTTTTCATTTATAATGAGTATATCACATAAAAAATAAATGGGAGCCGTATTTCGCAAACTTCATACAAAGCAGGGGAAAGTGTAAGATTTATTGCCTGGCTTTTCCTGAATAATTTACGCTTAGAATGGGGACAAATCGTATAAAATGATGTATAATAATTCTGATTCAGATTTAAAAATAGAATAGAAAGGATTTTATAATATGGCTTCAACAAAAATAACTTGGGATAATTTTGAACAGGAAGTAATTCAGTCAGATAAAACAGTGTTAATTGATTTCTGGGCAGCCTGGTGCGGACCATGCCAGATGCTCTCTCCGTTCATTGAGGAAGTGGCAGCGGAAATGCCGGAAATCAAAGTGTGTAAGGTCAATGTGGATGAGGAGCCGGAACTGACCTCCCGATTTGGAGTTATGAACATTCCGATGCTGGTTGTCATGAAGGATGGCAAGATTGTGAATCAATCTGTAGGATTCCAGGGAAAAGAGCAGATCAAAAATCTGGTGACAGGATTTTAATACAACGTAACGGATCATGAAATTATATATTTTAGATGTTGCGATGCTGGAGGATCCCCGCGATCGCATCGACTGGAAGGAAAAGATGGTCGATGGCAGATGGGAGAGGATTGTCCGATATCCGTCTCTGGAGGACAGACAGACGGGAGCCGGGGCGGGTCTGCTCCTCCGATATGCATTTGAAAGAGAAGGAATTCCTTTTTGTGGGGATTCCTTTTATGTGGGAGCCCACGGCAAACCTTATCATAATAAATTATGTTTTAATATTTCCCATTCAGGAAGATATGTGATTTGCGTCACTGGCAAAGAGGATGTGGGATGTGATATTCAAAAAATCAAACCGGCACACCCTCGTATTATGAATCGTTTTTTTACAGACAGCGAGAGAGAATATGTACAGTTTGCAGATGATTCGATGAAAGAGGAATGCTTCACCAGAATATGGGCGTTGAAGGAATCTTATTTAAAGATGACGGGGGATGGACTGACAAGAAATCTTCAGGACATTTCCTTTGAAATAGGTGACAGAATCCGTCTGTTTGAGAATCAGAAGGAGAGATTCCTCTATTTTACAGAACACCAGATAAAAAACTATATTATAATGGTTTGCGGCAAAGAGCAGGAAATGGCTGTAGAACATGTGAAATGTCATGCGATTGACAATTGTTTTTGAAAGGAATATAATTTCCGAAGAAGGATACTTTAGGGAGGAAACGGAAAGTGGAACAGTCTAAAATCAGTGCCATGATGGATGGCAAGACACTCACCAAAGAAAATATTAATAAAATGTATCAGATGGTTCAGAATGCTTCAGATGCAGAGGAGAAGAAAAATGTGATGAAGCATTCCGTTTTTTTTGTCGGACAGCTTCCGCTGAAAGAAAATCATGTGGTTGATATAATGAAGACAGAGCGGATTATCAACACGACGGTTCCCGTGAATGAGATTGATGATTGTATGAAGAAATTGTTGGAAGGACTGACAACACAGACCCTCCTTCTGCAAAAAGAAGATGGTTCCTATGAAGTAAATACCAAATATGAAAAATCAATCATCAAAGTCCGTAAGATTGCAAAGGCTTATCAGATGGAGAGGGAAAAAGAATTGGAGGAATCCATGCCGAAAGCCAAAAAGATGTATCAGATGGGTACAAAATACTATCATTCCGGAGATTTTCAGGAAGCTGCAGCGTGCTTTATGAATGCCGTGGAATTGGCTGAACACCGGATGGCTTACTACAGTCTTGCCATGATGTACATGGAAGGAAAGGGTGTAGATGCATCTCTGGAAGAAGCACTTTTCTATGCCCGAAATGCGGTTGTCCGCGGTGCGGTGATCGCGGAACCTCTGGAGAAAGAGATTCTGGAGAAAATGAATCAATAAGAAAGGAATAATATCATGAAAAAATTTATTACCATAGGTCTGAGCCTGATTCTGGCAGCCGGAGCATTAACCGGATGTTCCACCAGTAAAAAGGCTGATGAAGCAACGACGGAAGCCAAGACAGAAACAATTTCCGTAGATTATGGAAAAGGATTGAATGATGACGGAACTCTGGCAGATGTTACCGCTTCCGATTATGTAAAGGTATGTGACTACTCTGCCATAGAACTTGCAAAAACTGATGTTACTGTGGAGGACAGCGAGGTTGAAGAGCAGGTCAACAGCTTTATGGAGAATTATCAGACTACAAACCAGGTGACAGACCGTGAAGTAAAAGATGGTGATGTCGTCAATATTGATTATGTGGGAACGGTTAATGGAGAAGAATTTGATGGAGGTAACTCCAACGGACAGGGCTATGATCTGACTATTGGCTCCAATACCTTTATTGAAGGATTTGAGGATCAGCTGATCGGACATAAACCCGGTGAGACAGTGGAAGTAAATGTAACCTTCCCTGAGGATTATACTACGGAAGAACTGGCCGGTAAGGATGCTGTGTTCAAAACAACCATTCATTATATTTCCGAAACCGTGGATCAGGAGCTGACCGATGAGTTCGTGAAAGAGAATCTACAGGATAGTTATGGATATACTTCTGTAAAAGATATGAAAAAACAGATCAAGACCGTTTTGAAGAATAATAAGGAGACTGATGCGGTATGGAATTACCTTCTGGAAAAATCAGAATTCCAGGAGATTCCGGAAAATCTTATTGCAGACCGGGTTGACATAATCATAAATGCATTGGAGTCCAATCTTTCTTCTCAGGGATATTCCCTGGATGATTATCTTTCCGTATATGGATATGAGAATGAAGATGCGTTGAGAGAAAGCTACAAGGACAGCTGTGAAAATACAGTGAAAGTATTTCTTGTTGCCGATGTCATCGCCCAGGAAAAGGGATTATCTGTAACGGAAGAGGCTAAAAAAGATTATTTCCAGTCAGAAGATTACGACTCTTACACCAGTTACTATTCTGATGCTTATGTGAACAGAGTAGTTCTTGATGATATGATCGTAAAAATGATTATGGAGACAGCAAAAATCAAGTAATTTTCTTTACAATAATTATGGAATCAGATATAATAAGTCTAAGTATTATCTCGTCGGAGAAGACTCCCACTTCTACAAGTGGTGAGTAAAAAATTCATTTCATCAAGTGGGAGTCCCAATCTCCGACTTCGATAAAAGCCTCCGGCGGATTGCAGAGATGCGCATTAGGAATTTGTCATGCTAACGCATGACGCGCATCTCGCAGCAAGAACGCCGAGGCGTTCTTGAATTTGTATTGATAGGATAATTTGGAGGTTTTTCATGACAGACTTGAAGGATTTGAAACGGGTTTTGTTAAAGCTGAGCGGAGAAGCTCTTGCCGGTGATAAAAAGACGGGCTTTGATGAAGCTACGGTTTTAGATGTGGCAAGACAGGTAAAAGAAGTGGTAGACTCCGGTGTACAGGTGGCCATCGTAATTGGCGGCGGTAATTTCTGGAGAGGAAGAACCAGTGAGAATATGGACAGAACGAAGGCAGACCAGATTGGTATGCTTGCTACAGTTATGAACTGTATTTATGTATCGGACATGTTTCGTCACGTCGGTATGAAGACGAAAGTTTATACACCGTTTCAGTGCGGTGCATTTACAGAACTGTTCTCGAAGGATGATGCAGTACAGCAACTGGAACAGGGCGTTGTCACATTTTTTGCCGGTGGAACAGGACATCCTTATTTTTCCACAGATACTGCAACTGCATTGCGTGCCATTGAAATTGAGGCAGATGCGATTCTTCTGGCGAAGGCAATTGACGGAGTATATGACAGCGATCCGAAGGTGAACCCGGATGCGGTGAAGTATGATGAGATTTCTCTGGATGAAGTATTGGCCAAGAAGCTGGGAGTGATTGACCTTACAGCAACCATTATGTGTCTGGAGAATAAGATGCCGTTGGTTATTTTCGGACTGAATGAAGCAAACAGTATCTCCAACACAATGGGAGGAAAGTTCAACGGAACATATGTTACGGTGTAGAATGTGAAAGTTAATTATTGACAAATCAGTACAATTATTGTAAATTAATGATAGAATCAGATATCATTCAGGAGGACATATTATGATAGAGAAATATACTGAGAAGATGCAGAAATCCGTTGACAGTCTGGAGAGAGATTATAATTCTATTCGTGCCGGCAGAGCGAATCCTCATGTTCTTGATAAGATTAAGATTGATTATTACGGAACCCCGACACCTCTTCAGCAGGTAGGTAATATTACAGTACCGGAACCTCGTGTACTTTGCATTCAGCCATGGGAGACTTCTTTATTGAAGAAGATTGAAAAGGAAATCCAGACATCTGATATCGGAATCCATCCAACCAATGATGGTAAGGTAATCCGTCTTGTATTCCCTGAACTGACAGAGGAACACAGAAAGGATCTGGTTAAGGATGTGAAGAAAAAAGCAGAGGCAGCTAAGGTTGCTATTCGTAACATTCGAAGAGATGCCAATGATTTTCTGAAAAAAGCGAATAAGAATAGCGAGATCACAGAAGATGAGCTGAAGACACAGCAGAATAAAGTTCAGAAAGAAACAGATAAATATATCAAGATTGTTGATGATGCTATGGAGAAAAAATCACAGGAGATTCTTACAGTTTAATTACGAGTTTCGATTTTAATCAACCAGGCAGCCGGTATGACTGGCTGCCTTACTTTTTTGTTGAACAAAAAATAAGAGAACACAGTAAGTTCATAACTGTTTACTATGATATGAGAAATAGAATACAAATGGAGGAATATTTGTGGAAAAAGAAATAAATGGTAAGATATATCAGATTCCGGAGCATGTCGCAATTATTTTGGATGGCAATGGACGCTGGGCAAAAAAACATTTTATGCCAAGAAATGTGGGACATTCTCAGGGAGCGAAGGTAGTGGAGCAGATTTGTGAAGATGCATGGGATCTGGGAATCAAGTATCTCACGGTATATGCATTTTCGACTGAGAACTGGAATCGTCCGGAGAATGAAGTGAATGCGCTCATGAAGCTTCTTCGAAAGTATCTCATTGACTGTATTGAAAGAACAAGCAGAAATAATATGCGTGTCCGTGTAATCGGAGAGAAATCCCGTCTGGATGATGATATCCGTAATTCCATTGACAGACTGGAAGAGATTTCTTCCGCCAATACCGGACTCAATTTCACAATTGCGTTGAATTACGGAAGTAGGGATGAGATTGTGAGAGCGATTCGCCACGTGGCTGATGATTGTAAGAAAGATGTTATTGAGACAGGGGATATTACAGAAGAACTGTTTTCTTCCTATCTTGATACAAGGGATCTTCCTGATCCGGATCTGATGATCCGTACCAGCGGGGAGCAGAGATTGTCTAACTGGCTTCTCTGGCAGCTGGCATACACAGAATTTTATTTTACAGATGTTTTGTGGCCGGATTTTAATAAAAAGGAATTAATACGGGCAATCGAGTATTATAATACAAGAGAAAGAAGATTTGGAGGAATATAGAAGGGATCGCATATGTTTAAACAAAGATTGATCAGTGGTATTGTTTTAGTTATTATTGCAGTCATCACATTGTACTATGGAGGGATGTTAACCTTTTTCGTGACGGCAGGCATCTCTCTGATTGGTATGTATGAATTGCTTAAAGTAATTCAAATGGAGAAGTCGGCATTGGGAGTCATTGCTTATTCAGGTGCAATCTTATACTATATCCTGTTGCTCTTAAGTCTGGATCAATACATTGTGCCCCTTGCGCTTCTGGTTTTGGTGATGCTTTTTGCCGTATATGTATTCACTTTTCCGAAATATGAGATTTCCAGCGTGGCGATTGCCTTTTTCTCTCTCTTTTATGTGGCATTTATGCTGTCTTGTATTTACCGGATTCGTGTTTTAGAGAATGGCGGATGCATGATCGTATTGGTATTTTTAAGTGCCTGGGGCAATGATACACTGGCATATTGTGCCGGAAGATTATTCGGAAAACACAAAATGTCACCGATTCTAAGTCCGAAGAAGACTGTGGAAGGAGCAGTTGGAGGAGTTGTCGGTGCCGGTCTTCTCGGTTTGCTGTACGGAATGATCGCCAAGAATTTTATAACGGCATCCTATAATTTGCCGTTAGCATTTGCAGTGATTTGTGCCGTTGGCGGCCTGATCAGCATTGTGGGAGATTTGGGAGCTTCCGCCATTAAGAGAAACTATGATATTAAGGATTACAGCAATCTGATACCGGGTCATGGAGGAATTCTTGACCGATTTGACAGTATCATATTTACTGCACCGATTATTTATTATTTATTAGTACTGGTGGTTGGATTAAAATGAAAAAAATAGCAATATTGGGATCTACGGGATCCATAGGAACACAGACGCTGGAAGTTGTGAGGGAGCATTCTGATGAACTCTCTGTAACAGCTCTGGCAGCGGGGACAAATAAAGAACGATTACTGGAGCAGATTCGGGAGTTTCATCCGTCGTTGGTCAGCTTATCTGATGAGAAGATGGCTCTGGAACTGAAAAGAGAACTGGAAGGAACCGGTGTAGAGGTACTTTCCGGCATGGAAGGATTGATTGCCGTTGCCGGTATGGAAGAATCAGATATTGTTGTGACAGCAGTGGTCGGAATGATGGGAATTCTTCCTACTATGGAAGCAATCAAAAAAGGAAAGGATATCGCCCTTGCAAACAAAGAAACATTGGTAACTGCCGGCCATCTGATCATTCCGATGGCAAAGGAATATGGTGTTTCCATTTTGCCGGTGGACAGTGAACATTCTGCAATTTTCCAGTGCCTGCACAATGCGAGAAAGCAGGATGTGGATTCCATCTTACTGACAGCATCCGGCGGTCCTTTCCGGGGAAAGTCATTGGAAGATCTGAGTAAGGTAACCCTGGAAGATGCCCTCAGACACCCGAACTGGTCCATGGGACAGAAGATTACCATAGATTCTTCTACCATGGTCAACAAAGGCCTGGAGGTGATGGAAGCCCGGTGGTTATTTGATGTGGATTATTCCAGAATACAGGTGGTAGTGCAGCCGCAGAGTATCATTCATTCTATGGTACAGTTTGTTGATGGTGCCATTCTGGCTCAATTGGGAACTCCGGATATGAAGGTTCCGATTGAATATGCATTGTTCTATCCGGAAAGGCGCAGTCTTGCAGGAGAACGGCTGGATTTTGGAACTCTTAAAAGTATTACTTTTGAGAAACCGGATTATAATGTGTTCCGCGGGCTTGCACTTGCCCTGGAGGCGGGGAAAGCAGGCGGAACTATGCCGACGGTATTCAATGCAGCTAACGAGAAGGCTGTGGCTAAGTTTTTAAGAAAAGAAATAGGGTATCTGGATATTATTCGATTAATAGAAAAATGTATGGATGCCCATCAGGTGAAAGCAACCCCGTCATTGGAGGAGATTCTGGAGACGGAGCAGTGGGTATATTCTATTATTTGATAGGAAGGATGAAGTATGTTAAAAATTATTCTGGCAATTCTTCTTTTCAGTGTGATTGTCATATTCCATGAGCTGGGACATTTTCTTCTGGCCAAGAAAAACGGAATCTGCGTGGAGGAGTTCGCCATCGGAATTGGACCGACTTTGTTTGGCATTCAGCGGGGAGAAACCAAATATTCCGTAAAATGTCTTCCTTTTGGAGGATGCTGTATGATGCTGGGAGAAGACGGGGAGAATGATGATCCGAGAGCTTTTGGAAGCCAATCGGCTCTTGCACGGTTTTCTGTAATTTTTGCCGGGCCCTTCTTTAATTTTATTCTTGCATTTTTTATGGCATTGTTTGTCATCGGACTCGGTGGAGCTGTCCCGGCAGAGATTGGAGAGATTGAGACGGGAAGCGGAGCCTATGAGGCAGGGCTTCAGAAGGGAGATCAGATTCTGAAACTTGATGGTTCCCGCATATATAATTTCAAAGAAATCAGTTTGTACAATTTTATGCACACCGATGATCCACAGGTGGAAGTCACCTATAAAAGAGATGGCAAGACAGATACGGTCACAGTGGACAGAAAAAAAGGGGAAGATGGTCGTTATGAACTGGGTATTGCAGCTGCCTGGAATAAGTCGCCGGGTGTGATAGGAACGATAAAATACAGTATCCTTGAGGTGCGCTATCAGATTAAGTCTACATTCCTCAGTTTGAAATATTTGTTCAGTGGAAAGGCATCGCTCAACGATATGTCCGGACCTGTTGGAATTGTAAATATGATAGGAGAAACTTATGAGAATTCCATTATCTATGGAATAAAGAAGGCAACAATCAGTCTCTTAAACTTTGCAATCTTGCTCAGTGCAAATCTGGGAGTGATGAATCTTCTGCCAATTCCGGCACTGGATGGAGGAAGGCTTGTTTTTATCATTGTGGAAATGATTCGAAGAAAAAAGATATCACCGGATAAAGAAGGAATGGTTCATTTTGCCGGTCTGGTTGTATTAATGGCATTTATGATTTTTATTATGGCCAACGATATCAGAAATATTTTCCTGATGTAAACGAAAGAGACTGTTCAAATGTCAGGAGGTCTGTTGGAAATGAATGACGGCAGACTCCTTACATTGGCAGTCTTTTTCTTTTAAGAAATATTCAGAAAAAGTAATTTAGTAAAGGTAAAGGAGAGAAAATATGTATCGTGATAATACAAAAGTGATTCATATCGGAAATCGTGTGATTGGCGGTGGGAATCCGATTTTAATTCAGTCCATGACCAATACAAAAACGGAAGATGTGGAGGCAACCGTAGCTCAGATTCTTGCTCTGGAGAAAGCCGGATGCGAGATTGTGCGATCGACAGTACCGACACTTGAAGCCGCAAAAGCGATTGGAGAGATAAAAAAACAAATCCATATTCCTATTGTGGCGGATATCCATTTTGATTATCGTATGGCCATCGCAGCCATTGAAAATGGAGCAGATAAAATTCGAATTAATCCGGGAAATATCGGGTCGGAAGAAAGAGTACAGGCTGTTGTCGATAAAGCGAAGGAATACGGTGTGCCGATTCGTGTTGGAGTAAATAGCGGTTCCCTTGAGAAAAATCTCATAGAAAAATATGGGAAAGTTACAGCTGAGGGGCTGGTTGAAAGTGCTCTTGATAAAGTAAAATTGATTGAAAATATGGGTTATGATAATCTGGTTGTCAGTATCAAATCATCGGATGTACTGATGTGTGCAAAAGCTCATGAAATATTGGCTCCACAATGTGATTATCCAATTCATGTCGGAATAACGGAAGCTGGAACTGTGTACAGTGGAAATATTAAATCTGCGCTGGGGCTTGGAATAATTCTGAATCAAGGAATCGGAGATACGATTCGTGTTTCCTTAACCGGAGATCCTGTGAATGAAATTGCCACAGCCAAACTGATATTAAGAACTCTCGGATTACGACAGGGTGGAATTGAGGTAGTTTCCTGTCCGACCTGCGGAAGAACCAATATTGATTTAATCGGACTTGCCAATGAGGTAGAGCAAATGGTGACTGAGTTTGATCATCTGAATCTGAAAGTCGCCGTTATGGGATGTGTGGTTAACGGTCCCGGAGAGGCAAGAGAGGCAGATATCGGTATTGCAGGAGGAAAAGGAGAAGGTCTCCTCATAAAAAAAGGAGAGATCGTCCGAAAAGTCCCGGAAAAGGAACTGCTTTCTGTCTTGCGGGAAGAACTGAAAAACTGGAAAGAATAACAGGGAGGATTCATGTCAGTTAGATTCATAGTCGGAAGCAGCGGACAGGGGAAAACCACACAGATTATTGATGAGGTGATTACCCGTTCTAAGGAAAAGCCAGAAAAAAAATACTATGTGATCGTTCCGGAGCAATTCAGTCTGGAGATGCAAAGAAAAATTGTAGAAGAACATCCGCAACATGGCTTTTTTAACATTGATATATTAAGCTTTTATCGTCTTGCATATCGGGTATTTGATGAATGTCAGTTTCAACCGGATGATATTTTGGAAGATCTGGGCGTTTCCATGATTTTAAAAAAAATACTCACAGAGCATGAAGATGAATTCCCGTTTTTTAAAAAAAGTATTAAAAAAAGTGGTTTCATTGATGAATTAAAATCCATGCTTATGGAACTGTTATGTTATGAGGTGTCCTGGGAACAGCTACAGGATGCGGCGGAGCAGTTGGAGGGGCATTATGGACTGGAACTGAAATGTCGTGAAATGGGAAAGATATTTGAATATTTTATGCAGGAAATTTCCGGCCGTTTTATGGTGACAGAACAGATTCTGGATGTTCTCTGTAATTTTGTTACAACCTCTCGTTTGCTCCAAGATGGAATCTTTTATTTCGATGGATTTACTGGGTTTACACCGGTGCAGCTTCGATTTCTCAAAGAACTCCTGTTGGTAGCGGAACAAATCAACATATCGATTACCATGCCGGGAGAGATGGCCGGATTCACGGAAAAGGAACCGGAGGAATTGTTTTATTTCAGTAAAAAGACAGAAAATGCACTCTTGAAAATTTGTCATGAAGCAAATGGATGTATGGAAGATCCTCTGATTCTTCAACGAGAAGTGCCGCCTCGATTCGACGGGAGGACGGAGCTTGCTTTTTTGGAAAAAAATTTGTTTCGTTCTGTGAGAAAAGTATATGAAAAGCCTTTGGAAAACATTCATGCCATTTCATGCCGTAATCCGGAGATGGAGGCGGATTATGTCATGCATAGAATTGAGGAGCTGGTTCGAACAAAAGGATACCGCTATCGGGATTTTGCCATATTAACGGGAGATACCGGAGAATATGCAGCAGCGTTTCAGAGAAAAGCTGCGTTACTCGGCATACCTCTCTTTGAAGATACAAAGAAAAAAGTATCCTATCATTCGGGTGTGGAGACAATTCGCGCATTATTTCATCTGACAGAGATGGATTATTCTTACGAGAGTGTTTTTCGCTATTTGAAATCGGGAATGTCGGGATTGTCTGACGAAGAGACAGATGAGCTGGAGAACTATGTAATGTCTGCCGGAATTCGTGGATACAGTATGTGGAAGAAACCCTTTTTCCGAAAGATGAACCACCTGGACGAAGAGTCGGTCGAGAGATTACAGCAGTTAAGAATACGATTTCTTGAGGAAACAGAAGCCTGCTTTTTAGCCCTTCGGGATAAAACACAGAATGTCCGGTCTAAAATGACAGTTCTTTATGATACCCTATGTAATCTGGATTATTGTGGAAAACTGGAGAAATTAGCGGATGCATCGGAAGAAGCTGCGGATTATGTCAGAGAAAAAGAATACAGGCAACTATTTGAACTGATTTTAGCGCTCATGGATAAAATTGTCGGGATTTTTGGAGAAGAATGCCTTCCTGTAAGAGAACTTTCAGAAATTGTGGACGCGGGTCTGGATTCTTTGGGTCTCGGAGTTGTTCCGCTGTCAATGGATCAGGTGATTCTTGGTGATTTAAAGCGAACCAGGCTTCCGGATATCCGGATATTATTTATTGTTGGAATGAATGAGGGAAAGATTCCTCCATCTTTGGAGGACCGGGGAATCATCTCCGATGAAGAACGACAAATATTGCAAAAATGTGGTATTACTTTGTCTTTACAAATTTCGGAGCGCTCTCTGGAAGACGAGTTTTACATGTATCTGGCGTTTACAAAACCTCGTGAAGAATTATATTTTACCTATGCTTTTCAGGGAAATGACGGAAAATCGCTGCGTCCTTCTCATCTATTCAAGGAATGTGGCCGATTGTTCTCCTGCTGGAGGGAGACCAGATACCCGGAAGATGTAAAAAGATACTATTTCAATGCAGAAGATAGTAAATCCTTTTTGCTGGAGGAATTGAAAAAAGCAAAAACTGATGTCGGAGAAATAATAAAGCAAAAGGCATCCAGACTTTTAATCTCTTACTGGTATCAGAAAGAGGAGTTGCGGCCTACGCTGGGAATATTATGGAAACAGAAGGATGCCCGGACAGAGTCCTGCCGGCTTTCAGAAGAATTGACCAGGCAACTGTTTGGGCGGGAATTAAAGGGAAGTGTTACCAGACTGGAGACGTTTGCGGCATGTCCGTTCCAGTACTATTGTATTTTTGGTCTGGAGTTAAAAGAGCGGGAAGAGTATAAGATTCGACCGGTAGATCTTGGGAATCTTTTTCACAATGCTTTGGATAATTTCTCAAAACGCCTGAAGGAATCAGAATATAACTGGAAAAGTATTCCTGAGGAGGTGGCCGACGGCTGGATTGAAGCTGCCCTCATTGAAAGTGAGGATGCAAATCTCAAGGATGTGATGGAGAGTAGCTCGCGGAATCATTATAAGCTTCAGACTGTCTCCCGGATTTTGAAGAGAACCATCCGGATTATAAAAATGCATTTGAAAAACAGCCGGATGGAGCCGGATCGATTTGAACTTCATTTTGGAAGGACAGATCAGCTTGCAGCAGTCCATCTTCCTCTGAAGAATGGCAACCGGATGCAGTTAGAAGGATTCATTGACCGGGTAGATGTTCTGGAGGAAGAAGATCAGGTCCTGCTGCGAATTATTGATTATAAATCAGGAATTCAGGAATTTGATATGAATGATTTATATAACGGACTTCAGATGCAGCTGGTCATTTATATGAATGTCGCTTCGGAAATATATCGGAATGAGACAGGGAAAAAAGTGGTTCCGGCAGGAATTTTTTATTATCAGCTGAAAGATCCTATTGTTAAAATGGATGTTGCAGATGAGGAAAAAATAAATAAAAATTTCCGTATGTCCGGCTATGCCAACAGCACACCGGATATTTTGCAAAAAATGGAGGATTCATCCAATTTTGTTTCGGCTTCTGTCCGCCTGAACAAAAAGGGAGAGCCATATAAAAATTCCTCTGTCATGGATACAGAAGATTTTTACAGAATCCGTGATTACACCAGGCAGAAGATCATGGAGATGGGGGAAGAAATATATGCGGGAAATCTTCCGGCCAGCCCATATAAAAATGATAAAAGAACAGCCTGTGAGTTCTGTTCTTTTGCTTCAGTCTGTGGATTTGATTCCAAACTTGAGGGGTTCCAATATCGGGATATCAGAAGGCAATCAGCTAAAGAGGTGCTGGAACAAATCAGAAAGCAGGTGGATTAAATGGAATTTACAAGAGAACAGGAATTGGCAGTCCGTCTGCGAGATAAAGATATTCTTGTTTCCGCCGGTGCGGGAGCGGGAAAAACCAGAGTTCTGATCAGCAGAATGGCAGAGATGATTCTGGATGAGAATGATCCGATTCCGGTGGATTCTTTTCTGGTGATGACTTTCACCAATGCGGCGGCAGATGAGATGAAAGAGCGGATTACGGAAGAACTGAATCAAAGATTGGAGAGGGATCCAGATAACTATTACCTCAGAAAACAGGTTCGAATGATTCATCATGCGGATATTTCTACTGTTCACAGTTTCTGCAATCGTCTGATTCGCATTCGTTTCAATGAGATTGGAATGGATCCATCGTTTCGAATCGGAGAAGAGGGAGAGCTTTTTTTGTTAAGACAAAAGGCAATGGAAGACGTACTGGAAGGAGCCTATAGCAGTGGAAGAGAAAGCTTTCTGTCACTGGTGGAGGCCTATGCGCCCGGAAAAGATGATCGTGTTCTGGAAACATTGATTGATAATACTTACCGTTTCTCCAGAGGATTTCCGGATATTGACGGATGGTTTTCGGAATTCCTTAATAGTGCAAAGCAACTGGGAAATGCGGATGGCTTAAATCGTTCTGCAGTTCTTCAGGATATTGTGAAAAAAGCAAAGAGGATTCTATTGGAGCAACAACAGAATATAGAAACATGTCTGGAATTGTTTGAGGAAGAAGATGGGCCGGAACGTTTTTATGAGGGGATACTCGATGACAAAGATATTTTGGAAATGTTGTTGTCCCTGGAAGAATACGATGAGTTATATAATGTGCTTAAGGATCTATCTGTCTCTTCTCTTCCACAGGGAACGAAACAGGAAAAAGAATGGATTTATCTGGATGATATAAAAGAAAGTCATCAAACTCTGAAAAATACTTTAAAGGAATTGAGAGAGAGAGATTTCCTTTTCAGCACAGAAGCGATATGCAGAGAAAACAGAATTCTGTATCCCTATTTAGAAGAATTGCTGAACCTGACCAGGGATTTTTCCAATCTGTACTTTCAGATGAAAAAAGAAAAAAATGTATTTGATTTTGATGACCTGGAACACCTTGCGCTGGAGATCCTTGTGGAATCTTACGATGAGAACGGAAGAGCAATTCCGTCTGAAACGGCAAAGCAATTATCAAACAAGTATAAAACGATATTTGTCGATGAATATCAGGATACCAATCTGGTGCAGGAAACAATAATTAATGTAATATGGAATCCGGAGATAAATCATCTCTTTGTTGTGGGAGATGTAAAGCAGAGTATTTACCGTTTCCGGCAGGCAAGACCGGATTTGTTTTTGGACAGGTATAACCGATATCAGCAGTTGGAGTCAGATTCCGAAGTTTCCATTGAATTGAGAGATAATTTCAGAAGCACTCCGAATGTGTTGCGTTTTTGCAATGATCTGTTTTCCCATCTGATGAAGAAAGACTTCGGAGGAGTGAATTATGATGACCGGGTAGCTCTGCGTTCGGGAGATGGAAGTCCTATGGCAAACTACAAAGATTTATCAGAGGTTATGCTTCTGGTAGATGATGAAGAAAAAGCGGTGTCTGCTAACGGCTGGAACGAGTTGGAGGCGGAAGCCGTCATGGTGGCCGGACGGATTCGAGAATTGGCAGAGGAAGGATTTTCCTATAAAGATATGGTTATTCTGGTCCGCTCCGGATCAAAATGGGGGGAGACACTGGAGGAATTTCTGACAAAAGCCGGTATTCCGGCAATTTCTGAAAATAAAACCGGATATTTTCAGACGAGGGAAGTTCATCTGGTTTTAAATTACCTTTCCATTGTCGATAATGTATATCAGGATATTCCCATGGCCTCGGTGCTGTTGTCTTCCATTGGAAGGTTGAATGAGGAGGAATTGACCAGATTGAAAATACTGATCGCACCACCCAACAGGGGCGATTATTCATTGTATGATCTGATCAAATTGTATCTTATAGAGGGCACTGATGAACGGCTGAAGAAAAAACTGGAAGAATTTTTGGAATTGTTATTATATTTTAGACGCAGAAAAAAAGAAATGCCCCTTCATATGCTTTTGTGGGAAATCTATCAGAAGACAGGGGTGTATGATGCTGTGCAGCTGCTGCCGGAAGGAAAAAAGCGGAAAGAAAATCTTTTGATGCTTTTACAGAAGGCAGAAGAATATGAAAAGACAGTTTTTAAGGGATTATTTTATTTTATCCGATATATTGATCAGTTAAAATCCTATGAGATTGATCTCGCAGAAGCTTCCGGCGAGGATAATGGCATGGATGCAGTCCGGATCATGACCATTCATAAGAGCAAGGGTTTGGAATTTCCGGTGGTTTTTGTATGTGGATTATCCGGCCAGTTTAATCTGATGGATGGGAATCAGAAGGTGCTATTTCATCCGGAATTGGGAGTGGGGATGGAATATGTGGATCTGGCAACCCGAACCCACCATCCGTCGATGATGAAGAAAAAGATCAAGGAACAGATGACCAAGGAGACACTGGAAGAGGAACTTCGAATATTATATGTTGCCATGACCAGAGCACAGCGGAAATTAATTTTAACGGGAACTGTCAAAGGGAAAATGATTGATTATAATTACTCCGCAAAACTTTCAAGGGGAGCAAGTCTGTCGGACCGATGTTTTATGGATTGGTTATTACCGGTAATCTGGCAGCACCCGGATTATCAGCAATTTGTTGCATCGAGGATAGCTGATGAAGATAGAAAACAGCCGGAAATCAATGAGGAGCAGGCTTCCTATTTAAAAATTCGACTGGTTCATTACCATGAATTGGATCAGGAAATGGAGGAAAAAAAGCCGGACAGGAGCCGAAATACAATGAGTCTTGATCAATTCATGGAACAAAGGGAAATGCAGGAAGATATTTCAGTAATTCAAAAATCCTTTGAATATGAATATCCTTTTAAAGAAGCCACTGTCAGAAAACGGAAGTACTCGGTTTCGGAATTGAAAAAAATTGCAATGACTCCGATTCCTTCCGAAAATGGGGTTGATACTGCAGCAGATGAGATGTCAGTTTTGGGCAAAATAGAGAGCATTCCGAAACCGGCTTTTTTGAAAGAGGAGGAAGCGGAACCCCGGGGGGCAGACAGAGGAACGATTATTCATAAAATAATGGAGCTGTTACCCTTTGGAGAGATGAATAGCAAAAAGGCATTATTTGATGCTTTAGAGCTGATAAAAAAGAAATATCCGCCGGCAACAACCATATCTTTAAAACCGGTTTATGAATCTTTGGAAGAATTTTTCTTTTCCGATAACGGAGAGGTATTTCGGGAGATGGATCGAAATGGATGTTTTTATAAAGAACTTCCTTTTACGGTCGGCCTTCCGGCCAATGTGATTGAGCCGGATTCAGAGAACCAGGAAATAGTTGTAGTGCAAGGGGTGATTGATGCCTGTGGGGAAGCGGAAGACGGCCTGTGGCTTTTAGATTATAAAACAGATCGCATTTTCCCAGGAGAAGAGAGAGTTCTCCTTGACCGATATGAGAAACAAATGTTATATTATAAGCTAGCCTTGGAGCAGGTAATGGAAAAAGAAGTGAAATATATTTATATTTATTCATTTGCTTTAAAAAAATTTCTTCGAGTTATGCTTTGATTTACGAAAAGGAGATACAAAGGAAAGGGGATGTCATCATGCGAAAAATTTTAAAAATTCTTTCTCATCGTATGTTTACAATCTCCTTCCTTATCTTATTGCAGATTGGCTGGTTTATGCTTCTGTTTCTTAAACTGACATCTTATAATCAGCTGATTTCTGCCGCGTTTAAGGTTTTAAGCGTTCTTGTGGTCATCTATCTGGCAAGAAGAAGTGATAATCCGGCTGTTAAAATGGCCTGGATTGTGGTTATTCTTCTGTTTCCTTTGTTTGGGGGATTTTTGTATCTGTATATCGGTGGAAAAAAACCAATCCGGCATATGAGAAAAAAATTAGAACCGACGCTGAAGGAAAGTTCTCGATATCTCGTATTTGATGATACTATTGCGGAGGAATTGGAACAAAAGGATGCATCCACAGCGGGGCAGGTGTATTATCTGGAACATCAATCGGGATTCCCGGCTTATCGTGATTCAGATGCCCAATATTATCCATCCGGGGAGGCCTGCTTTGAGGCGATGCTGGAGGATTTACAAAATGCAAAAGAATATATTTTTCTGGAGTATTTTATTATAGAAGAAGGCATTATGTGGAATTCTATTTTGAAGATTCTTGAACAAAAGGTTCAGGAAGGAATTGACGTCCGGGTAATGTACGATGATGTGGGATGTGCTTTTGTACTTCCGGCACATTATGACCGGATTTTGAGGGAAAAAGGGATCAAATGTGTTGTCTTTAATCGCTATATTCCTATTTTTTCAACGGTCTTCAATAACCGGGATCATAGAAAAATACTGGTGATTGATGATAAAGTGGCTTATACCGGCGGGATTAATTTTGCCGATGAATATATCAATGAAAAGCAGAGATTTGGATACTGGAAAGATAATGGAGTAAGATTGAGCGGGAAAGCGGTGTTCAGCATGACCATGATGTTTTTGCAGATGTGGAATACGTTTTCTGCTGATAAAATGGATTACAGCCGTTTTACTTATGATTCGGTACCTGAGGTAAAAAGTAAAGGGCTGATTTTGCCCTACTCAGATCATCCGTTGGATTCGGAATTTGTCGGAGAGAGTGTATATCTGAATATTATAAATAATGCTATAGATTATGTTTACTTTTTCACCCCTTATTTGATTATTGATAACGAGATGGCGACGGCACTGATTCTGGCAGCGAAACGGGGGGTGGATGTTCGGATCATTACCCCGGGAATTCCTGATAAAAAGGCGGTATTTCTGGCAACCCAATCCTATTATCAGCAACTGGTAGAAGGTGGCGTTCTGATTTTCCAATATCGACCGGGATTCGTCCACAGCAAATGTGCAGTTTGTGATGATAAAATTGCGACAGTGGGCACGATTAATCTTGATTACAGAAGCCTTTATCTTCATTTTGAGAATGGAGTTTATTTATATGATTGCCAGGCTGTTGCAGATATTAAAGAGGATATTTTAAATACACTGAATGATTGTACAAATATTACTTTGGATTTGTGTAAGAAAAATATGTTTTTTCAACTTTTACAGGGAGTGCTTCGAATTTTTGCACCGTTATTATAGAAAAGGGAAGATACAATGCAGACTTATGAGAACTTTGCCCGTGTTTATGATGAATTGATGGATGATGTGCCCTATGAAGAGTGGGCTGATTTTATCATAAAAGAATTAAAAAAATATGATATTAAAGATGGATTGATGCTGGAGCTTGGATGCGGAACCGGAAAAATGATGGAGCTCATGGCAAATGCCGGTTTTGATATGATTGGAGTAGACTCTTCAATGGACATGCTTCAGATTGCCAGAGAGAAATCAGCGGATGCGGATAATTCCATGCTGTATCTCTGGCAGGATATGAGAGAATTTGAATTGTATGGAACTGTGAGGTCTATTATTTCTATCTGTGACAGTGTAAATTATATAACAGATGAGAAGGAATTGGTTCAGGTTTTTCGTCTGGTGAATAACTATCTGGATCCGGAAGGTATTTTTTTGTTTGATTTCAATACAGAATATAAATATCGAAATGTGATCGGAGACAGTGTGATTGCAGAAGATCGGGATGATGTGAGTTTTATCTGGTATAATACTTATGATGAAGAGGCGCATCTGAATGATATAGATTTAAGTGTATTTGTCCATGAAAAGGAGGATATGTACCGGAAATTCAGGGAGGAACATATCCAGAGGGGATATACATTTGTGGAGATGAAAGAATTGCTGGAAGCTGGCGGCCTGATTTTTGTGGATGCCTTTGACGGTTACACAAACGGTCCGGTTCGTGAAGAGAGTGAACGGATAGTCATGATTGCCAGGGAACAGGGTAAAGGAGGAAGATAAAATGGAAGATTATATTATAAGAGGAATGGCGGCGGATCATCAGGTTCGTTTTTTTGCTGCCTATACAAAAAATCTTGTGGAAGAGGCAAGACAACACCATAATACCAGTCCGGTGGCAACGGCAGCCCTTGGAAGACTGCTCACCGGAGGAGCTATGATGGGAAGTATGTGCAAAAATGATACGGATGTCATAACGATTCAGATCAAATGCAGTGGACCCATCGGTGGTCTTGTGGTGACAGCAGATGCAAAAGCCAATGTAAAAGGCTATGTATACAATAAGGATGTAATGCTTCCTCCGAATAAACAGGGTAAGCTGGATGTCGGCGGAGCACTGGATTTGGGAGTGCTGACTGTAATCAAAGATCTCGGACTGAAGGAGCCTTATTCCGGTCAGACCCATCTCGTATCCGGAGAAATTGCAGAAGATCTGACCTATTATTTTGCCACATCGGAACAGATTCCTACTTCGGTTGCTCTCGGCGTTTTGATGAATAAAGATAATACAGTACGTCAGGCAGGTGGTTTTATTATTCAGATGATGCCGTTTGCACAGGAAGAGGTAATTGCTGCTCTGGAAGAGAGACTGAAGAACTTTTCTTCTATTACAAATCATTTGGATCAGGGAGAAACACCGGAAGATATGATGCATGCATTGTTCGAAGGATTTGATATGACGATTGAAGATAAAATCCCGACACGCTTTTATTGTAACTGCTCCAAAGAAAGGGTGTCGAAGGCAGTAATCAGCGTTGGGAAAAAAGATCTCCTGGAAATGATTGAAGATCAGAAACCGATTGAGGTGAACTGTCATTTCTGTAATTCACATTATACATTTACGGTAGATGAGCTGAAAGAAATGTTAAAGGCTGCAAGATAATCCTGCAGCCTGTGTGTTTATGCGTTATCAGAAGCCTCTGCTTTGTGTAATCTGATTGGAATATATCCGCGACGAATCTTGGTTGAAGCAGGCTTTTCTTCCGGAACAGGGGTTTCCATAGCCTCTTCCGGATAATCATCTGATAAATCTTCGTTCATATCTGCATCAAAGGAATCGACATCAGATAACTCACTGTCTGTATATTTGCGGATGGCGCGAAGAATAAAATAAGCACCGGCAAACATTCCGATGATGGCTGCTGCGATCATAAATACATTCTTTTTTTTCATAGTAACATCCTTCCTGTAATTATAGTATTCGCAATTGATCTATGATTTATTCTAATACTTTTTTACGGGAAAATCAATTCTTATTATGTTAGATTATATCATCAGTTTTGTGATTAACATTTCAGAAGAAGTCCCCCGCTTCAAGAGCACAGAGCGCTAAGCGGTGGGAAATAAAATAGTTTCAGTAGCGGGTGACAATCCCCTTCTGAAATGTTAAGCCTCCGGCGGATTGCAGAGATGCGCATTAGAAATTTGTCATGCTAACGCATGACTCGCATCTCGCAGCAAGAACGCCGAGGCGTTCTTGAATATTTTTAGATGGAGGAAACATCATGAGTTATGCAGATAAATTATTCATTGATATGTGTTCAGATAT
>JALERO010000151.1 GCA_022764265.1 Eubacterium sp. | reverse complement strand
AATATGTGGCATGATAATCTTCACTTCTACTCCCCTTTTAGCGGCATATACGAGGGCCATCATCATCTCATAATCCAGAATCAGATAAGGGGTCATGATATGTACATAATGCTGGGCGGTATTTAAAATATCCAGATACACGCGTTTTCCGATTCTTTCCTCTCCAAAAGGGCTGACTCCATAAGGAATGAAATAGCCGTCATCGCGGATGACATCCATCTGCGGGGAACAATATTTCTCATAATTTTCCGGTTTCTGCTCGGAAATATTCCACATTTCCAGGAAAAGATAAGTGAATTTCTCCACTGCTTTTCCCTTTACCATGATGGCAGTGTCCTTCCAGTGACCGAATCTCTCTTTCTGATTAATATATTCATCCGCCAGATTGGTTCCGCCGGTGAAGGCCACCTTACCATCGATTACAAGAATCTTTCTGTGGTCTCGGTTGTTGTAATGGGAAGAAAACATCGGTTTAATCGGAGAAAACATTTTACACTGGATTCCCTCTTCTTCCAGAAGCTTCGGATAGAAATAAGGCAACAATGTAAGGGTGCACATGCCATCATACATAAAACGTACTTCCACCCCTTCTTTTACCTTATCCTTCAATATTTTCAGAATCGAGTTCCACATGATTCCTTCTTCCACAATAAAATATTCGAGGAAAATGAATTTTTCCGCTTTTTTTAACTCCACTAAAATATCCCTGTACTGATCGTCTCCTAAAGGATAATACTTTGCTTCTGTCCTGTCATAAACTGGGCACTGTCCGTAATGATACATATAATCGGAGAATCGTGTCATCAAACTGCTTTCTTCCTGCAGCCTTTCCTTCACTGCCTCTTCCTGTTGGAGATATTCCTTCGTTTCCTTTGACAGAGTTTCCAGTCGCCGTTTAATAATTTTGGTGCCGGGTTGGAGATAAATGTACAGATAAAAGATGGAGCCAAACACCGGAAAAACCAGTACAGGCAACATCCATACCAGCTTGAACTCGGGTGTACCTCGCCCATTATACAGGTGAAGAACAACCAGCAAACCCACAACGACAAACACAGCATAAACAATCATGCTGTATTCTCGCAAATACTGGAATGTGGCGATCATCAGGGCAAACTGGAGTATAAATCCAAGAAGCACAAACAGGGTTCTTCCATATATAATTGTTTTTACCCCTTTGATTCCTTTTTCTTTTATTTCTCCAAATGTCACGTATATTCACTCCTCTTATGGTAGTCAACCATGTTTTTCCTGAATGGAACACTATATCTTTTAAAGTTAACTTCTCATTTTCAGGATTTTCATCACCCTCGGGCGATTGTATCGCTGCATAATTACAAACAGCAGATCAATCAAAGAAGCCACCAACGATGTTGTAATAAAAATCGCCGGAGCCCCATAGGGAATGATGAACAAAACAGGAACAAAGGACAAAACCATTATAATCCGATGAACCAGTTCCGCCTGTGCCATGTTATGAAGCAAAACCTCCATACTGTTTGTAGAAAGGTCAAATTGCTCCGGTTTTACCGTAATCATATGAATCTTCCATTTCTTTACTTTCAATATTCGATATAGCTTTTCTTCAAATTTATATATATGAAAGCCCGGGGAATCCAAATCAAATTTGCGATCGCGATAAATTACAGTTACCAACTCTCCCACCATAAGCCGCATGGCAAAATGATAGGAGGTTGTTAGAAAAGTTATGTATACAGACAGCATCCATCCTTGCCGGAATATATTGTGTAATACTGTAAATGTAATTGTGAGGATCACAAAAACAATATTCACACAAATTAATATAATTAAATTTTTTGATATTTTTTGGCTCATATTATTCTTTGCGGTTAAATGTTTTATAAAATAATCGAACATGGGCTTCCAGTAGAATTCTATGTTTCGTATCCATGATATTACTCCTATTCGAGATTCACAATTTTAACAGCTAATATTTATTAGCCGCAGTGTAAGTTAAAAACCATTAGCTGTCAAGGGTTATTTCTACCATACTTCCTCTTTTCCCATGGAAAAAATCATAACCCGTTCTCTGGAATTCTTTCCCTCAAACAAATCCTGACAGTTTATCTCGTCAAAAAAGGTCAGGTCATCTGCTGTCATCAGACAGGAAATATATTCATCCGATGGATAGTAAAAAAAGAACAGCATCTCTCTCGGGTTCTCGTAAAAAGACTCCCGGATTCTATCCAACACCTTCTCGAAAATCTCCACAGAAAAGGGATTGAAAAAATAAAAGCAATCTGCTTCCATCGGCACAGTATATTGAACCGCATCCGCCTGTACAAACTCCGTCCGAGTAGCAGATACTGCTGTCTTCTGGTTTTCAGAGGCAGACTGAAAGATTCTATCATCATATTCGATTCCAATGGAACGGCACCGGGTCTGGTAAGACAGGAAGAAATCTACTCTGCCCTTTCCGCATCCATAATCCACCAGGACATTTTTCTTCCCAATATATCCGCTGTATGCCAGCCGCTCCAATACACAATAGGGTGTCGGCTCATAGGGGTATCGAAATTGCTCCGCA
This sequence comes from Eubacterium sp., assembly GCA_022764265.1. Classification (GTDB taxonomy): domain Bacteria; phylum Bacillota; class Clostridia; order Lachnospirales; family Lachnospiraceae; genus Anaerobutyricum. The sequence continues at coordinate 354 of JALERO010000151.1, read as the reverse complement.
TTGGAATCATCCCTTCCGGAAGTTCTTATGCGGAGCAATTTATCCCATTTATTCTCCTTCATTTCCATCCTTCTATTGTTCTGCAGCTTGTTCCACAGTCGGTTGAAGGACAATCTGGCTGGTTAAATGTTCTGTCCATTTTTTGTTAAAGGACGCCACAAGATTCCAAGTCGGAAGAGTGGCATATGTAATGTTTTCCTGTCCATTGAACAGTTGTGTTCCTGTAACCGGATGGGCAGCCAGATATTTTACCTGATAATCAGACAGCCGATCGGCAATCAGAAGCGCCTGTTTTCTGGTTATGAGCTGTTTTGCATTTTTGCAATAATCATCGGGAACCAGTCCATTTTTCAG
>JALERO010000143.1 GCA_022764265.1 Eubacterium sp. | reverse complement strand
GAAAACTCCCACTTGTGGAAGTGGGAGTCTTCTCCGACGAGATAAATCATAATGCCGGCGATCGGAATCGAACCGATACGGGAGTATAAGTCCCGCAGGATTTTAAGTCCTGTGCGTCTGCCAGTTCCGCCACGCCGGCTTAATCTGTTTGCTTTGATTAAGCATTCAGATTCAATGGGCGGAGGTGGATTCGAACCACCGAAGCAATTTGCAGCAGATTTACAGTCTGTCCCCTTTGGCCACTCGGGAATCCACCCATTTCAGTATGCAATTGACATCTGACGATTAAATATTATATATGATTCTCCTGAAAAAATCAAGCTTTTTTTAATATATTCTCTGATTACTGCGAATCGCCTCTTTTGCTTTCATCTGTTGTTTTTCCCTGGATGGCACCGCCTTTAAGAGAATCGCAGAAATCTTCGGGAGAGTGATTTCAAGGACACCGCCCCGCACCGGATAGATTGTCGGCTCGAGGCTGTAGCTTTCCTCATTGCTTATGACGATTTGCTGCATATCCTCTTCTTCGGTCACACCTACTTCCCAGGCAGAAACCTTCACCTTCGCCTCATCAAATCCACTGTTGATCAGAATGATCATTTTTTCGTGATCGGTAAAACGCCCGTAGCCGATGACCTTATATCCGCCCTGCAGGTATTTCAGAGAGCCTTTCATCAGCGCCTCGTGATATTTATGAATATGAATCATATCTTTATGAAAACGTATCAATTCCTGATCCTCATGTCCCCAAGGATAGGTTCTTCGGTTGTCCGGATCGGTCCAGCCGGTCACTCCGGCTTCATCACCATAATAAATGGTCGGTGCGCCGGGCCAGGTCATCTGAATCATTACGGCCGCTCTCATGATGCCCTTATTTACATTCTGATCTGCTGCCTCCGGACCAAGGCTGTTGGTTCTTCCCACGGTCTGATTGGTTCTTGTCAGGAACCGGGAATGGTCGTGGTTGGAAAGTTCGTTCATGGAAACCATCAGCGAAGGATACTGGAATCTCGACATATGATAAATCATGGCGTCTTTGAAAGCCTGGGTATTGCCAAGAAGATCGCTTCGCTTTTCATCACTGTGCTTCTCCAGCCCGGTGAGGAACCAGGTGATTGGCTCCATAAAAGCACTATAATTCATGACCGTATCCCATTCATCGCCCTGCAGCCATTCTCCCGGATCTCCATAATGTTCCGCGAGAATAATTGCATCGGGATTGGCTGTCTTCACCGCCTTCCGGAAATCCTTCCAGAACTGATGATTCATCTCGCCGGACTGCCCCAAATCTGCCGCCACATCAAGACGCCAGCCATCCACATTATATGGCGGGGAAACCCATTTTCTTCCGATATCCAGAATATAATCATATAATTGCCTGGATTCCTCATAATTTAATTTCGGCAGCGTCTTATGGCCCCACCAGCCGTCATAATCCTCATTATACGGCCACAGCTCCTCATTGTAGAACTTGAAATAATGGCGGTATGGGCTGTTGGCATCCACATAGGCGCCCTTTTCGTATCCATACTGGTTCTCATACAGTCGCTCGGCATCCATCCATTTATTGAAGGAACCGCAATGATTGAAAACACCGTCAAGAATAATTTTCATGCCTCTTTTATGGATCTCCTCCACAAAATGTACGAAAAACTCATTGCTGGCTTCCAGATTTCTCTTATCCGTCACTCTGGAAATGTATTTACTCGCCCTGTGATTATCCCGGGCTCCTTCCGGCAGAACCTCTCCTTCATCCACCACAATTTTTCCGAAATGTGGATCAATATAATCATAATCCTGAATATCATACTTGTGATTCGATGGGGAGACAAAAATCGGGTTACAGTAGATTACATCCACACCCAGCTCCTGCAGATAGTCCAGGTGATCCAGAACCCCCTGGAGGTCACCGCCGTAAAACTCCCTGACTCCCATCTGGGCAGGGTATTTGCCCCAGTCGGTGACACGGCTTACAGGCTCATCAATGTAAATGTATTCCCGGTCAAGCACATCATTGGTCGGATCCCCGTTGGCAAAACGATCGACGTAAATCTGATAAAAAACAGCACTCTTCGCCCAGTCCGGTGTATGAAAGCCCGGTTTCATCTTATAGTTGAAAAACGGCTCCAGATCTCTGGTCGGCCCTTTTTTATTAAAGAAGCACCGCTTCCCGCCGGAATGAATCTCGAAATAATAATCCAGCATCTCCTCTCCGATTTCAAAAGATATCTGATAAAAATCAAACTGATCTGTTCGGGTACTCACCTGCATCTCTCTCTGTTCTCCGTTCAGACAGATATACACATGCTCCACGTTATCTCTGGCAGTCCGAAAACGGATAGTAACGGTCTCTCCCGGATTCGGCTCCATCGGCTGAACATAATTCATACTGCCGTCTGTAAACAGCGCCTGCAGGTTCAACACCGGCTTGGTACGATAAATATGCAATTGTATTTTTTCTGATAATGAAAGATTTTGAATTGCTTCCATCGTTTTCTCCTAATCTCTGTAATTTGCAATCACATATATGTCATCATATAACAAATTCACAAATTTCTCAATAGTAAACGTTTACATTTTTCAAGAACTCCCTGACGTTCTTGCTGCGAGATCAACCTATTTTCGGTTGGCCGGCTCCACATTGATTACCTTTCCCTTGATCTTGGCATTTTTCATCGCTTCGAGCACATCAGATGCCACATCTCTCGGCACCTCAACAAAGGTATATTTATCATAAAGATCAATGGTTCCCACCAGATTGCCCGGGATTCCGGATTCTCCGGCAATGGCTCCAAGAATGTCTCCCGGACGGATTCCCTGACGTTTTCCGATATTGATGAACAATCTCACCATACCTTCCTCTGCACCGGTATCTCCGAAATCATCCTGTCCTCGGGTGTCTCTTCCTTCATTGTTGCCGAGGGTCTCAGCCAAAAATGCGGCTGCAACATCCAGTGAAGTGTAGTCTTTCTCGTTGACAAAATTCTCAATCATATTAATATAACGACCCAGATCCTGATTCTCGATATAGGAATTAAGGCGATCAAATATTTTCTCCACCCGGGTCTCTGTCACATCATTGAGGGACGGAATCGGCTGCGCTTTAATCTTGGTCTTGCAATATCTCTTGATATCACGCAGCTTGTAGACCTCGCGACCCACCACAAAACTGAATGCCATACCGGCCTTTCCTGCACGTCCGGTTCGACCGATTCGATGCACATAGTATTCCTCATCCTGAGGCAGGTCATAGTTAAAGACCGCATCGACATCATCCACATCGATTCCCCTTGCGGCCACATCGGTGGCCACCAGAATATCCGTTTTGCCATTACGGAAGCTTCGCATTACCCTGTCACGCATGGTCTGCTTCATATCACCGTGGAGTCCTTCTGCAAAATATCCTCTTCCCTGCAGCTCTTCCACCAGCTCATCCACACCTTTTTTGGTGTTACAAAATACAACAGAACGCTTTGGATCGTAAATATCAAGAAGCCTGCAAAGTACTTCACCCTTATTTTTCGGACGAACTTCATAATAATATTGTGTGATGTTCGGCACTGTCAGTTCTTTTCTTACAACTTTGATGGTTTTTGGATTTCTCTGGTAGCAGCGGGTTAATTCCAGGATTGGTTTTGGCATTGTAGCAGAAAACAGCAGAGTCTGCCGGTCTTCCCGAATCTCACTGAGAATCGTCTCAATATCTTCCCGGAATCCCATATCCAGCATTTCATCTGCCTCGTCCAGAACCACCGTTGAAATCTCGTCGAATTTTACTGTTTTTCTTCTCATATGATCCATGATACGCCCCGGAGTTCCGATCACGATCTGCACACCGGATTTCAGGGAACGAATCTGTTTCGAAATCTCCTGACCACCATAAATCGGTAACACTTTAATAGAAGAAAGGTATTTTGCCAGCTTTCGAATCTCGTCTGCCACCTGAATAGCCAGTTCTCTGGTTGGGCAAATGACGATAGCCTGGGGCTTCTTTAACTTTGGATTTACCTTCTGGAGAATCGGGATTGCAAAGGCTGCGGTCTTTCCGGTTCCCGTCTGGGCCTGTCCCACTACATCATACCCCTCCAGTTCCACAGGAATCGCCTGGGCCTGAATCGGAGTCATCTCCTCAAATCCCATGTAGGTAATTGCTTTTAAAATCTCTGGTTTTATATCAAGCTCTTTAAATTGATTTGTTTCCATATTCCTATCTCACTTTCTATCACAACATCATGCAATTTTCTTACTACACAAAGAAAAAACTCTATTATCTGTTCAGAAAATAGAGTAAATAAATGTCCTTGTTATATTTTTTCTCTCTTAATTCCACAATTATCAACGATAACATATGAAAAAAAGAAAGTCAAACAAAATCAACCGGTTTTTTCAGATAAATGTCTTCTCTGCGATCCGCTTTCACAGGAAAATGTTCTCTCGTTTCCCGAACCTGTTCAACATCTATATCTCCGATCAAAAGAGCTTCCTCCTCACAAATTCTTGTAATCTGATTACCCAGAGGATCATATATGGCCGAATGTCCATTATATACAAGTCCGCCGCCTTCACCGGTTCGGTTTACTCCCACAATATAACATTGATTTTCTATGGCTCTGGCCCGAAGCAGGCAGTCCCAATGAGCGATTCGTTTCACCGGCCAGTTGGCAATGACAAAAATCACCTCACTGGTTTTTGAACTGATCTGAAAAATCTCAGGGAAACGCAGATCATAGCAGATAAAGGCTCCCATCACCGTATCTTTCCAGTTTGTCACTGTAATTTTCTCTCCCCCACGAAAATATTCTCCCTCCTGTCCGTATGTAAAAGGATGAATTTTGGTATAATCCAATTTGATCTCTCCATTTTCCATAAAAGCCAGTTTATTATAATATGGCTTCTGATCTGAATGAGCTTCTCGTTCCTCCTGACAAACAGGTTTTGGATAACCAAAGACCGCTGCAATTCCATAGTCACGGGTCAGCTTGCGAAAATAATTCACCTGTTTCTCCCAGCTTCCTGCCGTCTTCTCCACATCCATGGAAAATCCTGTGAGGGACATTTCAGGAAAAACCAGAAGTTCCACCTGATTTTCCTTGGCGGATTTAAAAAAGTCTTCCGCTTTCTTTCCATTTGCTTCTATATCTTCCCACAAAATGTTCATCTGTGCCAAACCAATTCTCATCGTTTTCTCCTTTACATAAACTGGGGGTTGCATTTTATTTTAATTTGTGATAGTATTCATTCATCTGATACATAGTTTTTAAAACTACATCATATAATATTATAAATCTCATCTTGAGTTTTATAACATTTTCAAGGACGTTACAGCGTTCTTGTTGCGAGATGCGCGTCATCCGTTAGCTTAAAAACGTGAATTTCACAGTGGATCAAAGGAGGTATCATTATGAACACAAAATTAAAAGATCCCGGAAGTGCTATCACACATCTTATCGCCATGATTGGTGCAGTTATCTGCTCTTTTCCATTAATATATAAGGCAGCTCACAGCAGTAATACCACTGCAGTTGCAGCCATGACGATTTTTATCTGCAGCATGATTCTGCTTTACGGAGCCAGTACACTATATCATTCACTGGATATTTCCGCTAAGATCAATCTGGTTTTCCGCCGAATCGACCATGCCATGATCTTTGTGCTGATTGCCGGTTCTTACACACCGGTTTGTCTTCTGGCTTTAGACAGAAGCAAGGGAATTCCCCTTCTGATTTTTATCTGGCTGGCAGCCGCAGTCGGAATCTCCCTTAAAATATTTATCATCAACTGTCCTCATTGGGTCAGCTCCGTGATCTATATCGCCATGGGATGGACCTGCGTTTTCGTTTTCAAACCGCTGCTTTCCGTTCTTCCACCGGCAGCCTTCGGCTGGCTTCTGGCAGGCGGAATCATATACACCATCGGCGGCATCCTTTACGGATTGAAGTTACCGATTTTTGATAAGCTTCCGGCCAATTTCGGAAGCCATGAGATATTCCACCTCTTCGTCATGGGCGGCAGCTTCTGTCATTTCATTTTCATGTATGTGTATATGCTTTGATCAGCGCAAGCTTTTCTTTTCTTGACAGCTGCTTGATTGCATATTCTCTTTTCAGGGCTTCCTGTTTTGTCTCGTACTGTTCGTAATAGACGAGACGAACAGGAGCCCTGCTTTTTGTATATTGGGCTCCTTTTCCTTCATTGTGCATCCTGATTCTTTTCTCCAGGTCTGTCGTCCAGCCGGTATAAAGAGTTTTATCCCGACATTCTACTATATATGTATAATGCATATCTTTTCCTCTGTTCTCTGAAATCTTCTGCTTTGTTTCTTCTTTTCGGGAGGACGGATTCGCCCTCCCTATTTGATCAGCCGGAATTATCTTGTAAATCATCTACTGAGAATCTATCTCACAGTTTTATTTCTGCAATTTTCTACCATCTCCTGCCTGTTTCGCCGAAAATGGTATCTAAAAATGTTGTAGCATGATTCCGACTGTTATTTTCGTCGGCTTTTACACCTCATTTAATATATGCAGAAATGTTTCAAAGGTTCGAGGGATTCTCTTCCCTGTCGGATATTTATGATTTCAGATAATCTGTCGGATTTACCGGCTCTCCTTTATAAGTCATCTTGAAAAACAGATGTGGTCCTTCCAGAGAAAAAGCTCTTGTCGGCTCTGCCACTGTGGCAAGCACATCTCCTTCTCTCACTTCATCGCCAATATCGTATTTCACATTTTCCACCTGAGAGTAAGACACCTCATAATAATCACCGATCAGGACGGTTATCGTCTGCCCATAGCGATCGGAATCAAATACATTAACCACTCTTCCGTCTACCGCTGCCACGACTTCATCTCCCACCTTTGCACCAATGAGAATTCCGTCATTGCAGGCATACTGATCGAGGGTTGTGTAATAAACTGTGGTATCCATACTGTATGGAAGAATAATATTCCCAATTAACGGCCATGTCAAATCATTTTTTCCGTCATAACTGTATTTTTCTTCCTCTTCTTTTGATGTATCACTGTCTTCTATTTCCTTTTCTGACTGTGTTTCCTCGTCGTCTTCTTCGTCACGACTGACAGATGGCCTCTCATTAGACGAAATGACATCATCATTATCTCCGATTGTCTCCTGAACATTTTCTTCTGCGGTTTCTTTCACTTCTGTATTGGCAGACTCCGGGCTCTCATTCCCGGTTTTAATATTGTAAGCCGTCAATACCGATAAAATTAAAAATGCTGCAATTACCAAACTTGAAATATATTTTTTTGCGAAAAAATTATTTGGCTTTTTCATATCATCACCTCTGGCTATATCTTTTCCAGAGTCAGAAAATTTATACATTTTTATGTAACTTTTCTTATCTCTGTTCCCGGATAATAATAGGACAGAATCATTTTTGCATTAAGATCTTTTTGTGCCAGAGCATTTGCACCATACAGACTCATTCCCATTCCATGACCTTTTCCTATGGCAACAATACGAAGCTGATTTCCGTAATCCTCCAGATAAAAATTAGTGGAATTCAGGCCGAAGATTTCTTTCCACTCTTCCCCGGTCCATTGATTACTCTCTGTTGTCACTTCTTCGACAAATCCGTTATCAGTTTGTTTGTTAATCTTCAATTGATTTTTGCAGGCATCTTCACTTTCTTTATATCCGTTCTCTTTTAATTTCTGGGCACATTCTTTGTAGGACAACATTTTTACATCCATATATTCCTCCGATTCCACGTCCTGACTGCTGTCAACACTGATCAGGTACGGCACATCCACGGAATATATTTCTTTTGAGGAAACGGTTTTTCCGACACTCACCTGATGATACAGGGCATCAATATACGCATCTCCATAAAACAATGCCTGTCCAAAGGTCTCCTCCGATGCTTCCTCCAGCCGATTATGTAATTCCAGCCAGGCTTTTCTTCCATTATTTCGTTCCAATTCTTCCTGGGAAATGTAATCCAATGCCAGTTCTTCTGCTTTTACTTCCTTATCATTACCGGCTGCCTTCAAAAAATTTGTTCTACAGACAATCATCCATGCTTTCAGCGCTTCTTCCTCCTTTATATAGGATAATTCCGAGGCAGCCATACCAATGACAAATTGTTCTCCGTCAATGCTTTCACCATTTTTCATTGTGACATTAATTCCCATTTTTTTCTGGTCTCCTGCGGTTTTTCCCATAAAAAATATGGTGATAATTCCCGGCAATATAATACTGAGGCTCAGAATGACCATACATTGCAATATTTTTTTCATCTTATATTATATTGCTCAAAAAAAGGGAATATGTCAGCTATCAAAAGATTTTCATTTTTTATTTGTAAAATCACAAAAGAATACTTGTACATTATTACTAATTTACATTTACTTTCTTTCTATTTATTTATATAATTGACTTAATATACTATACATGATGGATTCGTATGCACTGCAGTCCAGAAAGGAGCAATCATGGCGAAAGATATGATAAATAACGGGATTAATGCAGAAGATAAATCCCGTATGATACAGGAATATGTTCCTGGTAAGCAGATTACTCTTGCCCACATGGTTACCAGACCAAAGGCATCTGTATATAAAAAGCTTGGTCTTCCGGACGATTATCATGATGCCATCGGTATCCTGACCATCACACCATCGGAGGCTACCATTATTGCTGCAGATATCTGCACAAAGGCTGCTTCAATCAAGCTCGGTTTCGTAGACCGTTTTTCCGGTTCTGTTATTATTGTCGGTTCTACTGCCAATGTGGAATCTGCATTGAACAGTGTAATCAGCACATTTTATAATAAGCTTGGTTTTGATGCGGTTGCAATTACCAAAACTTGATTTTTAAGACAGCATATCTGAACTTTGGAGAATACATTTTATGAAGATTATGTTAATCGGTGCTTCAGCTGCCGGTAAGACCACTTTGATTCAGCGTCTTATTGACAAGGAGATTAAGTACGACAAAACACAGACGATTGAATACATCGGGAATTTTATTGATACTCCCGGCGAATATATGCAGCAGAGAGGGTATTGGGGGTCTTTGACGATTACCTCTCATGATGCCGATATTATAGGTCTTGTTCAGGATTCCACCAGCGAGGATTGCTGGTTTTCCGGGGGACTCACCAGTAAGTTTGAGAAACCGGTTATCGGCATTCTCACAAAAATTGACAGCGAGGATTCAAATCCTGCTCAGGGTAGAGCTTATCTGGAACTGGCTGGTTGTACCACTATTTTTGAAGTCAGTTCTTTTACCAACGAAGGTGTGGACGAGTTGTCCGAGAATCTTCACAAATTGGTGGATCAATATAAGCAGGAGAATGCAACCCGATTTTCAGCAGATTATTTTGATTAATTTGTCACTGTTCTGAATCAGATTGATTTCGGAACAGTGACATCAGACTATATTAACAGCAGGGAGGTGACAACCTTGATAGTGTTGACCAAAGAGAATGTTGCATCCTATGTCAAATCAAGGCTTCCTTTTTTTAATTTAGATGGAGATGTCACTGTCTCAGTAATTGGAGAAGGTTCCGTCGAGGAAGACGGCGACGGATTTATTAATTTTGTTTTTCGTGTTTCTGA
>JALERO010000135.1 GCA_022764265.1 Eubacterium sp. | reverse complement strand
CGGAATGATGACATTGTAAAAAAAGGAGAGCCTTTCTCAGGTTCTCCTCTTGATACAATCTCTATACTATTTTAGTAACGTCCACTTATTAAATCGCATCCAGCGCTCTGATATTATTTTCGCCGGATTTTGAAATTGGTTTCTTTCCATTATGTGACCGGAAAAACTCTGTAATCTTATCCAATGATTTCACCCATACCACCTGCTCCTCCGGTGTCAGACAACTCATCAGTGCTTCTGTCATCTCCTTATGGAACTGCTCATGATGCTTGTAAGCGGCAATTCCCTTTTCCAGAAGGTAAATATTAACCACCCTTCGATCACGATCGCTGCGCTGTCTTGCGACATATCCCTTATTGACCAAACCGTTCATGGAAGTGGTCAATGAGCCTACCGTAATATTCAGTCTTCTCGCAATCACGGACATTCTGGTTCCCGGTCCGAGGCCTATGGCTTCGATTATATGCATATCATTGTTACTGATATCCCGAAATTCATCTGTTATTATGGCTTTTTCTTCCAATTCCAATATCTCGTGGAACGTACTTACCAACATTGTATTGATCGTATTTCTTACATCCATGCATTTACTCCTACACGCATAATTTCTCTGTCTTTTGTTTCTGTAATAATCCCGGCTGTTAAAGTATATTAGTGTATTATACTAAAAAAATTGAAAAGAATCCACTACTTCTTTTACTGTTTCAATTTTTTTTGCTTCGTAGGCCTTTTCTCCACAAAAAAGAAGGGCCTGATCCAATTCTCCCTTTACTGCATGAATTAAAGCTTCCGTAATACAATACGGAGTTTCTGTGGGTTTACAGGTATGAATGCATCCAAGACATTTTTCCGGTGGGATACGATTTCCGCCACTAACTGTCTGAATCAGCGGATTACAGATTGCTCTTCCCGGCATTCCCACCGGACTTTTTACAATCTGAATATCTTCTTTGTTTGCATGCAGATAGGCTTCCTTAAAACGCTCATCTGCATCACATTCAACTGTTGTGACAAAACGGGTTGCCACCTGAATACCATCCACTCCCAGAGACATGGCATGAAGATAATCTTCATGATTACGGATTCCACCTGCAAGAACTACAGGAATTTTTCTATCATATTTTTCTTCATACTGACGAACAATTCCAAGAATCTTCTTTACTTCTTCATCATAAACCGACGGAATAAACTCCTCCAGCTGTTTTGGAATGAATCCCAGATGTCCTCCGGCTGATGGTCCCTCAATGACTAACAGGTCTGCGGTTCTTTTATATTTTTTATCCCAGTATTTGAGAATTACTTTTGCTGACTTTTCCGTGGAAACAATTGGGGCCAACGCAATATCGCTGCCCTCCGTATAGGCAGGAAGATCCACCGGAAGTCCGGCTCCGGAAACGATGAGATCGGCTCCTGCCGCCACAATTTCTCTGACATGTTCTTCATAATGGTTCATGGCAACCATTACATTGAATCCGATGATTCCATCCGGCGCAATTGCTCTCGCCTTTTCCAATTCTGAATGAATTGCTCTTCGATTCGCCTCCAGCGGATTCTGATAAAAATCCGGCTCACGATATCCAATCTGTGCGGCGGAAATCATACCGATTCCGCCCTCCTTTGCAACAGCTCCGGCCAAACCACCCAGACTGATTCCAATTCCCATTCCGCCCTGTACAAGAGGAATTTTCACGGATTTGGTTCCAATTGTAAACAATTTGTTTTCCATTTTCATCTTCTCTCCTCTTTACATTTTGCGGAAACGATCATATCGTGCCTCGACCAATTCTTCTTCGGACATTTTTCCTTTTTTCTTCAAGAATCGTTTTATTCTCTCATCAAGATCTTCACAGATTTCAAGCATGGTTTCCAGAGTATAGGACTCCGGTTCCTGAATGATGGTTTCAACAAAACCAGCTTTATATAAATCATAGGAAGTTAACTTCATTGCTTTGGCAGCCTTTTGGGCAAGACTAGCATCTTTCCATAAAATTGATGCAAATCCTTCCGGAGAGAGAATAGAATAAATACTGTTCTCCAAAATCCATACTTCATCGGCTACTGCCATGGCAAGGGCACCACCACTTCCTCCTTCTCCAATTAAGATAGAAAGAATCGGTGTTTTCAGGGCTGACATCTCATAAAGGTTCGAAGCAATAGCCTCTCCCTGGCATCTTTCTTCTGCTTCCATTCCACAGAAAGCACCTGGAGTATCCACAAAACAAATGATTGGGCGATGGAATTTTTCTGCCTGTTTCATCAGACGCAAAGCTTTACGATATCCTTCGGGCATCGGCATTCCAAAGTTTCTATCCACACTCTCCTGGGTATTCTTCCCTTTCATCTGTGCGATTACGGTTACCGGTTTTCCGTGGAAATACGCAATTCCTCCACAGATAGCATGATCATCTCCATAATAACGGTCTCCGTGGAATTCGATAAATCCATCAAACAGTCCACGAATATAGTCTTCTCCCACCGGACGTTTTATGGCTCTGGAAAGCTCCACTCTCTCCCAGGCAGTCTTTTCTTTTGC
>JALERO010000025.1 GCA_022764265.1 Eubacterium sp. | reverse complement strand
AACCTTACTGGCCCATGTGGATGGTGGTGTGCCAAATCTCATTCTGAGCATTGACAAGCGAAGCGATTACACCTTCGGTGAGCTGGTGTATTTCTTCTGGAAGAGTCTGGCGATTTCCGGATACATGATCGGAGTCAATCCATTTGATCAGCCGGGTGTGGAGGCATATAAGAAAAATATGTTTGCATTACTTGGAAAACCGGGTTACGAAGATATGAAAAAAGAACTGGAAGACAGATTAAGTGTATTGAATTAATGGAATGAAATCCGCCAAGGCAATGTTGCGTCTTTGGCGGATTTTTCTTGCTATTTTACAGAAAATAGTTTAATATATACTTTTATAAAATGCTTTTAAGAAGGAAGGGGTTGCGGTTGGCCAGAACAGGAAAACAGCAGAATCAGGAGCGGCTGATTCATTTACTGCGAAAAGAAAAAGAAGTGACAAAACAAGAGATCGCCCGGCGCCTGAATCTCAGTATGCCGACGGTTTTAAATATGACAGACAGCCTGCTCAAGACAGGATTGCTGGAAGAATGCGGAATGAACGAATCCACAGGCGGACGCCGGGCCAGAACCCTGGCTTTGAAAAAGAATCTGATGTTCGGAGTCGGAATCCGCCTTACAAGAAAGAATGTGGAGATGGTGATCACCGATCTGATCGGAAAGGTCCTTGCCACCCAGACATTTCCTTTTGTATATGATGATACAATTGAGTGGTATCGGACCCTGGGAATTGCTCTGTTGGATTTTCTGGATGAACATAAAATAAAAGGGAATAAGGTGCTGGGCGTGGGAATATCCATTCCGGGCATCATCAGTGAGAGCGAAAATCAGCTGGTCCGCTCTCATGTGTTTGACATGGAAAGGGTGAGTCTGGACCGTTTTTATAAAAATATTCTCTTCCCGTTGGTAATTGCCAACGATGCAAATTGCGGATGCTTCTCCGAGATGGACAGCGGCTACAATAATTTCCTGTATGTGGCTCTCAACGAGTCTGTCGGAGGCGGGATTGTCGTTCGCAATGAACTGATTGTCGGAGAAACCTGGCAGGCCGGGGAGATCGGCCATATGATTCTCTATCCGGAAGGACGTCCTTGTTATTGCGGCAAAAAAGGGTGTGCCGATGCCTATTTATCCACGGAAGCTCTGCTGGAGGAAAATGAGAACCTGGAGAGCTTTTTTAAAGAGGTGCAGGCAGGCTACGAAAGCGCTCTGGAAAGATGGGACAGATATTTGGGTGATCTGGCGATTTTCCTCACCAATCTCCGGATGTTCACTAACACCCGATTGATAATCGGTGGGGAAATCGGAGATTATATGGAGCCTTATCTGGAAGAACTGGGAAATAAAATGATGCAATATGATCTGTTTGCAAGAGATATTGATTATATCTATTCTTGCACAAAACACAAACATACATTGGCCCAGGGAGCTGCCATGATGGCAATGGAAAGAAATCTGGGGAATCTGTTAAATAAATAAGGATGCAAAATTAAAAAGACAAAAAGGAGATTATCGATGAAAAAAGGTGCAATTTTTGATATGGACGGTCTGTTATTTGATACAGAACGATTATATAGAGATAGCTGGATGATTCGGGCGACGGAATTGGGACTCGAGCCAGATCCGGAATTTCCGAAGGCAGTTTGTGGTTCCAGCGGAGAGTTGATGTTGGAGATCATCCGTCAATATTATCCGGATATCGAGCCGGAAATTTTGCGGGATGCCTGTATTGAGCGGGTAAATGAATGCCTGAAAGCAGCCGTGCCGGAAAAACCGGGAGTTCACGAGATATTATCTTTTATGAAAGAAAATGGAGTCAGAATCGCGGTGGCAAGCAGCAGTCCGATTGAAACGATTCAGAGCAATCTGGAACGGACCGGAATTCTTTCATTTTTTGATGTGATTACCAGTGGTCAGGAGGTAGAAAAGGGTAAACCGGAACCGGATATCTTCCTGTTGGCTGCACAACGTCTTGAATTGGAACCGGAAGACTGCTATGTGTTTGAGGACGGCAGCAACGGTATCCACGCCGGAGCGGCGGCGGGATGCACGACCGTTATGATTCCGGATCTCACTGAGCCGAATGAAGAGCTGAAAAACTTGACAGCGGGAATCTATGATAGCCTGATGGAGGCAAAAGAGGCTATAATAAGAGGGGAAATCTAATACTGGATTTCCATTTTTCAAAACATTGCAAAAGAGTTTTCACTATGGTTGTCAGGAGGTGACCTATATTGAGAATAATTGATCTAACACATTTTATTTCCGAGGATATGCCGGTCTATCCGGGAACCCTGGGACCGGAGTTTCTTCCGGGCAGTACCTATGAAAAGGATGGCTTTAAGGAGACGGTGATTACCATGTTCACCCACACCGGAACCCACATGGATCCGCCGGCCCATCTCTACGCCGGGGGGACGACGCTCGATCAGTTTCCGATTCAGCAATTTGT
>JALERO010000107.1 GCA_022764265.1 Eubacterium sp. | reverse complement strand
AATTCGTTGCGGCGGTGCAGGACTTGGCGGTTGTCTGACTCCAACCGGAATCGGCACCGATGTGGAAAAAGGAAAAGAAAAACTCACAATTAACGGAAAAGAATACCTTCTGGAACTGCCGATGCATGCGGATATCTCCTTAATCCGTGCATGGAAGGCAGACACCGCAGGTAATATTGTATTTCGTAAGATTGCCAGAGCAACCAACAGCTATATGGCATATGCAGCAGATTTCGTCATTGTTGAGGTGGAAGAACTGGTAGAAGTTGGCGAGCTGGATCCGGATGAAATCGATGTAGCTGCACCAATTATTGATATGGTTTACGTGAGAACTGGAGAGAAGAAACCGTTCTGTCTCGTATGGCAGAGAGGAAAAGCGAAAGCCGAAGCAAAGGCAGCGGAGAAAGCCAAAGCAGAGGCAGAAGCGGCAGAGAAGGCGAAGGCTGAAGCTGAAGCGGCAGCCAAAGCGGAAGAGAAACCGGCTGAAGAAGTGAAAGAGGAAGCTGAAGGAGGGAACGAATAATGGCAGGATTAACAGGACGTGCTCTGATAGCATCTCGTTGTGCAAAGTTTTTTAAGGATGGCGATTTTGTAAATCTTGGAATCGGCGTTCCTGCAATGTGTGTAAACTATCTTCCGGAAGGCGTGGACATCTGGATGGAATCCGAGATCGGAATCGTTGGATGCGGCGCCACACCAAAATGGGAAGACGCAGACCCGGATTTGATTGATGCAGGCGGACAGCCAGCCTCCATCATCAAAGGCGGAAGTATCTGTGATCACACCACCTCCTTTGCGTTCATCCGTGGCGGACATATTGATGCAACCGTACTGGGAACCTTACAGGTTGACCAGGAAGGCAATATCGCCAACTGGACTATCCCAGGTAAGCTTGTTCCGGGTATGGGCGGTGCCATGGACTTATGTGCCGGCGTAAAGAAAATTATTGTGGCAACTGACCACTGTGATAAAGGCGGCGGCTCCAAGATATTAAAGAAATGTACCCTTCCACTCACCGGAGCAAACTGTGTTACTGACATCGTAACAGAACGATGCTACTTTGAAGTGACACCGGATGGATTGGTATTGAGAGAACTGGCACCTGGCTATACGGTTGAGGATATTCGTGCATGTACTGATGCGGACTTCACGGTAGCGGATGAGATCGGTGTGATGGAATAATACATAGAAATGTCGTTGAAGTGAGAAGCAGATGGCGACATTGAATCTATTAAACAAAGCAGCAGGTAGGATTTTGTAACACATTTGTGTCAGAATCCATGCCTGCTGTTTGGGGTTATGGTCGTTTTATTTTACCAAAGATACGATAGATTTCATTATCGAAATAGGATAATATGTGGTACAATGAATAAAAAGGAGGTTCCCTTATGTCTTTATTCAGCATGGATAACAAAGTTAAAGTAATCTGCACACGTTGCCATCACACATTTCCTGCCAGTGTGGGCAGAATTGATCCGGACAATCGACTGCCTCAGAATTACCCATGTCCGGTATGTAAACGCACATCGAAGGTGAAGGTGGTTAAAGGATTCTAACATTTCAGAAGGCGTTCTTGTATTTAAGGGGCTGGACATTGCGAAAGACAGAGATCTGTGTGAGGAATGGATGAATCGGTGGCCAACGGTTTTTCTTTCATTGAAAAATGTGGATGGACTTCATTTTGAAAAGGCATATGGTCAGTTGGTCTACGAGATAGGTAATCTGTTTCAGCAGTATGATTTTTTGTTGAACAGCGATAGAATCAGCGAGAATGAGAAGCAGATGTTTCAGCGGATTGCTTCGGGGGCGGCTGGGGAAGTTGAAATCTCTCGTGCACTTCAACTGCTTTTGCAGCTTTTGAGCAAGCATTATGATAAGAAAGCCATCCTGCTTTTGGATGAATACGATGTGCCTCTGGTAAAGGCAAGCAGTCACGGATATTATGATGAGATGTTGGAGTTGATGAAGTCCCTGATGTCCACTGCTTTGAAAGACAATAGTAATCTGTTTATGGCAGTGATTACGGGATGTCTGAGGATTTCAAAGGAAAGTATTTTTACCGGTACCAATAATTTTGTTTCTGATACGATAAATTCCTCCAGATATGATGAATATTTTGGTTTTACACAAAATGACATTGACAGAATTCTGGAAGATGCCGGAGCGACAACCCAGATGGATGTGATTAAAAAATGGTATTATGGATATCATTTTGGAGATTTTGATGTGTATTGTCCATGGGATGTGATGAATTATCTGCGGGATTATCAGCATGATCCGAGGGTGAAACCATCCAGTTACTGGAAGAATACCAGTGATAATGCCATTATCCGCTCTTTTATTGACTATGCCGGGAGCAGCATCACGGAAAAACTGGAGATTTTACTCTCCGGCGGCTACATTATTGCGGAAAACCATCAGCTATCATGATTATAAAGAAGATTTTTATCATGCATTTCTTGCAGGTATCTTTGCCGGTGCAGGATATCGTGTGAAGTCCAATCGGGAGAGTGGAGAAGGACAAAGTGATGTGGTTGTTTTTGATGCCGCAGAAGGTAGAGTGGCTGTTTTTGAGGCAAAATATTCTGAAAAATTACAGGATTTAGAAGTGGATTGTGATAAGGCATTAAAACAGATTGACACGAAGATGTATGCACAAGAATATGAAGATGATTATGATCAGATTATCTGTTATGGCATCGCATTTTATAAAAAACGTTGTCTTGTGAGGAAAAGACAATAAAATATACATTTTTTTGAAAAATTTCTTGACCTTCCCCCTGGTGGAAGGTATAAATTAAGCCTGCGAGGCATCGCAGAGTGACTTGGAGGTGAGAGCGATGAGAATCAATGAGGTGGAAAAACAGGTAGGCATCACGAAGAAGAATATTCGTTTCTATGAGGATCAGGGGCTGATCCACCCGGAGCGCAATAAGGCTAACGGATATCGGGATTATTCGGAAGCGGATGTGATGTTACTGTTTCAGATAAAATTGTTTCGAAAACTCGCCATCCCCATAGAAGAGATTCGGAAAATGTTAAGCGGAAAGCTGACTCTGACCGATTGTCTGGAGCGACATCGGATTTATCTGGACCATGAGGTGAGAAATCTGGAGCTGGTGAAGATGATGTGCCAGAACCTTTCCGAGCAATCTGCCGGGTTGGCAGATTTGCAGGCTGTTCCGTATCTTGAAGAATTACAGGAGTATGAGAAAGGGGGCAATCGTTTTATGAATGTGACCAAAGTGGATGTGGGCAAGAAGAAACGGGGAGCAGCAATCGCAGCTGGCGTGATGATCGCCTTGATTCTGCTCTGGGATGTTCTGATCCTGATCCTGAATGCATGGGATCCGGCACCGCCGTTTTTTATCGCTGTAATGATTATCATACCGACACTTATCATTGTTGGTATTGTATTGGCACTTAAAGAAAGAATGAAAGAAATCGATGGAGGAGAAGAGGATGAAGCTGCTAAGTATTGAAACAATTCCGGGAAAAGAATTTGAGGCACTGGGTCTGGTGAAAGGAACCACCGTACATTCCAAAAATCTTGGAAAGGATTTTATGGCAGGGATGAAAACCCTGGTAGGTGGAGAAGTAAAAGGATACACAGAAATGCTCATGGAGGCAAGACAGATTGCCACCAAGCGTATGGTAGATGAAGCGGAAGCATTAGGTGCCGATGCCATCATCGGTGTGCGTTTCGGTTCCTCTTCTGTGATGCAGGGGGCAGCGGAAGTGATTGCTTACGGAACTGCCGTAAAGATTATTGAATAGAAAAATTGCATGAAAAAAGGAGATTTCCGGGGCTGGAAATCTCCTTTTTTTGGCCTTCATTCATTTGACGGATACCCAAATCACTGCTATAATCCGTTAATGTAAAAAAGCAACGATCTGAGGAACAAAAGGAGAAATTATGACATACCAATTATTGGCGTCCGATCTGGACGATACATTACTCAACGCGAAGAAAAAAATCTCCTCTGGAAATATGGAGGCAATCCGGCGGGCGCTGGATTCAGATAAAATTGTATTGTTTTCGACCGGGCGAAGCCTGGAAGAGGCGAGAGAGTTACTGGAATATTTTCCGGCAATGCGCTACATAATTTGTGAGAGTGGTGCCAATGTATATGATCTGAAAGAAAATAAAGTCGTTTTTTCAAAATATTTTGAGCGGGAAGTGATAGGTCGCATTCTGGATTATGCAAGGCCGAGAGATATCATGACCCAGGTGATGATGGATGGGTATGCGATTCTGAGCGAGCGACATGTATGCAGGCTGGACCATTATAAGATTACCCAATATAAGAAGCATTTTGAAAAGACCGCAAAGGTGGTGCCGGATGTCTTTGAATATTGTGCTCATTCGGACTGGAAGATTGGAAAATGCTGTCTCTATCATCCATCGGTGGAGGCAAGGGAAGAAACGAAAAAAGCGCTGGAAGATCTTCCGGTTGTCATGAGCTATGCGGAGGAATCCATGCTGGAGCTTTCACCGGCAGCGGTGGATAAAGGCATCGGTCTGGAAATGCTCTGCAAATATCTTAGTATTCCGGTGGAGGAGACCATTGTAGTCGGTGATAGCTTTAATGATCTGCCAATATTGAGAAAGGCCGGGCTTTCCGTCGCCGTTGCCAATGCCAGAGAGCAGGTGAGGGAGCTTTGTGATGTGATGGTAACCGATAACGAGCATGATGGTGTCCGGGAAGCCATTGAAACATATCTGATGGCAGAATAGCGAAAAATCGTCAGGGAGGAAACAGAACATGGAGTTATATCACGGACGTCCGGAAAATGAAGAGGGGCGTCAGGAAAAAGAGATTCGGGTTTATGATCTTCTGGATCAGTTGGAAATGGAGTATTACCGCACTGATCATGAACCGGCAGGCAATATGGAGGCCTGCCATGAGATTGATGCGGTGCTTGAGACCATTATCTGTAAAAATTTATTTTTATGTACCGCCAACAAGAAGCATTATTATCTTCTGATGATGCCAGGGGATAAGCCTTTTAAAACCAAAGTATTGTCCAAACAGATACAGTCCTCCAGATTGTCCTTCGGCAAGCCTGATGCAATGCTGGAATATCTGGATATTGAACCGGGCTCCGTGTCCATTATGGGATTGATGAACGACCATGAGAATCACGTCCAGCTGTTGATTGATGAAGATGTGCTCAAAGCAGAATTTCTGGGCTGTCATCCCTGCGTCAATACTTCCAGCCTGAAGTTAGTAACCCGGGATGTAATTGATAAATTTTTGCCGGCGGTGCATCATGAGGCGATTATTGTGACACAGCCATGGGAAGTGGAATAGGGGAAAGTGTGATATGATGAACTATTGTATGGAGTGCGGTACAAAACTGGAACAGAAATTTTTGAAAGATGAAGGAATGGTTCCTTACTGCGAGAAATGTGAAGCCTACCGGTTTCCTGTCTTTTCTACGGCAGTCAGTATGGAAGTGCAGAATCCGGACAGGGATAAAATCCTGCTGATCAAGCAGTATGGCAGAGACCGATATATTTTAGTGGCGGGGTATGTCAATCAGGGAGAAAATGCCGAGTCAACAGTGATCCGTGAGGTGAAAGAAGAAATCGGCTTGAATGTGACGGAGCTACATTTTGAAAAAAGTGAGTATTATCCACCGACCAACACGTTGATGCTTAATTTCTCCTGTGTGGTGGATTCGGAGGATTTATCCGCTGTTTCCGAAGATGAAATTGATTCCTGCCGCTGGTTTACGTTGGAGGAAGCAAGAGAGTCCATCGCGGAAGGAAGCCTTGCGGGGAAATTCCTCACTGCGTTCTTACGGGGTCGGGACATGTGAACTTATTAGCAAACCGAAGCCTGTGATGTTCACATGTCTCGACCCCTCCCAAGTCCTCCGAGTATATTCACAAATCCCACTCTCGATTCATATACTGTAGAAAAAAGGGGAATGGTAATGCAGTCGGATTTGATGAAGGGTTTGAATTTGAGACAGATTTACAGCCGTGGTATTACCGGGAAAGGTATTACTGCGGCTGTTTTGGATACAGGGATTTATCTCCATGGGGATTTTGTGAAACCGGAAAACAGAATCCGGTATTTTAAAGATTTTGTGAATGGAAAAAAAGAAATGTACGATGATAATGGACATGGTACCCATGTCACCGGAATTATCGCCTCTGCCGGTCGTCAGCCGGATGGCAGTCGAATCGGGGTGGCACCGGAGGCTGCGATTGTGGCATTAAAAGTATTGGATCGGAGTGGCAGCGGGAAAATGAGTGCCATGATTCAGGCGATAGACTGGCTGTTGCAGCATCACAAAGAATATGACATTCGTATTGTGAATATTTCCGTGGGGATGCCCGTAAAAAATGCAAAGAATCCTGAAAATGATATGATCGTTCAGAAAGTGGAGGCCCTTTGGGATGAGGGACTGGTTGTGGTTGTGGCAGCAGGCAATGAGGGACCTGCTCAGTACACGATTACCAGTCCCGGTGTCAGTAAAAAGGTAATTACCGTCGGTGCCCAGGAGGAGCATTCTTATATGAAACGGGGAAATAAACGTGAGACCCGTTACTCCGGGTGCGGTCCGGTGCCGGGAACCTGTGTGTGCAAGCCCGATGTGGTGGCACCGGCCGGTCACATATTAAGCTGTGACAATCAGCCGGGTGCATATAAAAGGAGAAGCGGTACCAGCATGGCAACACCGATCGTATCCGGGGTGATTGCTCTGTTGCTTTCTTCGGAACCCTGGCTGACCAATTTTGATATCAAGGTACGCCTTATGGAGACCAGTCTTGACTGTGGCCAACCGAAAAACCGGCAGGGATGGGGAGCACTCAATCCTGCGGGATTGTTTGGGTTAAAAGCATAATAAAGTAAAAAAATCTGCTCACATAATATTATGTTATGTGGGCGATTTCATTATAAATGAGTCTGGGAAATGAGTTTTTTGTAAAGTACAATTATTTACATACAAAGTAACAAATAATTGTATGAATTATATGATATAACGCCAAAAAATGAAATATTCCTCTGTTTTTCTTATGAAATGTATATAAAAATCTCTTTTCATTTTGCTGGATTTTGATATATAATACATTTAGCGTTGCTGTGTGATTAACAGCAATTAATCATTTTAATTTATATTTTTAAGGAGGGTTCCGAATATGGCAGTGAATCGTTTCGTATTAAATGGTGTATCTTACCACGGACATGGCGCTATCAATGAAATTCCTGGAATTATCGCTTCAAAAGGATTTAAAAAAGCTTTTGTAGCTACTGACCCAGACCTTGTAAAATTTGGTGTTTCCGCTAAAGTTACAGACCTTTTAGCAGAAAATGGTATTGAGTTTGAACTTTACTCCGATATCAAACCTAACCCAACAATTGAAAACGTACAGCATGGTGTTGATGCTTACAAAGCATCCGGCGCTGACTTCATGATCACAATCGGTGGCGGATCCTCCATGGATACCGGTAAAGGTATTGGTATCATCGTAAACAACCCGGAATTTTACGATGTTCGTTCTCTGGAAGGTGTTTCCCCAACAACGAACCGTACCGTATTCACAATCGCTGTTCCTACAACAGGTGGTACAGGTGCTGAATCTACAATCAACTACGTTATCACAGACGTTGAGAAGAAACGTAAATTCGTATGTGTAGACCCTAACGACATCCCTGATGTTGCTGTAGTTGACCCTGATATGATGTCCTCTATGCCAAAAGGACTTACAGCTTCTACAGGTATGGATGCTCTTACCCATGCCATCGAAGGTTATACAACAGGTGGAGCTTGGGAATTAGCTGACTGCCTCAACTTAAAAGCTATCCAGCTTATCGCTAAAAACTTACGCAAAGCTGTAGAAAATGATCCGGATGGACGTGAAGGTATGGCTCTTGCTCAGTACGTAACAGCTATGGCATACTCCAACGTAGGTCTTGGTATTGCTCACTCCATGGCTCATACACTTGGTGCTGTATATGATACACCTCATGGTGTTGCTTGTGCTATGATGCTTCCAATCGTTATGGAATTCAATCAGGATTGCACAGGAACCAAATTCAAAGATATCGCAGAAGCATTTGATGTAGATACAACCGGTATGTCCGAAGCAGAATATCGTAAAGCAGCAATCGATGCAGTTAGACAGTTATCTGTTGATGTTGGTATCCCTACAAAACTTGATATCAAAGAAGAAGATCTTCCATTCCTTTGCGAATCTGCAGCAGCAGATGCTTGTGCTCCTGGTAACCCAAGACCAGCTACAATCGAACAGTTTGAAGAAATGTTCCGTCAGTTAATGTAAGTGTTGAATTACTTCATCATTACATAAAAATCCCGGCTTTCGCCGGGATTTTTTTATATTTTCAAGCTATTTTTCCTGCTGTCCCAAAAAGAAGAGTAGTCCATAACATCAGAACAAAATCTGTGGCAGTCCCAGATAATTTAACAATCCCACATAAATTCCGTAAGCAAACTGATAGGGTTCCTGTACCATTAGCTGATTGTCCTCGTAATTGGTAATATATCCCAACTCCACCAGAATTGCCGG
>JALERO010000099.1 GCA_022764265.1 Eubacterium sp. | reverse complement strand
AACACCGTTATTTGAAGCAAACGGAGATTGTATCGGCTGGATATGTATTCCGAATACCGCAGTGAATTATCCGGTTATGTTTACACCCGAAGAACCTCAGAAGTACCTTCGTAAAAACTTCGAGGGCGAATACAGTGTGTCGGGCGTTCCGTTTTTGGACGGGGCTTCTACCCCGGAATGTGACAATTTGATTATCTACGGTCACAATATGAAAAACGGCACAATGTTCTCAGATATTACGCAGTACAGGGATAAAGCATACTTTGAGGAACATCCGTACATCGAGCTTGAAACAGCAGACGGACTGAAAGTATACCAAGTCTTTGCTCTGCATAGACAAATTTACGTAGATTGTTAAGGAACTACACTCCTTCATAAAAGAGGGAGCCTAAAACCAATCTGTACGCAGGCGATTCTCGCCGGGAGGTGAACTACGCCCTGAAAGAAATGAAATAATCTGAAAGGGTTTTATTTGCTTAATCAAGATTACTAATCTTGTTAACTGCCGAGAAAAAATGAAACTCAATAACAATGAACAGTGATTGAAGTGTTGATAAACCATTGAAAGAAAAGGGAAACCATCTGCTACCTCGCGGTATCCCTTACTTTCAGCTATATCCTTCTAACTACTGGATGGATTTGGAAACTGAAACTGTTGAAAACATATGCCACTAGGTGCATATATTTAAAAAATCCCTGTATAGATAGAATTAAACAGTTATGTATGCTGGAATTTTTTTGTTGTATATAAGGATAAACTTTAATAAAAAATATATTTACATTTGAATTAATATTGATATAATTTATAATTGAATCTCTTTTTCCAAAAGTCCAATAGATGAATCATCATCTGTTTGGACTTTTTTTGATTTTTTTTAAAAAATTTGTGAAACACCCGAACATTTAAGGAATCGCAATCGGTATATGTGATGAAAGGGAAATAAATCACTATTACACAATTGCAAACTTGATGGGGAAGGAGGTGAACTCAAATGGGTAAATCATCTTCTTCCTTTGACGAAGAGACAATCAGACATCGATTTGATTCTTTTTGTAAAAAAGCATTGAAAGGTGAAGTCGCTGATTATGAAAGGCATATGGCATATCGAAGGGAACATGAAATTTCTTTTTCCGAATTATCCGAGCAGGAATTACGAAAACTGTATGCAACTGATGAGTACAAATCAGACCGTTATCTATTTCAAGCGTTGGGATATGATATCGAAGTGAGAGATGCATTGATTGCGGAAACACTGCAGTTATTAACAGAGAAGAAACGAAATGTTGTCTTGCTGTCTTATTTCATGGACATGAGTGATGCGGAGATTGCCAGAGAGATGAATCTGGTACGCAGTACCATTCATGAGCATCGGAAACGGTCTCTTGAACAAATGAAAAAAATAATGGAGGGAACTATGGATGGAAAAAAAGAATCAAGTGAAAAAAGCTGATCTGTTGCCTTTCCATATAATAAAGGCAGCATCAGAAGGCGATGTGGAAGCAATCAACACGGTTGTAGATCATTACGAAGGATACATAATCAGATTATCAATCCGGAAAATGTATGATGAGTTTGGACAAGTCCATTATTGTATTGATGAGACCCTTCGCAGACGCCTTGAAACAAAACTAATCACAAAGGTTTTGGATTTTAAAATAGCATAACTATATCTAAGATTCCTTTCCCTTTCGGAAATCTGAAATATTTTGAACCTTGACAATTTAATATGGAAACCCTGCAAGTACGTGTGAAGTAGTGGAGCCGTGTAATAAATACGCCATGATTATCTGTCCAGGTTAATTTCCCAACAAAATGTTACAAAAGCAAGTTGAAAATGGATTCATGCAATGAAATGTTTGTAAGAAATAACATTGAAGTAAAGGTAAGAGCGAGAAATATTTCATTACAGTCAGAGGTTGGGAACTCTGTGGCGAAGATGCTGCTTTTGATAATGATACTTCCGGCAAATGACCGGTCTGAAAAAGATGGTGCAATTCCAATGGGGCTATTCCCGATGGCCGCTTGCAGGGGATTATTCTATTGATAGAAAGGAATATTTGTTATAATTATGATTGGAAAAGAGGAGAACAAATG
>JALERO010000223.1 GCA_022764265.1 Eubacterium sp. | reverse complement strand
GATAAATGCATTTGTTGAAAGATTTCTCACAAAACACAAAAGAAAAAATGATAGGAGAAGAAAAAATGAATAAATCAGCAAATATCGGTGCAAGACTTGACCGTCTGCCTAACTCAAAATGGCATGTAAAAATGTGGCTTGTAACAGCTTTTGCTTTATTAGTATGCTGGTCCAACGGTATCGGCGGAGCAGTTCAGAACATTCTGTTAAATGAGATTCACTGGTTAGAGCCAGGTTCTACATTACTTGCTATGTGGGGAACTACATACACAATCGGACAGTTATTCGGTGCTTTGATCGGTGGACCGATCGGTGATAAAATCGGACGTAAAAAATCCATCTTACTGTACGAAACGATTCACATCATCGTTATGATCGGTGCAGCACTTGCTCCAAACATTCAGGTTCTCTATGTATTCCGACTTCTGCAGGGTGCAGGTTTAGGAGCGTTATTAGTAGTACTTTTCGCCGGATTTACAGAATATGTTCCAGGTAGAAACCGTGGTACATGGTCCAGCCGTACATCCTTTATCGGAAACTGGGCTCACCCAATTTGTAACTTAATCGCATTTATCCTGATCGGAACTGGTATCAGCATGAATGCAAACTGGAGAATTGAGTTCATGATTCCATCCGTATTATCCATCATTGCAAGTTTCTTAATCTATAAGAAATTCCCGGAATCTCCAAGATGGTTAGAAGCTCAGGGAAGAGTAGAAGAAGCAGATGCAATCATGACACAGATTGAAAAAGAAATCGAGGAATCCACTGGAAAACCTCTGCCACCTGTAACAGAAGCTCCAAAGGAAGTAAAACAGCTTCCATACTCTGCTTTATTTAAAGGCAAATTATTAAGAAGAACAATCGTTGGTTCTTTAGTATTGATCGGTATGAACACAATCCAGTATACCTTAATGAACTGGATGCCATCCCTGATCAGCGGTCTTGGATACGATACTTCACAGTCCCAGTTCATGACCATGTTTGGTCTGTTTGGTGCTCCGTTCGGAATCTTCATCGCATCTCTGATTATGGATAAATTCCCACGTAAGGTAATGGGTGCAGCGCTCCTTGTTGGAATGGCTTGCTTCGGTATCATCATCGGTGTTGCAACTTCCACAGGTGCTGTTGGAATGACAGGATTAATCGCTTTAACATTCTTAATGAACACAATTATTTACATGTATGTATGTTACGCTTCCGCAGTATATGTTCCGGAAATGTGGCCGACATCTGCAAAACTTTCCGGTTCCGGTTTCTCCAATGCAATGGGACGTGTCAGCAACGTATTCTTCCCATTCCTGGTAACTGCATTAGCAGCAAAGAGCTCCAGCTACGTATTCATCTTACTGGCAATCGTTGCAGCAATCATCGCAGTCAGCGTTGTATTATTCGGTGTTGAGACCCGTGGAGAATCCGTAGAAGAAATCGGTAACATCGACTAATCTATAAAGTTTGATATAAACATAAATTACAAAGCATGTACGGCTAAAGAAATAAAATCATTTTAAAGGAGGTATTTTTTGATGAAAAACACAGAAGCAATTTTAGTAACACCAAAGCATTTTGAAATTCAGGAATGTCCGATGCCGGAACCAAAGGACCATGAAATCCTGATGAAAGTAGAATATGTTGGTATGTGTGGTTCTGATATTCACGGATTTGAATGTGGACCATTTATCCCTCCGAAAGATCCGAATCAGAAAATTGGTCTCGGCCATGAGGTTTCCGGAGAAGTAGTGAAGGTTGGTGCTAAGGTAACAAAATTTAAACCGGGAGACAAAGTTCTCATTGAGCCGGGTGTACCGGATGACAGCTGCGTATACTGCCGTACCGGTCGATACAATATCTGTCCGGACGTTGATTTTATGGCAACACAGCCAAACTATAAAGGTGCATTGACCCAGTACATGACTCATCCGGAAGAATGGACCTATCATGTTCCGGAAGGAATGTCCTCTATCGAAGCTGCCCTCGTAGAGCCTGCAGCAGTTGGTATGCATGCAGCAGTTCTTGGAGGAGCATGCCTTGGAAAGAGCATCGTAATTCTCGGTGCAGGAACCATTGGTCTTATGGTACTTCAGGCATGTAAGAGCCTTGGTGCAACTGATATTACTGTAGTAGACGTGATGGATAAACGTCTTGAACTTGCTATGCAGCTTGGTGCAGCAAGAACAATCAATGGAAAAGAACAGGATACAGTTGCAGTATTAAGATCAGAAGAAATGTACGGCGATATGGGTGTTGAACTTGTATTTGAATGTGCTGGTTCTGCATTTACTGCAGATCAGGCAGTACAGATCGTTGCACGAGGCGGAAAGATTATGATGGTTGGAACCCATTCCAAACCGGTACCGATCAACTTCCTTAAGATTAACAGAGAAGTGACCATTCAGACTTCCTTCCGTTACTGCAATAACTTCCCTCAGACAATCGAAGCCATTGCAAGCGGTAAGTTCAATGTAAAAGATATGGTTACACATATCTATGATTATAAAGATGTACAGCAGGCATTTACAGACGCCATTGACCCTGAAAAGAGACTGGATATGGTTAAGAGCGTAGTAAAAGTTGCAGAATAATTGGAAAGAAAAAGGAGACGACAAAATGATTGCAGATATTAGATTTTGGGAAAAGAAAGCAAGTGAAGGACATTATGCGATTCCACATTTCAATGTTTGGAATGCTGAGATGTTAATGGGTGTTATTGACGCAGCAGAAGAGCTTCGTGCTCCGATCATTATCTCTTTTGGTACAGGTTTCACAGGAAACACTGTATTCGAAGATTTCTGCTACATGATGGAATCCATGGCAAAAAAAGCGACTGTACCGGTTATCTTACACTGGGATCATGGCCGCAACTGGACCATCTTAAAAAATGCAGTAGACCATTGCATGAACTCTGTAATGCGTGACGCATCTGCTTTACCATTCGAAGAAAATGTAGCTGAAATCAAACGTTGTGTTGATTATTTCCACGCTTACAACATTCCTGTAGAAGCAGAGCTTGGTCATGTTGGTAACGAAACTGTATACGAAGAAGCTTTAGCAGATTATGCATACACAGATCCTGATATGGCAAAAGAATTCGTGGAAAGAACAGGATGTGATTCTCTTGCAGTAGCCGTTGGTAATGTTCATGGTGTATATTCTTCCGAACCGGAAATCCGTTTCGATATCATCGAAAAGGTTGCTGCTGCTGTTGACGTACCTCTGGTACTTCACGGAGCAAGTGGTATCGGTGATGAAGATATCAAGAAAGCAATTTCTTTAGGTATCGCTAAGATCAACATCCATACAGAGCTTTGCCAGGCTGCTATGGAAGCGATCAATGAGCATAAAGATGAACCTTTCCTGGCTGTAGAAAGAGCAGTTCGTCAGGCAGTGAAAGAACGTGCAATGTACAAGATTAAATTATTCGGTGACGATGGAAGAGCGGATGAATAATATGAATAAAAAATTAGACGTAATTTGTCTTGGGGCTGCAGTGGTGGATATTCCACTGCGCCCGGTATCAAGAGATATTTTTGATATTGAATCTTATCCGGTAGATCGCATTGCCATGTCGGTTGGCGGCGATGCCATGAATGAGGCAACAATCATCAGCCGCCTCGGATTTAAGACCGGTATTATCGCCTGCATCGGTGATGATGCAGCCGGACAATTTATCCTTCGTTCCTGCCGCCAGGATAACATTGATGTGGAAGGAATCAAAATCGATCCAAACATTGACACATCCATGAATATCGGCCTGGTAACTGCAGACGGAGAGAGAACCTTTATTACCAACCGAAATGGAAGCCTCTGGAAAGAAAATATTGAACATGTGGATTTTGAAAAAATGAAACAGGCCAAAATCCTTTCCCTGGCAAGTATCTTCAACTGCCCGCTTCTGGATGGAAAAACTCTTGTGGAGATTTTCAAAGTGGCAAAAGCAGAAGGAATGACCATCACAGCAGATATGATCATGCCAAGACTGGGAGAAACTCTGGATGATATCCGCGAAGCATTAAGCTATGTGGACTATTTCTTCCCGAACTTCGATGAAGCTTGTCTGATGACAGGGGAAACCGAAGAGGAAAAAGTAGCAGATGTACTTTTTGGCTGTGGTGTAAAAAATGTAGTCATGAAAATCGGAAAACGTGGATGTTATATACGTAATGCCGAAGGCTCCATGATCGTTCCGGCCTGCAAGGGAGTCACAGCAATCGATACCATCGGTGCCGGTGACAACTTCGCTTCCGGATTTATCGCAGGACTTCTGCAGGGTAAAGATCTCTACGAATGTGGAATCTATGCAAACTGTACCGCAGCGATTTCTGTACAGCATCCGGGTGCAACCAGCGGTGTGCAGAACAAAGATATGGTAGAAGAGATGCTTGCAAAGTATCGTGAAGACTATAAATAATGACAGAAAGGAAATGAATCATGAATAAGATGAAACTTGGTAAAACAGGAATAGATATCTCAAGAATCGGTCTTGGAACATGGTCCATCGGTGGCGGTTCCGCATGGGGTGGAGATCACGATCTTCAGGTTGTTGTAGATACAATTCGTGAAGCTCCAAAAGCTGGTATTAACCTGATTGATACCGCTCCGGGTTATAACTTTGGTAACAGTGAAAAGATTCTTGGAAAAGCTCTCGAAGGCATGAACCGTGAAGACGTTGTTATCATCACAAAATGTGGTGTGACATGGGATCAGGAAATGAAAGGGGATCTTTTCAACAAAGTAAACGGCATCCAGCTGTACAAAAACTTGAACAGTGCATCGGTGCAGAGAGAAATCGAAGCTTCTTTAGAGCGTATGGGCATTGACTATGTGGATGTTTACATGACACACTGGCAGTCCATCGAAGGATCTGAGTACTATGTACCGATCCAGAAGACCATGGATGTCTTAAATGAATTAAAGGCAAAAGGCAAAATC
>JALERO010000221.1 GCA_022764265.1 Eubacterium sp. | reverse complement strand
GTGATTACGGCAGTGAATGCAGGGGCACAATATGTCCATATCGATGTGATGGACGGGATGTATGTTCCGCAGATTTCCTTTGGAAATCCGGTAATAAAAGCACTTCGCCCTCTGACGGATGCGGTATTTGACGTTCATATGATGGTGGAAGAGCCTGGGCGTTATGTGGAAGAATTTGCTGCTCTGGGAGCGGATATCATAACCGTTCATGCGGAAGCCTGCACTCATCTTGACCGGGTGATTCAACAGATTAAGGCCTGTGGGAAAAAGGCGGCAGTGGCATTGAATCCGGGCACATCGCTTCATGAACTGGACTATGTGCTGGATCAGCTGGATATGGTTCTGCTCATGACCGTGAATCCGGGATTCGGAGGACAGAAATATATTCCGTATTGTGATGAGAAGATTCGTCAGTTGCGGGCAATGATTGATGAGCGCAATCTGTCTGTTACCATTCAGGTAGATGGAGGCGTCAATGCGTCTAATGTGAAGAGATTATCGGATTGCGGCGTGGATATTTTTGTATGTGGTTCCGCCGTTTTTGGAGGTAATATAGAAGAAAATGTGAGAGAAATCATGAGTCAGTTTTGATAACAGCTTATGGTTTTCAGAGAAAGAGAGGTAGAAAAATGAGTGAATGTACACATGATTGCAATTCCTGTGGGGAGAATTGTGCAGAAAGAAAAACAAATCCAGAGGATTTCCGCGTGAAATTAAGTGCGGGAAGCTCCGTAAAAAAAGTAATTGGTGTTGTTTCCGGTAAAGGTGGCGTGGGTAAATCCATGGTGACCTCATTGCTTGCCTGTGCATCCATGAGAGAGGGATATAAGACAGCAATCCTGGACGGCGATATCACCGGTCCTTCCATTCCAAAGGCATTTGGAATCAAGGAGAATCTGGTGGGTAATATCGATGGCCTGATTCTGCCGGCAACCACCACCATGGGAATCGATATGGTTTCCGTGAACCTGATGCTTGCCAATGAGACAGACCCTGTTATCTGGAGAGGTCCTGTTTTGGGTGGCGTGATCAAACAGTTCTGGGGTGAAACCCTCTGGCAGAATATTGATTATATGTTCATCGATATGCCGCCGGGAACCGGCGACGTTCCGCTGACCATTTTCCAGTCTGTTCCGCTGGATGGCATTATCATCGTGGCATCACCGCAGGAGCTGGTGGGAATGATCGTGGAGAAGGCGGTGAATATGGCAAGAATGATGCAGATTCCGATTATCGGTCTTGTGGAAAATATGAGTTATGTGGAATGCCCGGACTGTGGTAAGAAAATCTATGTCTTTGGTGAGAGCCATATTGATGAGATTGCCGCTCAGTATGATGTGCCGGTACTGGCAAGAATTCCGATGGACGCAAAACTTGCGGCAGCCTGTGATGCAGGTAAGATCGAATTTGCAGAGAATGACTATATGAACGATGCCATGGAAGTGTTAAAGAAGTTATAGGCATTGTGGAGGCATGAATGAATAACAACAATCCAAAGAAAGACCCCAACAAAAAGAAAAATATGAAGAACCTGCTCATGAGCCTGCTCATTTGCCTGGGGATCACGATTCTTTTTACGTCGGTGATGAACCGTTATAAAAATGGGGAACAAAAAGAAATCAGTTACAGCAAGTTTGTAAAAATGCTGGATAATGGTGAGGTTGACAATGTCACTCTCACAGAAACCAAAATATTAATCGAGCCGAAGGAACAGAAAAGTCCTCTGGTAAAAACGGTTTATTACACCATCATTACACCGGATTACAAGCTGGTGGATCGTCTTCTGGAGGCCAATGTGACC
Organism: Eubacterium sp.; assembly: GCA_022764265.1. Taxonomy (GTDB): domain Bacteria; phylum Bacillota; class Clostridia; order Lachnospirales; family Lachnospiraceae; genus Anaerobutyricum. The sequence continues at coordinate 6,840 of JALERO010000221.1, read as the reverse complement.
TTTAAAGAGAACGACAACAGCAGTTCTTCGCTGATTACCCAGATTCTTGTAGGCTATGTTTTGCCGTTTGCGATTATTACCGCCATGTTTATCTTTATGACCCGCGGAATGGGTAAAGGCGGCGGAATGCTGGGCGGTATCGGAAAGAGTAATGCAAAGGTTTATGTGGAGAAAAAAACAGGTGTTACCTTTGCGGATGTAGCCGGACAGGATGAGGCCAAAGAAACCTTGACGGAGATGGTGGATTTCCTGCATAATCCGAATAAATATATCAAGATCGGTGCCAAGCTTCCGAAGGGTGCTCTTCTGGTGGGTCCTCCGGGTACCGGTAAAACATTGTTGGCTAAAGCGGTTGCGGGAGAGGCAAATGTACCGTTCTTCTCCTTGAGCGGCTCCGACTTTGTGGAAATGTTTGTCGGTGTCGGTGCATCCAGAGTCCGCGACCTGTTCAAGCAGGCCCAGTCCATGGCACCGTGTATTATTTTCATCGATGAGGTGGATGCCATCGGTAAGAGCCGTGATACCGCTTACGGCGGAGGTAACGATGAGAGAGAACAGACCCTCAATGCACTGCTGGCCGAAATGGATGGTTTCGATTCCTCTAAAGGACTTGTGATCCTGGCAGCCACAAACCGTCCGGAGGTTCTGGATAAAGCCTTACTGCGTCCGGGTCGATTTGACCGGAGAGTAATTGTGGAGCGTCCTGATCTGAAAGGCCGTGTGGAGACCCTGAAGGTACATGCCAGAAATGTATTGATGGATGACTCGGTGGACTTTGATGAGATTGCACTGGCAACTTCCGGTGCTGTTGGATCGGATCTTGCCAATATGATTAATGAAGCTGCTCTCGGAGCGGTCAAGGCCGGAAGAGAGGTCGTGACCCAGAAAGACCTGCTCGAAGCAGTGGAAGTAGTAATTGCCGGTAAAGAAAAGAAAGACCGTATTCTTGGTGACGAAGAAAAGAGAATCGTTGCCTATCATGAAGTGGGTCATGCACTTACCATTGCTGTTCAGAAACATACGGAGCCGGTACAGAAGATTACCATCGTTCCGAGAACCATGGGAGCCCTCGGATACACCATGACTATGCCGGAGGAAGAGCGCTATCTGATGAGCAAAGAGCAGATGCTGAATGAGCTCGTTGGATTATTCGGCGGTCGTGCGGCAGAGGATGTTGTATTTAATTCCGTGACTACAGGCGCTTCCAATGATATTGAGCGTGCAACCAAGATTGCCCGCGCCATGGTGACTCAGTACGGTATGTCCGAGACCTTTGGTCTTATGGGACTGGAATCTGTGCAGAGCCGTTACCTCGACGGACGTCCGGTACTCAACTGCTCCGATGCCACGGAAGCATTGATTGACGAGGAAGTGAAGAATATTCTGAAGAATGCTTACGATAAAGCATTGTCGATCATTCGCGAGCATCGCGCGATCATGGATGAGATTGCCGAATTCCTGATTGAGAAAGAAACCATCACAGGAAAAGAGTTTATGGAGATTTTCTCAAGAGAACAGAAACAGGAAGAGATTGTATCGGAAATAACGGATTCTGAAGAAAAAGAAGTTGATCCGGAAGACACAACAGAAATGACAGAGAAAAATCCGAAAGAAACAGCGGAGGAGAAAACGGTTGTCATTTCGGAGGAAAAGGGAACAGAAGAAATATAAGATGAGAACAGAATACAGATGGTATTCTTACTATGCCCCGCAGTGATTTGCAATGCCGCGGGGCATTCTTTAAATTAGCATATCCAGGAGGAGAGCATGTTTGATATTCAGGAAGAATTAAAGAAACTTCCCGCAAAGCCAGGGGTTTACCTCATGCATAATGCTCAGGATGAGATAATTTATGTGGGAAAGGCGAGGATACTCAAGAACCGTGTGCGGCAGTATTTTCAGAGCGGATATAAAAGAAGTATTAAAATTGAACATATGGTCTCACATATCGCATATTTTGAATATATTATCACGGATTCTGAGCTGGAAGCGCTGGTGCTGGAATGTAATCTGATTAAGGAACACCGGCCTCATTATAATACCATGCTGAAGGATGACAAAAGTTATCCGTATATTAAAGTTACAGTCCAGGAAGATTATCCGCGGATCTTATTCTGCAGAAATGTAAAGAGAGATAAATCAAAATATTTTGGCCCTTATACCAGTGCCGGCGCAGTGAAGGAAACCATTGAGCTGATGCATAAGGTATACAAAATCCGTAATTGTAATCGATTGCTGCCAAGGGATATCGGCAAAGAACGCCCCTGCCTTTATCATCAGATCAATCAGTGTGATGCCCCCTGCCAGGGTCTGGTATCAAAAGAAGAATATAAAAAGAATGTGGAGCAGGCACTGCGCTTCCTCAATGGCGATGACAAGAAGATTATTCAGGATCTGGAAGAGAAAATGCAGGCGGCGGCAGCGGAACTGGAATTTGAGCAGGCGGCGGAATACCGGGATCTCATCGACAGTGTAAAACGGATTGGCGAGAAACAGAAAATCAATCACACGGATGGAGATGACCGGGATATCATTGCTCTGGCAAAGGCAGGAGATGAGGCCGTGATTTCCATCTTTTTCATAAGAAACGGAAAGCTTCTTGGGCGGGATCATTTCCATATGACGGGAATTGGTGACAGTGAAAAGAAAGAAATATTGATGGATTTCGTCAAACAATTTTATGTGGGAACGCCTTTTATCCCGAAGGAGATTCTGACCCAGGAGGAGATTCCGGATAAAGAAATTCTGGAAAAATGGCTGTCGGATAAGAGGGGAGCAAAGGTGGTCTTCCAGACTCCAAAACGGGGAAGTAAGCATCAGATGATGGAGCTGGCCTATAAAAATGCCCAGAATGTGCTGATTAAAGACAGCGAAAAGTTAAAAAGAGAAGAACACAGAACCATCGGGGCTGTCCATGAACTGGAGCAGTTACTGGGCATCCGGGGACTGAATCGTATGGAGGCGTTTGATATTTCCAATACAAACGGATACGAAAATGTTGCATCCATGGTTGTGTTTGAAAAAGGAAAAGCCAGACGGAGTGATTATCGTAAATTTAAAATCCGTACGGTGGCGGGACCCGACGATTACCGGTGTATGGAAGAGGCACTGGAGCGACGATTTGCCCACGGGATCCGGGAGAAGGAAGAACGGGAAGAAAAGGGATTGGACCCGGAGCTGGGCAGCTTTACCCGCTTTCCGGATATCCTCATGATGGACGGCGGAAAAGGGCAGGTGAATGTGGCTCTTCAGGTATTGGAGCGACTGAATCTCCACATACCGGTCTGTGGTATGGTAAAAGATGATTTTCATCGAACCAGAGGACTTTATTACAACAATGAGATCATTCAGTTTCCGAAAAACTCCGAGGCATTCCGAATGATCACCCGATTGCAGGATGAGGCCCATCGGTTTGCCATAGAATATCACAAGAGCCTCCGGAGTAAGGGACAGGTACACTCGGTGTTAGATGATATCCGGGGAGTCGGGCCGGCACGGCGGAAAGCGCTCATGAGACATTTTAAGGATATTGGGAAAATCCGTCAGGCAACGGTGGAAGAACTGACGCAAGTGGATGGAATTACTCAGAATGTGGCGGAGGAAATCTTTGCATTTTTTCATGAAGAGGATACTTCTAAAAAATAATATCCTATGGTACAATGAATCATATGTACTGTTATTGAAAGCGGCAAAAAGGAGAAAACGATGTATAAAGTTAAGTTGACAGAAGTCATTAAAAAAATGGAATTAAAAAATCTGCTTCCGGATATTGACACAGACAGTATCAACATCAGTCAGTCTGCCGTGAACAGAATTGCTTTACAGCTGGCAGGTTTTTTTGAACATTTTGATTCCGATCGTATCCAGGTAATCGGAAATGTGGAGTATGCATATCTTGAGAAAATCGATGATGCAGATATCATTCCGATTTATGAGAAAATATTTGATTGCAAGATTCCGTGTATTGTTTTTTGTCGGGGACTGGAGCCATGTGACCGCATTCTGAATGTGGCAGAGCAAAAAGGGGTGCCGATTCTGGTGACCAATTCCTCCACCTCTGATTTCATTGCGGAAACCGTTCGATGGCTCAGCGAACAGCTGGCACCACGCATTTCAATCCACGGTGTACTGGTTGATGTATACGGGGAAGGTGTGCTGATCATGGGTGAGAGCGGCATCGGTAAGAGTGAAGCGGCGCTGGAGCTCATTCGAAGAGGGCATCGTCTCGTCTCCGATGATGTGGTGGAGATTCGGAAGGTCAGCAAGGATACGTTGATCGGAACTTCTCCGGACATTACAAGACATTTTATCGAGCTCCGGGGTATCGGTATTGTGGATGTGAAGAGCCTGTTTGGAGTGGAGAGCGTGATGCTCAACCAGACCATTGATATGGTGATCCGTCTGGAAGACTGGAATCGCGAGGCCAATTATGACCGTCTGGGATTGGATGAAGAATATATTGAATTTCTCGGAAATAAGGTAGTGTGTTACTCTATTCCGATCCGACCGGGACGAAATCTGGCGGTCATCGTAGAATCTGCAGCCATCAATTACCGTGCAAAGAAAATGGGATATAATGCGGCACAGGAATTGTATAATCGTGTGACCGGCAATCTGAAAAAAGATCAGGGAGGAAAATAGCATGAAAAAATATGTATTGGGAGCCGATATTGGAGGAACGACCGTCAAGCTTGGACTGTTTACCGTGGATGGTGAATTATTGGATAAATGGGAGATCCCGACAGTGCTCGGAGAGGGCAGTGACATTCTTCGGGATGTGGCTTCATCCTGCGAGAAAATGATGCAGAAGAAAAATCTGAGTAAAGACGAATTTGCCGGAATCGGACTGGGCGTTCCGGGGCCAGTTCGCGGAGATGGCTCTGTGGATGTCTGCGTGAATCTGGGTTGGGGAACCAAGGCAGTGAAAGCGGAGATGGAGGAGATCTTCGGACTCCCGGCAGCAGTGGGCAACGATGCCAATGTGGCAGCCCTCGGTGAAATGTGGCGGGGCGGAGCCAGAGGCTACGAGAATGTTGTAATGGTAACACTGGGAACCGGCGTCGGCGGAGGAATCATCGTGGACGGCAAAATTATTTCCGGTGCCCACGGATACGGCGGAGAGATCGGACATATCATGATTAATACCCATGAGACAGAGAAATGTAATTGTGGAAAATGCGGATGTCTGGAACAATATTGTTCTGCCACCGGAATTGTAAGAGAAGCAGGAAAGAAGCTGAAGGAAAATAATTGTGACACGATTCTTCAAAAGATTGAGAATCTCACGGCAAAAGATGTGCTGGATGCAGCGAAAGAAGGGGATTCTTTTGCTGTCGATATTGTGGAATCTTTTGCAAAACGCCTGGCAAGAGGATTATCCTTTATCTCCTGTGTGACAGATCCGGATATTTTCGTAATCGGAGGGGGCGTGTCAAAAGCAGGTACAATCATCACCGAAACGGTTCAGAAATACTATAAAGAATGTGTTTTCGGACAACAGAAAGCTTCTCTTTTTGCATTGGCAACTCTGGGAAATGATGCGGGTATCTATGGATGCGCCAAATTAGTTCTGTCAGAATAGAACAAAAAAATACAATTAATTTTATTTAAAGTGAAAAAATATGTGGTGAAAAAAGGCACGAAACCTCAGAAATTTGGCGGTTTTACCTAAAGGGGGGCATGAAGCCCCTCTTTATTTTGTGTTTTTTAAATATTGTACTTCCCTAATTTTTAGAGTATGATATAGTATATAATTACATATGTTATAAAAAATATACTTATAGCTGTTACATGTACTTATTTAGCGATGGTGACATTTATAGTCTTGATATAATATGAAGCCGTCGTGTTTTGTTTGTGTTGTTTAGTAGTAGGAGATACGATATGATGCAGGAATTCTGTCATAAATTAAAAAATGTAATTACGAAGGGAACTGTTTTAACAGAGGAACCCATGAGCAGTCATACCAGTTTTCAGATTGGTGGCCCGGCAGAGATTTTTGTGCAGCCGGCAACCGGTGATGAGGTCCGGCAGGCAATTTGTCTGGCAAAGGAAGAGCAGATTCCATTTTTTGTGGTAGGTAATGGCAGTAATTTACTGGTATCAGACGATGGCTTTCGTGGGATGATTTTACAGATAGGACGGAATCTCCAGGAGATTTCCGTCGAGGATAATGTAATTTACGCACAGGCAGGTGCACTGCTTAGCAGAGTGGCCAGAACGGCATTAGAGCATGGTCTGACCGGTATGGAATTTGCAGCGGGAATTCCAGGTTCCCTCGGAGGCGCTGTTGCCATGAATGCCGGAGCTTATGGCGGTGAGATGAAGGATATTCTGAAGGATGTGGAAGTTCTGACACCGGATGGTGAGATAAAGATTCTCTCCCTGGAAGAGTTGGATCTGTCTTATCGACATAGCTGTATTTTTGAGAATGATTATATTGTATTGAGTGTTCATCTCCATTTAGAGCAAGGTGATAAGACTGTGATTCGAAACAGAATGGATGAGTTGGCAAGAGCGAGAAGAGAGAAACAACCCTTGGAATATCCGAGCGCGGGAAGCACTTTTAAAAGACCGGCAGGATACTTTGCAGGAGCTCTGATTCAGGATGCCGGATTAAAAGGCTATACAGTAGGCGGCGCTCAGGTATCAGAGAAACATAGCGGTTTTGTGATAAACCGGGGTGGTGCTACAGCAGAAGAAGTTCTGTTTTTGATAAAGCAGGTACAAAAGAAGGTGAAGAGCCGTTTTGGCGTGACCATGGAACCTGAGGTTCGTATGGTGGGCTTCACAGATACAGAGGTGAAGTTGTGAGATTTGTAATTGTTTCCGGAATGTCCG
>JALERO010000212.1 GCA_022764265.1 Eubacterium sp. | reverse complement strand
CGGTCAATATCCGCCACCAGAATGACCGGTGCATTTGCCATCTTTGCCATTCCCATATTGACGATATCATTTTCTGCGAGATTGATTTCCGCAGGGGAACCGGCACCTTCGATGACTACAATATCGTTCTCATCGGAGAGATGCTGAAACGCCTTCATCACTTCCGGAGCCAGATTGTCTTTCATCTCATAGTATTCCTGGGCACTGAGGTTGTCATAAACCTCACCGTTTACAATCACCTGTGACCCCATATTACTGGTCGGCTTCAACAGAATCGGATTCATCCAGTGAGTCGGCTCGATCATTGCCGCCTCCGCCTGCATCGCCTGAGCGCGTCCGATTTCCAATCCTTCTTTTGTAATGTAGGAATTCAATGCCATATTCTGTGATTTAAACGGAGCAACTTTATATCCGTCCTGTTTAAACACCCGGCACAGTCCCGCTGTGACAAATGTCTTTCCGGAATTTGACATGGTTCCCTGAACCATAATTGCTTTTGCCATCTTTTTTCTCCCTTCGTCATGTCAATCGACATGGGTTTGTATCGTTATATGTTTCTGATTTGTTTCTTAAATGTGAAAAATCTCTTTTAACGCCTCAATCAATCGAAGATTATCCTCATGGGCTTTTACAGCAACTCTCCAGTAGTCATCCCCCAGATTAACGTAATTGCTGCAATTTCGAATCATAATTCCATATGGTTCCAACCTTTTATCGAGATCTGTCATTCCCGGTGTTCGGAAAAACAGATAATTGGCCTTTCCGTCATAAAGCTTTATAGGCAGCTTTCCAAGTTCTTCTTTCATAAAATTCAGCTCGTTTTCCACCGTTTCGATGACGGCCCCTTTGTATTCCGGATGGCCAAGAGCTGCCACCCCCGCACATTGGGCAATATAACTGACAGACCATGCCTGTCCTGCACGATTTACTTTCTCGATAACCTTTGGATTTCCGCTGAGCAAATATCCCAGACGAACCCCCGGAATCGCATACAATTTGGTAAATGATTTTAAAATCATCAAATTCTCATATTCCCGGATAAACGGCTTAACGGTATAATCCGCCTCTTCTCGGCAGATTTCCAGAAAACACTCATCAATCATCACCATACACTGCATTTCCCGGGCCTTTTTCAACACCTGGATAATCATATCTCTTCTGGTCAAAAGACCGGTCGGATTATTAGGATTACAGATGATAATCAGATCAATATCCGGTGTAATCCGGTCAATAAAATCCTCTCCGATCAACAATTGCTCATCCATCGGATAATAGACCATCTGTGCTCCGGCTGCCGTCATTGCCTCCTCATATTCGACGAAGGCCGGCACCGGTAACAATACCTTTTGAGGCTTAAGTCCAAAAGCCAGCCGGTAAAGCATATCCGCCCCGCCATTCCCGCAGGAAATACATTCCGGGTCCACCCCATCCTGTATTCCTATGGCTGACCTCAATTCAGTACATTCCGGATCCGGATAATTAATCGTTCCGTCAATGGCAGCAATGATTGCTTCTCTGATGTGTTCGGGCAATCCTAATGGACTGATGTTGGCAGAGTAATCGAGAATTTGTGTTTCATCGATTCCCAGCTCCTTCGCCTTTTTGTATATATTCCCGCCATGTGAGTTGTTTTTCATAATCCCCTCTATCCTCATTATCTTTCTTCTCTAGGGGTCGGAACTGGTGAACATTACAGGCGCCAAACAGCTATGCTATTCACCAGTTCCGACCCCAGCTGTCTCTATAATAGTTCCAGGGGATTTCCAAGGAAATACACCAGAACAAATGTTATACCGCAACATACCACCAGTGTCAGGAATGCGCTCACATACAAAAGTTGATTGGTTCTTTTAATGTCCTCGTATTCCACCGGGCGAATGTCATCTCCGATGGTCGGCTTCTCCACCGGCTTTCCAAAATAATTATGGGTTCCTCCCAGCTGAATGTTCAGTGCTCCGGCCGCCACGGCTTCTGTCTGAGCACTGTTAGGACTCAGATGAGCAAACCGATCTCTCTTAAAGATTTTTATGGCACCTTTCACATCCATTCGCAGAATTGCAGCTGCTACGATCATCATAAACGCTGCCAAACGGGCTGGAATAAAATTACAGATGTCATCCAGCTTCGCAGAGGCATGACCGATATGAATCAGTTCGTCATTTCGATAAGCCACCATGGAATCCAGTGTATTTACTGCTTTGTAAGCAAATCCCAGCGGTGCTCCGCCAAGGGCGATGAAAAACATCGGTGCAATAATTCCGTCAGCGGTATTTTCTGCGATGGTCTCCACATCTGCCTTAGCAATCTCGCTTTCATCTAATTCCTGCGTATCTCGTCCAACCAGATAAGAAATCTCCTTTCTGGCGCCTGAAAGATCGCCTTCTTTCAGTTTATAATAAACCTTCATGGATTCTTTTTTCAGACTTTTCGTGGCCAGAATCTGATAGATGAAAAATGTTTCCAAAGCAAATCGAAGCCACGGATGAATCCATCCGGCAATATACAAAATAGCGGTGATCACGACAAAGGTTCCTACTACAATTATAAAAGTAAGAACATAACCACATAGCAACTCCGCCGTTTCTTTCCTCTCCAGCTGCCGTTCCTTCACTTCCTTCCAGGAACAGCCATATATCATGTGCTGCATCCCTTTTTTTATTTTATCGATAAACCATCCGATGATCTGTACCGGATGAATGATACCATGGGGATCACCTATGATTAAATCGATGACAAATCCCAAGATCATCGCACAAATCAGTTTCATTTTCTATTCCTTCCTCTTTCGGATTTAT
>JALERO010000205.1 GCA_022764265.1 Eubacterium sp. | reverse complement strand
GGTACCATTGTTTTTGATCTGTGAATTCCTTTTCTTCAATACATTTTCCAATCCATAAATCAATTAGTTTTCGATAATTTTCTTCAAGGCGAGAGTGTTCTTTCTGGAGTTCGATAATTTCTCTATTTTCATCTGTATTTGCGGAAAAGGATTGAATTTTTTTTAAGTCCCTAAGAGCTCGGGTTTTGATTTGATCCAGATTGGGATTTGATTGTTGCAGGCAGTATCGCATGCAGGTAAGCAGTGTCTGCTCATTGACAGAAGGGGTGTGACAGGAACATCGCCAGGATAATTGCGAAGTTCCATCTTTACGGTGGTTGATTCTGGGCACAAAATGTCGTCCACAGACACTGCAAAGCAATTTGCCACTGGCCCAGTATCGGTTGCTGTACTTGGTTTTTTGTTTTGAATCCGGGCGGCGACATTTTAGTTCCATCTGGGTACGATTCCATAAATCCCGGTCAATAATTGGCTCGTGGTGGTTTCTGAGATAAATTTTCTCCTCCTGCCCGTTGTTTTCTTTCTTCTTATGGGTCAGATAATCGGGGGTATAAGTTTTTTTCTGGCATAAATCGCCCACATATTTTTCATTTCGCAACATCCGAAGAATAGTTACATTGGACCAGTGGTCGCCATATTTAGGGTAAAATCCTTCTTCCAACAGCTCCCGGGCGATGACATGGGTTCCTTTTCCCTCGTTGGTATATTTGTGGAAAATGGCACGAACGACAGGAAGTTCTTTTTCATTGATAAGAAGTTTTCCCTTTTGCACCCGATAGCCAATCAAATCTCTGCCGAAAACTACGCCCTGTTCCATCCGCCTTTTTTGTCCCCATTTAACCCGCTCGGAGGTCTTCCGGCTCTCTTCCTGCGCCAGACTGGCCATGATGGTCAGCCGCAGCTCTCCGTCGGTATCCCGGGTATCGATGTTATCCAAAGTAAATATCACCCCCACATGGTGTTCCTTTAGCTTTCTGGTAAAAGAAAGAGCATCCACCGTATTTCGGGCGAAACGACTGACTTCTTTGGTGAGGATCAGGTCAATATTTCCCTGATACGCGTCCCGGAGCATTCGATTAAAGGAAGGACGTCTGGAAGACTGGGTGCCGCTGATTCCCTCGTCATAATAAACCTCTGCCAGCTCCCAGTCAGGATTTTCGGCAATATAACTTGCAAAATATTGTTTCTGGCTTTCCAGGGAATTAATCTGGCTATCCTGTTCCGTGGACACTCTGCAATAGGCAGCAACTTTTAACTTCTTTCCCATTAAGAAAATCCTTTCATTTTGTTACCGATGTACCTATATCCGTCAGGATCCCCATTACCTCCCGATAAGGCATTGTAAAACGCTGTGAGAGGTAACGCATGGACGCTCCGGCCTCTCCGTCGGGACCGCCATATTGGGTCAGAATCGCCTTTGCCATTCTGGCGTCGGTCCGTTTGATTTTGATTGGATATTCTAATCTTTTTTCATAATTAAACATGAATTAACAATCCTCCATTTCCCACGGCCATGGTTGTAATGCCCATTTCCAGCGGTCACTGCTTTGGGCTGTATCCAGAGTAAGTGGTCCGAAACGCATGGAATATTCTTTCAGAGCCTGTTGTCTGGCTCTGTTAAAATGATGAAAGTATTCCAGTGCTTCCGGGTCATCCGGATGGGAATCCAGATAGAGAGAGGCATCCAGTGCAGCAAAACTGACGGCATCGATATAAAATCTGAGATTTTTCTGTTCCATTTGCATCATTTTTTTTCACATCTCCTTCCGGTAAACGGTAAATTTAGTTCTTCAAAAATTGTTCCCTGATGGAGAGCTTCTTCCGGTTTATATAAATCGCCCCAGGTCTGCCATGGTACATAAGCCATGGCGAGGGGAAGGGAATCTACATTTTTTACATCCCTTTCCATTCGACAGGAATAAGGATTTTTCATACCTTCCATGAATGGTATCCTCCTGTTGATTTGTACAATTTATTATATGTGTGCGAAAAGAGAAGGGATACTGAAATGTTTAGAAAAATCTTTTTTTGTACTCATCCCATGCGTTCAATCAATGCTCCGCCGTTTTTCTTCAGCCATAGTCTTCTCTCTTTGTAATCCGGAAGAATCTTTTCCACTTCCGCCCAGAAAGCAGAGGAATGATTCATCTGTTTTCGGTGGCAGAGTTCGTGGACGACCACATAATCAATGATTTCCGGCGGGGTCAGCATTAAAAGGCAATTGAAATTTAAGTTTCCCTTCCCACTACAGCTGCCCCAACGCGTCCGCTGGTTGCGAATGGTGATTCTACCGTAGGTCACCCCAACTTGGGGTGCAAAATAGGCAACTCTTTCGGGAATTACCTGAAGTGCCTTGTCTGCCAATGCCTGAATTTCATCCATTGTCAATTTGTTTATGGTTGCTTCTCGTTCCTGGCGTTCTCTTTGTTTTTCTCTTACAAGCTGCAGCTTCTCGATAATCCATTGCTGTTTTTCTTTCAGAAACCGCTCGATTTCCCGGTCTGGCATTCCGTAAGGTGTCCTGACCAGAATTTCTGCGTTCTTTGTGATTTCCAATGCCATGGTTTTTCTTCTGCTGCGGATAATTTTTACCGGTTGTTCCGCAGGAAACAATTGTTTATTCTGATTCATTGTTGTACTTCTTTCTTTATGATATGATAAATTCAAGAAATCCTGGACATTCTTAAATTTATCATATCATAACAAGAGATACTTTTCTTTTCAAAACATTTCTCCAAAGAGTTAAAATAATTAAAATATCATTCATTATGAAAAAAATATTTTTTGATCATAATTTTATTATTGCCAATTGAAAATCATTGTGATAGAATCCCTGTCGAGGTGAGGCAGGATGCAAAATATCAGACTCAACAAAATAATATGTTACTTTATTGCCATTATATTGTTGTTATCTGGGATGTGTTTTGGTGTTCAGGAAACACATTCTTTGCTCGTGGACTCTTTCTCACAGCAGCATGAGAATATCAGTGATGTTGAAAAAAATACTGCCGGTCAGCCAAAATGTCTCCCAGAATTGTTGGAAGAACGGCTCGACCGATCTGCTACGGAAATTTTTGAGGAGAAAGAATCAAAATCTATATTCAGAAATTTTCGTTTTCTTGGTTTTCTGTGGTTCTTGTCTCAGAATCAGGCAAATCATTTTGCAACTGTATTGGAGTATCTCTACGATCTGGGGGCGGAAAATGCAGTTGTAGTCGATTATATTCACTATTCTGATGGAAAAAAATAATGTAAGCTCCATTACTTAGCATTAATAAGAAATAATTTTCCTGTGTTTTTACATAGGTATTTTTTCTGTGCCATATTACAGGAAAAACTAAGCTTAGGCGATATCCGATGTGGCAGAAATCGTTAGAAAAAAGAATGGAGATGCATAATATATGATAGAAAATGTTCTTGCAGCAATTGTGTGTGTTGAACTTATATTTGGTGGCTTTGCTGGATGGCTGATAAAAGTGTATCTGGCAAAAAAGGCAAAAGGTATCCATCAAGAGAAAAGAAAACAGATCAATTTCAATTATACAAAACAGAAAGAAGGGTATAACAAATGGAAACATATAAATTCTTATTAGATCTCGCACTTATTTTATTGTCAACAAAGCTGCTGGGCCTTGTGACCCGGAAGTTTAACATGCCGCAGGTAGTTGGTGCATTGCTTGCCGGGCTGATTCTCGGTCCGGGAATGTTTAATGTGATTTCCCAGACGGATTTCATTCAGAAGACGGCGGAAGTCGGTGTCGTTGTATTGATGTTCTGTGCAGGAATGGAAACCGACGTGACTGAATTGAAAAAATCCGGGAAGGCATCCTTTGTGATTGCGTTGATTGGTGTGATCGTTCCATTGATCGGCGGTTATCTGGTAGCAGCGGCTTTCAATCGTCCGGGACTTCTGGAATCCGATGCTACTTGTAGCATTTTCCTGCAAAATGTATTTATCGGTGTTATTTTGACCGCAACTTCCGTAAGTATTACCGTCGAAACCCTGAAAGAACTGGGCAAATTGAAAACCCATTCCGGAAATGCGATTCTGGGCGCAGCAGTGATTGATGATATTCTGGGCATCATTGCGCTGACTGTAATCACAAGTATGGCAGACAGCTCAGTAAAAATCAGTGTGGTATTATTAAAAATCGTAGGATTTTTTGTATTTGCAGCAGTGGCAGGATATCTCTTTTATCAGTTTTACAGCAGATGGAGTAACCGCTCTAACGTGGGATTACAGAGACACACGATTGTTGCCTTTGTTTTCTGCCTGGTGATGGCATATGTGGCAGAAGAATTTTTTGGTGTTGCGGATATCACAGGTGCATATATAGCTGGTATTATCATTTCCATGACCCAGAAGGAACCGTACTTGGCATCTCGTTTTGATATTGTATCCTACCTGTATCTTTCACCAATTTTCTTTGCCAGCATTGGACTGAAGGTTGTGTTACCGAAAATGAACGGTACCGTTGTCGCTTTCGCGGCGGTTTTGACCATTGTGGCAATTCTCACAAAGGTGATCGGCTGCGGATTGGGTGCAAAGCTGTGTCATTACAAAAATTATCAGGCCATCCGAATTGGTGTCGGCATGATTTCCCGTGGTGAGGTGGCGTTGATTGTCGCCAGTAAAGGAGAGGCACTGGGATTGATGGGGACACAGCTGATGGGTCCCGTTGTGATCGTGGTGATCATAACTACAATTATTGCACCTATTTTATTAAAACCGGTATTTAAGATGGGCCCGGCTTCCGTTCCTTCGGATAATAATAAACTGGCAGAAGGCTTTGAGCAGATTGCAAAGATTAGGGAGCATAATGAAAGATAAAGAAATGATAAGGAAACGGAAATAAAGGATGAAGGGCTTGCTTTTTTTAAAAAAAAGTATAAAATACTATTGATGTTAGAAAAGAGACTTGTTTCTATATA
>JALERO010000199.1 GCA_022764265.1 Eubacterium sp. | reverse complement strand
AAACAGTATAATAATTATGAAAGAAGATTGGCAGTCAAATGAAATTATGCTCTACATTAAAGGATTATAAAAAGGAATATCTTCCGAAGGATATTTTTTCGGGAATTATTATGGCGGCGGTTTCCATTCCGATTTCTATGGGATATGCGGAGGTGTCCGGGCTGCCTGCCGTCTATGGCTTATATGGCTCGGTGTTTCCGATTCTGGTTTTTGCCTTGTTTTCTACATCACCCCAATTTATTTTTGGGGTGGATGCGGCACCGGCGGCGATTGCCGGAGCGGCGTTGGCTTCCCTTGGAATTACGGCGGGTTCACCGGAGGCAATGGCTTATGTGCCGATGATTGCGTTGTTTTCCGGATTATGGCTGTTACTGTTTTATTTTCTGAAAGCCGGACGGATGGTAGATTTTATTTCCACACCGGTCATGGGCGGATTTATCAGTGGGATTGCGGTGACGATCATTATGATGCAGATTCCGAAGATTCTGGGAAGTGGTTCCGGTTCCGGAGAACTGCTGGAGCTGGTGGAACATATTGTGGAGGCATGCAGAGACATTAATTGGCTATCGGTGCTGCTGGGAGTGACATCGCTGGCGGTGATTCTGATAGGCAGAAGATTTGTGCCGAAATTCCCGATGGCTCTTGGGATTATGTCTGCGGGCGTATTGCTCACCTGTTTTTGCCATGTGGATCAGTATGGAATCCGGCTTCTGGCAGATGTGGAGCCGGGAATGCCGGGGCTGGTACTACCGGCATGGGATCAGGTGGACATTTCCCAGGCCGCAGGGCGAGGGTTGATGGCCGCTGTAGTGATCATGGCGGAAACCTTGCTGTCGGAGAATAACTTTGCGTTTCGCAATGGATATAAAATCGATGATAATCAGGAGATTCTCGCCTGTGCGGCAGGAAATATTGCGGCCTCACTGGTAGGATGCTGTCCGGTCAACGGCAGTATTTCCCGCACCTCCATGAATGAGCAATATGGTGGGAAAACCCAGATGGTTTCCTTTACGGCGGGAATTGCAATGATTCTTCTCCTGCTTTTTGGTACAGGATTTATCGGATATTTACCGGTGCCGGTTTTGACGGCGATTGTCATATCGGCATTGATGAATGTGGTGGAATTTGATCTGGCAAAAAGACTCTATAAAGTGAGTCGGAATGAATTTTATATTTTTGTGGCTGCTTTTCTCGGTGTGCTCATGATGGGAACCATTTACGGTGTCATTATCGGTATCATTTTATCCTTTGTGGCAGTGATCATCCGGGCGACCAATCCGCCGAGAGCATTTCTGGGTATGATTCCGGGAAGAGATGGATTTTATGATCTCAGCAAAAACCATTATGCCTATGAACTGGAGCATGTGGTTATTTACCAGTTTAGCGAGAGCCTGTTTTTTGCCAACATTAAGATGTTTCAGGAAGACATTGAAAAGAGTATAAAAAAGGATACCAAAGTGGTGATCGTCGATGCCGGGGCGGTGACCAGCATCGATATTACGGCGGCCGACCGCCTGCAGATGATGGCGGCGAATTTTGAAAAGAGAGGAATCCGGTTCTACATAACTGAGCACATGGAAAGTGTTAATGTACAGATGAGAAAGCTGGGGATCGGTAAGCTGATTGAAAAAGGGCATGTGCGAAGAACCATTACCGCGGCACTTCACGATGCGGGCATGAAGGAGCCGTACCCGTTAAAAGGGCTTGACGAGAGAAAACGTCAGGTGATCATGAGTATTCCGGCAGAAGCGGAGAATTCTCTGGAAGAATTCGCCTGGGCTTTCGGGGAGGACACCGTTGCTCAAATTGAACTTAGAGTGCAGCATGTGCTGAAGAATATTCATGATATTGCCGACTTGGAAGAGCTGGCGGAACATGGACCGATGAAAAGACTGGAAACCTGGAAGAGTCTCGGAGCTATTGATGAGGATGAGTTCCTGCGCCGCATGGAATTACACATGGACGAATTACCGGATAATCTTACGCAGGAAGACAATCGGGCTATTATTCTTGAACTGATTGAGAAACGGCGCCGCATAATTCTGGAACAACTGCAGCATGAACATCCGGAAGTGCTGGAACATCTGGAAATGAGTCGAAGAAAGCTCGAACTGCGTCTGGAAAAACAGAATCCGGAGGCGGCAAGAAGGTTGCATGAATGGGAAGAAAAGATTCATCTCAGTAGATGATATCTCTTCCTCAATGTGAGAATATAAACTATAATATCGGAAGGAGACTGACATCATGAAAGCAAAAGTATATTTTACCAGAGAGATTACACCGGAAAAGGTATTGGAGCTCTATCAGCTGTTGGGCAAAACTTTAGAGGGAAACATCGCTGTGAAGGTGCACTCCGGTGAGACCGGCAATCAGAATTTCCTCCGTCCGGAATTCTGGAAGCCGATGATTGATTATGTAGGCGGAACTGTAGTGGAGTGTAATACTGCTTACGAAGGAACCCGCAATACCACCGAAAAACATAAGAAAACCATGGAAGATCATGGCTGGAATCGTTATTTTGACGTGGACATTATGGATGAGGAAGCCCCGGACCTGGTTCTTCCGATTGAAAACGGAAAAGTAATCAAAGAAAATTATGTCGGAAGTCATCTGGCGAACTATGATTCCATGCTGGTATTGTCCCATTTCAAAGGACATCCGATGGGAGGTTACGGCGGAGCCTTAAAACAGCTCTCCATCGGCGTTGCCTCCTCCTTCGGAAAAGCTTACATCCACGGAGCCGGGGACCCGAAGGAAATCTGGACCTCCGACCATGATTCCTTCCTGGAATCTATGGCAGATGCCGCAGAATCCGTTGTAGATTATTTCAAGGGAAATATCGTCTACATCAACGTCATGAAAAACATGTCCGTGGATTGCGACTGCTGTGCCGAAGCAGAAGATCCTTGTATGGAAGATATCGGAATGCTGATTTCTCTGGATCCGATTGCCATCGATCAGGCCTGCCTTGATCTGGTGTATGCCGCAACCGACGATCCGGGACAGGCACATTTGCTGGAGCGAATCGAGAGCCGTAACGGAGTCCATACCATTGAAGCAGCGGCAGCGCTGGGCTATGGCAGCCGGGAATATGAGCTGGTGGAAGTGGAATGATCAACATTTCAGAAGGAGTCCCCCGCTTCAAGCGCGCATCTCGCAGCAAGAACGCCGAGGCGTTCTTGAATGGTTTATTCTACTATGAAAAGAGGTAAATATGGAAATAAAAAGTGTATTAATTAAAGATACGACCAGAGAAGAACGAATTCAAATCGTTGAGCAGGGGCTGAACCAATGCGGCGGAGCCTGCGATTTCTGTAACGGCTGTGACAACCTGGGCGGAGGTTCTGTCGATGCCTTCTATCAGCCATATATTGACGGAGAAAAAGAACTCCGCGAAATCAATATGGAATACAAGAGTCATACAGGATTGGTGCGCTGATGAGACCGCCGGAAATTGAGACCTCCACCCGGGAGGAAAGAGAACAATATATCCGGGAGACTTTTCGCTGCAGAGGAGACTGTGACAGCTGTGGCTTCTGTGCAGTATACCGCGGCAAAACCGCTGAGACCGTCTATGCGGAATACATAGAAGGCACCCGCACTTTTCAGGAAATCACACAAAGTTATAGATAA
>JALERO010000191.1 GCA_022764265.1 Eubacterium sp. | reverse complement strand
CATTCACCTGAACATTGATTCCTTTCCAAATTAATATCCATTTCCTAAATTTTAATTATAACATTAACCAGGTCACAAAGCTGTTACAACATCCTGATATTTATTATATTTTAGTATAACTTATTAATGGTAAAAATACAATTTTTTATTCTGTACGTATTATATTCTAAATAGGACAAAAATTATAGAAAGAATCCGCCCACACACCATAGTGTATGAGCGGATTCTTTTATCGTTGAGATGAGGAATTTGTATTTCAATAACCAATGCACAATCTATTTTCTACTTTTCAAGCTGTTTCTAAAGTCAAACTATTCATAAAGATTATTGAGTGCGTTATAAACTCCATTATCATTAAGGCTATGATAAATCGTTTTATATACATCAAATACTTTATTATAAATTTTCACGTTTTCCGGAATTGGCTCAACCGTATCTTTATAATGAACCATATTTTCCACTGCTTCTTCACGGCTTGTAAATAAACCGGCCCCGATTGCTGCAAGACCAGCCACACCGATTAATGGTGCATCCGATACATCCAGGGTTCTGCATGTGACACCCATCACATCTGCAATGATTTGTCGCCAGACAGGAGATTTTGTCGCTCCACCGGTAATGGTAATGACCGGATTCACATCCACTCCGACTTCTTTCATGGATTCCAGCATATAACGAGCTTCTAAGGTGACACCTTCCATGACTGCCCGAAGAAAATCTCCTTTTTTATGTGTTTCCTTGATTCCGATAAATGCTCCACTGGCACCTAAATTCCACGTAGGATAACCTGTTCCAAACAATGCCGCGCTGAAAATCAATCCATTTGCTCCAGGACGGCTCTGTTCCACATATTGTCCCATAAAGTCGAAAGCATCCATGCCCAGTTCTTCCGCAATCTGACTGTCCACCGAGCAGAAGGTTTCCTTCGCCCAACGATAGCATGTGGCACCGCTGTTCTGAATTCCTTCTACCTCAAATACTCCGATGTTCGGGGTTGTAGAAACCATGATTCCAGTAAATTTCTCAAAATCAGGATTATTGGTTCCGGCAATGACAAACCCACCTGTTCCGATCGTAATTTCCACATCACCATTATTTACAACACCTGAACCAAAGGCTCCGGCCTGCTGATCTCCAAGGCCACATACAACCAGAGTATCCTCTGCAAGACCCGTACGGCTCATAATTGTCTGGTTTACTTTGCCTACAATTTCCCCCGGTTTTACAAGCTTTGGCAATTTTTCGCGAGGAATTCCAATTTTATCAAACTGTTCATAACACCAGTCCATTGTTCTGACGTCAATCAGACCTCCTGTCTGGGCAGAGCTGATATCGATACAAAACTCTCCATTACCGAATTTTTTCATAATGTAACTGTCTATGGTAGAAATATACGCCGCCTTGTCCCAAATTTCCGGTGTGTGTTTCATCATCCAGAAAAATTTACAGTTTGCATAAATAGAATTACAAGGCATACCGGTGATTTCTTCCGTATATTCCGGCGAAATCAGAGCCGCAAAATCATCCATCGTCTCATCTGCTCTGGTGTCGAGCCAGACCATAATATTATTTAATGCCTCTCCATTTTCATCAACCAACAGACAGGAAGAACGCTGTACAGAAAAACTTACCGCAGCAATTTCTTCCGGGGCAACCCCTGATTTCTGAATGGATTCCGCTGTCACTGTAAATACCTGCTCTGTAAGATTCTTCGGATCCAGCTCAACCCATTTATCTTTCGGAGTAATAAATGGATAATCTCTGTAGCTGCTTCCCAGATTATTTCCTTTAAGATCTACGACCATCGCCTTTGTGCCTGTGGTTCCTACGTCAATACCGATTACATATTTTTTCATAATACTCTCCGTTCTGCCGCTTTCTGTCAGCAGCAAGCAAATTTGTAAATAGAACCGCTACGCTTTATATGATAGTATGATTTCTTATCCCTCATATTTCGGAACAAGTCCGATCTCTCTCATCATATCAAGATGGTCCAGAATCTCAATTGCAGCACGGGTACCAATCAGGTCAGCTCCTGCCATAATAAATGCATATGCATTCTGAGGACGCGGGAATTTCACGCCTGCCACCTTTGTCTTTGTTTTGGAACCAGCAACCGCCTTTTTCATTACCAGGAACTGATCCATCGTTGGGCCATCAAACTGTCCGGAAGCAGTCTTTACATAATCAAATCCAGCCTCTGCTACCAGAGAAGCTGCATATTTAATCTCTTCGTCTGTCAGATAACATACCTCAAGAATACATTTTGTCAGAATATCATCTCCTGCTGCTGCCTTCACGAGACGAAGTTCTTCCTTTACGTCCTCGATCCTTCCGGTCTTCAATGCACCGATATTCATAACCATATCCATAGCCTCAGCACCGAGATTTACCGCTTCTTCCGCAAATTTTCCTTTCATATACGGAGTCGCATTTCCTGTAGGAAAATCAAATGTAGTAGCCGCAAGAACTCCGGATCCCTTCAGTAATTCCTTTGTCAAAGGAAGCCAGTAATTTGAATTAGGATAAAATGCTGCACAATTGTATTCAATAGCATCTTTACATCCTTTAATCAGTTCAGCTTCTGTTGTCTGTTTTGGCAATACAGAATAATCAAAAAACTTTCCGAAATCCTTTTTTGTCATTTTTGAAAAATCATACATATTCATCTTCTCCTTTAAAAATAATGTATTTACTTGTATATACCTATGTGTTTGTATATTCATTTAAGCATAGATATAGTAATCTGTAAAACACCTTTTTTGAGTCCCGTTCATACAACTACATAGTTGAGTAGTAATTATATATGCATTTTCTAGCTAATTATGTTAAAATAAAGCTATTAAAACTTACGATTATAACTTAAGATCACTGTAGTTTTCTAGCTATTATGGAGGAATAACGTATGTCAGCTGACCTCAATCAAATGTTATACTTCATTCAGGTTTATGAGGACAAAAAAATATCGACAGCGGCAAAACATTTATATGTAAGCCAACAGTATGTGAGCCGCATTATTCAAAGATTTGAAACTGATCTGGGAACAGAACTGTTCCTCAGGACATCCAGAGGGCTGATTCCTACAGAAGCCGGTGATGATGCTTACCAGTGTTTTAAAAGTATTGTTGAAAACTATCATAAACTTCAACTCCGCTGTCAAAATCAGCAAAAACAGAATGACACCGGAACTCTGCGTGTTGTTCTTGATATCGGTGTTGTTCAGCTTTTAACTCCAAGACCATTTTTGTCCTTTTCAGATAAATACCCCAATATCGAAACAGGACTTGAAGAACATCGTATTTTCAACTGCAAAAAGTTAATCGCACAGGACGATGCACAAATCGGCATTTCTTTATGCATCGGATGGGATGAGACATTTACCCATAAAAAAATTCACCAGCTGCAAACGGTTATCCTTATGGCCGAAGACTATCCTCTTTCTCATAAAGATTTTCTTACCGCTGACGATCTGGTGAACCAACCCCTTCTGTTTTCCGGATGTCCCAGCTATTATACAATTTTGCAGGAATTTGATCGCATAAAGAAAAAACCACACATTTCCATTGCCATCAATGAATTACAATCGATATACAATTATCTGAGAAAAAAAACGGGCATTGCTCCTCTGGTTCTAAATCCCAGAGAAGAATCACCCGTTCTCCCAAAAGGTATTATTCAAAAACCATATAAAACTATAGAACCATTATCGGTCTATGCATACTGGAATCAGGAAAGCAGTTGTTCTCACCTGGCAGAAATGTACGCTGAGCATCTTATAAAATATTTTAGATAATATCTCATTTATACCTGCTCTCGATCACATTATAGGCAATTAGCATTCCAATCAGCAATCCCACTACCCCAAATACAACCAGAAAAAAGAATGGAGAATTTTGCTCCAGAAACAGAAATGGAATTCCCATAATTTCCAATATAACCGC
>JALERO010000074.1 GCA_022764265.1 Eubacterium sp. | reverse complement strand
TACATTATTTGGAATATTTTTTGATCAGATCCATAATGATGGCGATAGAGTCGTTCAGTTTGCTTTCTTTGAGAGTCTGAATGTATTCCTCGCGTTCATCGTAAACATACCGGACTGCTTTCAGTAAAGTATCGTCGGTCATTTCTTCTTCCTGAAGTACATAGCTGTAACCGGATTTTTCGAAAGAAGCGGCGTTGAGGAGCTGGTCTCCGCGGCTTTGGGTTGCAGGAAGCGGAATCAGGATGTTTGGTTTTTTCAGAGCGAGGAGCTCACAGATTGCGTTGGCACCGGCTCTTGATATGATCAGATCCGTTGCGGCAAAGAGATGCGTCAGCTCTTTTTTTGCATACTCGAACTGTTTGTAGCCTTTTTTATCTTCCAGAGAGTGATCGTAATTGCCCTTTCCGCAGAGATGAATTATCTGGAACTGTTCCAGCAGTGCGTCCAGATTATTGCGCAGGGCATTGTTGATCGCAACGGCACCGAGACTACCGCCCATGGCCATCAGGACAGGTTTGGAGTCGTCAAATCCGCAGATTCGAAGGCCTTCTTCTTTGCTTCCGGAAAACAGCTCCTTTCGGATCGGAGAGCCGGAAAGTACGGCTTTGTCGGCCGGAAGGTGGGCCAAAGTCTCCGGAAAGTTACAGCAGACCTTGGTTGCTGCCGGAATACTCAGCTTGTTGGCAAGACCCGGAGTAATGTCGGATTCATGAATGATTACCGGAACCTTTCGTCTTTTGGCTGCAAGGACAACGGGAACCGTCACAAAACCGCCCTTGGAGAAGACAATATCCGGTTTCAGTTTTTTGATCAGATGGGAAGCTTCCCCATAGCCTTTTAATACTTTAAACGGATCAGAAAAATTCTTAACATCAAAATAGCGGCGAAGCTTTCCGGAAGAAATACCATGGTAAGGGATTCCGATTTCTTCGATTAATTTCCGTTCCATACCGTTATAGGAACCAATATAATGAATGTCGTATCCGGCTTCTCTTAAGCTTGGAACCAGTGCCATGTTAGGAGTAACATGACCGGCTGTGCCTCCGCCGGTTAAGATAATGCGTTTCATGAATAACTGCCTCCTGAGAATTATGCCTGTTGTTTGTATGCGGTCAGAGCAAGAGCAAGCTGATCCGGGCAGGATGTGCCTCTGCCGCCGCAATCAATACCCTTTAACAAATCAATAACCTCATCAATATTGCGATTCTTTACAAGAGCGCTGATTCCCTGTGTATTTCCCATACAGCCTCCGATAAAGCGAACCTCTTTGATCTGGTCATTTTCAACATCAAATTGAATTTCTCTGGAGCAAGTACCTCGTGTTTTGTAGCTGTACATTATTATTTTTCCCTCTTTCTTTAAATGTGACATCAATTGTCGGGACTTTTCCCGAGCCTATAAACTGATAATGAGTATAGCACCTTTTCCCTTAAAAGAATAGAAGAAAAATTTATAAAAAATTACGGTAATAATTAGTTTTTTATTGACAATTTTTTAGGGATATCGGGCTCGTAACTTCCCGGGGGATACAAACTTTTATGATGCAATCTCTGAGAATCTATGTTATACTGAAAATAATTATGACATATTAGATGATTTGATCTCGCAGCAAGAACGCCGAGGCGTTCTTGAAAATAATTATGGAGGTATATATTATGGTTTGTATTGGTGTAATCGGGGCTATGGAAGAAGAAGTTGCTTCCCTGATCCATCAGATGGAAGATGCGGAGAAGAAGACAATTGCAGGGATGACTTTCTATCGGGGAACTCTGTGGAATCAGCAGGCGGTTGTAGTGCAGAGCGGCATCGGTAAGGTTAACATGGCAATCTGCACACAGATTCTCGTGAATGTTTATGAAGTGGACATGCTGATCAATACCGGTGTGGCCGGCGGACTCTACAAGGATATCAATGTGGGAGATATCGTGATTTCCAGCGATGCCCTGCATCATGATTTTGACGTGACAGGACTCGGATATAAGAGAAGCGTGATTCCGGGCATGGAGTCTTCCGTGTTTGTGGCTGATCCGGAGCTGGTGGAGATGGCGAAGGATGCCTGTGAGATCGTGAATCCGGAGATCCAGTGCTTTGTGGGCCGTGTCGTGACAGGAGACCAGTTTATTTCTGATAACAGGACGAAGGCTGATCTGGTACAGACCTTTGGTGGATACTGTGCGGAGATGGAAGGTGCTGCCATGGCACAGGTGGCAACTCTCAACAAGGTTCCGTTTGTGATCATCCGTGCAATTTCCGATAAAGCAGATGACAGTGCACCGGTTTCTTATGAGACCTTTGAGCAGCAGGCGATCATTCACACCGTGAAGCTTCTGGCTGCCATGTTCTTAAAAATGGGCAAATAAGTCAAAGCAGATAAAATGAAGCAGAACCCTTTCTCTTTTTGCAGGAGAAAGGGTTTTTTTTACGAACGAATCCCCCTTTTCAAGAGGAAATCCATCCCGTATAATTGGGACAAATCCCAACAGACAACGTATGGAACGATGATTCCGATGGATTTTTGTCCGTCCGCAATAAGGAGGTCTGAGTGGATTGGAAACGGTAACTGATATCCTTTTATTTGAACAGGAGGGAAGGAAATGTTCGAATACATCATAAATACCAGTCCTTTTATAAAAGCGATCCTGACATGTTGTTTCCTTGGCGTGATCAGCTGGGGAATCCTTGAAATCTCCTACAGAAGCATGATAAAGTCCACAGCACAAATCGGTAAAACAAAGAAAAAATGGCTGATATCCTTAAAAAAGAAATACGAAGATTATCATTCTATGAATGTTAAAGTGAATAATGTTGAAACTTTTGTGGACAGATTATTCCGGAAGAAAAGAATATGTGGATTTACCTGTTCTTTCTGGGTGACTCTGGAGAGATTGTCCATTGCCGGATGTGCCATTGCGGGGGCGGCGGGAGCCCTGGTGGCCTCTCAGCAGGGAAGGAACCTCACAGATATCATGGTGATGTATCTGACCGGAATAACGGCGGCCTGCATGTTGCTGTTTCTGGATACCTTCTTGCGGGCCGATGAGAAAAAGCATATGGTTATAATAAATATGAACGATTATCTGGAAAATGTACTGGAAAATACCATAAGCGGAAATGAAGCGGTGGAGGATCTCGGGGAACAGAGAGAACGCCGCCACCGCCTTCTTCGTTACGCACAGGAAAACAGGAAGAAAAAGAAAATTGAGCCACCGGTGTCCATGGAGGAAGAAAAACTCCTGGAAGATGTGCTTCAGGAATTTTTCGCCTGAGAAAGTTCTTTAAGGGAATGGAAGGTGTAACCCTCTTTTTCCAGATTGGTCAGTACGGTATCTAAAGCCTGGGCATTGGATTCGGATACATTATGAATGAGCGGAATGGCACCCGGGTGAATATATTTATTAAATTGTTCCACCACGTAGTCTGCGCCCGGCTGGTTATTGACGTCATAATCCGGATAGGCGAGACTCCAGAAGACGGTGGTGTATCCCATATCCTTTGTAATCTGCAGTGTGCGTTCACTGTATTCTCCCTTTGGCGGCCGGAAGAATGGATCCATTTCATATCCGGTCGCTTCTTTCATGTAAGAGGCATTGTCTGCAATCTCTTCGCGGATCGTCCGCTCATCGGCTTCCGGCATACAGATGTGGTTGGAGGTGTGATTGCCCACGATGTGCCCCTCTTCCTTCATTCTCTTAACCAGTTCCGGTTGATCCTTAATGAAATGTTTGCATAAAAAGAACGCAGCAGGCGCTTCATGTTTTTTCAGAACATCAAGCATACCGGCAGTATATCCATTTTCATAACCACAGTCGAAGGTAAGAAAAACCGGTTTTTCGCCCTCTTTAAGATCTGTTTTTACATACCAGGCATCATAAAGGCTTAGATCGATTTCCTCCTGGGCGGAAGGAGGCTGATGATTTTCATTTTTCATAAACCACCAGGCCATCAAAGTGTTGGATAAGGTGGAGGGATCAACAGAGGAGGTACTGTTTTCGGAAGGGGCAGCGGTTGTCTCGGTTGCGTTTGAGTCCTCGGAGGAAATGATTGATGTGGTTTGTTCCGAAGGAGACGGGGGTTGCGTGGAGGTGTCATTCTGAGAGGATGAAGTGTTTTTTCTGGAAGTAAGTAATCCGCAGGCGGAAAGAAATATAAAACAAAAACTGATTAGCCATAGAATTGATCGTCGCATAATTTGTCATCAGCCTTTCAAAAGTGTTAACATAATATATTTGATTCCCAAGAAAATATTCTTTTTTGTCATCCTTTTTTAAGATTATTAATTTTTTCCACTTTATTTTTTTCGATTATATAGTATAATATGCTTTATATTCTATATAGAACAGGAGATAAAAACTATGGAAAACAAGAAAGAGTTTAAGCCATTTATCCCTGCGGATCAGGTGCTCCCTGAGTTTACGGTGACATCCATCATTCTGGGTATCATCCTTGCAGTGGTATTTGGCGGTGCCAACGCTTATCTTGGATTAAGAGTTGGTATGACGGTATCTGCTTCCATTCCGGCAGCGGTTATCTCAATGGGTGTGATTCGGGTCATCCTGAAGAAAGACTCAATTTTGGAAAACAACATGGTACAGACAATCGGTTCAGCAGGTGAGTCGCTGGCGGCGGGAGCAATTTTTACTCTGCCGGCTGTTTTTATGTGGGCAGAAGAAGGTGTTTGTGATGCACCATCCTTCCTGACCATTGCGATCATTGCGCTGTGCGGTGGTTTCCTCGGTGTACTTTTCATGGTACCTCTGCGTACTGCCTTAATTGTCGAGGAACATGGAGTTCTGCCTTATCCGGAAGGAACTGCCTGTGCGGAAGTTCTTCTTGCCGGTGAAGAAGGCGGAGAGAAATCCAAAGTGGTATTTGCAGGACTTGGAATTGCAGCTGTTTACAAGTTTATTGCAGACGGACTGAAATTATTCCCAAGTGAAGTGAATTTTGATATTCAGAATCCTACCTTTACCTGTGGTGTGGGTATGGATGTACTTCCTGCTCTGGCAGGCGTTGGTTATATCTGTGGTCTGGAGATCTCCAGCTACATGTTTGCCGGCGGTATTCTTTCTTATCTGGTATTGATTCCGGCCATCGCGTTCTTTGGCGGAGAGACCGCATCCCGCGTTATGGATGAGGCGGGCAATGCAATCCCGTTCAATCAGCTGGATCCGGGAACGATCTGGAGTAATTACATTCGATACATTGGTGCCGGTGCCGTGGCAGCCGGTGGTATCATGAGCCTTCTGAAATCTTTACCAACTATGATTAAGACCTTTAAAAAGGCAATGGGTGGTTTTGGTAAGAATGTGACAGGAGGAGATCGTACACAGCAGGATCTGCCGATGAAAGTGGTTATCCTCAGCGTGCTTGTAATCGCTGTTGCAATCTGGCTGATTCCTTCTATTCCGGTTAATCCGTTAGGCGCAGTGATCATTGTTGTATTTGGTTTCTTCTTTGCTACCGTTTCTTCCCGAATGGTTGGACTTGTCGGCAGCAGTAACAACCCGGTTTCCGGTATGGCCATCGCAACTTTGATCCTGACTACCTTTATTTTCAAGATGACAGGCAATGACGGTACACATGGTATGGTTGCAGCTATTTCCGTTGGTACGATTATCTGTATCATCGCAGCGATTGCCGGTGATACCTCCCAGGATTTAAAGACTGGTTACATTGTCGGCGCTACACCGAAGAAACAGCAGATTGGTGAGCTGATCGGTTCTCTGGCAGCAGCCATTGCCATCGGCGGCGTTATGTATCTGCTGAATGCAGCATGGGGATTCGGTTCCGAGGCAATTCCTGCACCACAGGCATCTCTGATGAAGATGGTTGTGGAAGGTGTTATGGGAGGAACCCTTCCTTGGACATTAATCTTTATGGGTGTATTCATTGCCATCGCCGTTGAAGTTCTTGGCATTCCGGTCCTGGCATTTGCCATTGGTCTGTATCTGCCGATCCATTTGAGTTCTCCGATCTTTGTCGGCGGTCTGATCAAATGGTATGTGGAAAGCAAGAAAAAATACGACAACGAAGCACAGAAGAAACATTCTGTGGAATCCGGTGTCCTTTATTCTGCAGGTATGATTGCAGGTGAAGGTCTTGTCGGTATCCTTCTGGCAGTCTTTGCCGTACTCGGACTGGACTTTGATATGTCCGGCATTTACGGTAACAGCTTCATGTCTGTTGGTAACTGGGTAGCTCTGGTTGCGTTTGCCCTGTTACTTGCTACACTTTTTTACATGTGCAAAAAGAAAAAAACAATAGAGATTGATACCACAAAGGCTGAGTAATCTACAAAAATGAGATCAGGACACTGCTGCAAGCTATGCAGTGGTGTCCTTTCTTTTTATATAGGAATTTAGCAAAAATACCTGTATAATCAGATTGGAGGTATTTATGAAAAAGAACAAGAAGAAAAATGCAGAAAACTATGTTGACAGAATTCCCCGAATCAACGGGAAGAAATGGGAGCTTCTTGAAGACGACATTGTGGAAGTGACAGTGGAAAATACCGGATTTTATAATACCCTTGCCCAGAAACTTTTCAAAAAGCCGAGATACAGCTTTATTAAGCTGGATGAATATGGAAGCTGTGTCTGGCAGCAGATTGACGGGAAAAAGACCATTTATGAGATAGGACAGATTCTCAAAAAAGAACATAAGGGCGCATCGAATCAGCTGTACGAGCGGCTGTCCACCTATTTTGGAATCTTGGAGAAAAACGGATACATTACTTTTGTAGAATAATTTTAAGATACATTTTTTGATAAAAGGACTTGCGGTGGCAGATAATAGTTCTGTCAGACTTGTTAGGAGGCACAAATGAAGATCAGTACAATCATTATCGGGATTATTTTATTTGCAATTGCCACCATGATTATTTATGGATGGGGCCTGGTCAGACAGAGGAATCAGACAGGAGATTTGATGAAACTCCTTTTCAGCAAAGGCGAGAGCCAGGTCAAAAAATATTTAAAGAAAAACGAATACATTACGAAGACTGATGTGGAGCGTATCTGTGGCGGACTGGAGGCCAAGATGCCGTTTTCCGCCAATCGGGCTGTCGTCAAAGATAAAAAAGATTTTGCATCACAGCTTCTGGTCTACATGGAAAAAACTGGACAATTAGAAAAAGATGGTGCAAAATATAAAAAAGTAAAATAATAAATCTTGAATCTAAAGGAGGAGACTATGGGTGTGTTAACAGGACTGGAACCGAATCGGGTCTTTCATTTTTTTGAAGAGATTTGCTCGATTCCTCACGGTTCAGGAAATGTAAAACAAATCAGTGACTATCTGGTTAATTTTGCAAAAGAAAGAGATTTAAAATACAGACAGGATGAAAAATACAATGTGATTATCTGGAAGGGCGGATCCGCTGGTTATGAAGCTTCAGAACCGGTCGTTCTCCAGGGTCATATGGATATGGTTGCCGTTAAGGTAGACGGATGTGAAAAGGATCTGGAGACAGAGGGGCTGGATCTGGAAGTGAACGGAGATCTGATTTCAGCCAGAGGAACTTCCTTAGGCGGTGATGACGGAATCGCAGTAGCCTATACTCTGGCGATTCTCGATGATTTTTCCATGGCTCATCCGCCGATTGAAGCTATTTTTACAGTAGATGAAGAAATCGGTATGCTCGGTGCTACCGATATTGATGTATCCGATCTGAAAGGGCGCCTGTTTATGAATATGGATTCCGAAGATGAAGGCGTGTTTACGGTCAGCTGTGCCGGCGGAGCAATGACAACCTGCAATCTGCCGTATAAGACAGAGGCAGCGGAAGCAACGGTGATTGAAGTGAGAATGGATGGATTTGCCGGCGGTCATTCCGGTGTGGAGATTGATAAGGGCCGCATGAATGCCAATGTGGCAATGGGTAGAGTTCTTTTAAATGTCTTAAAGAAACCTTGTACCGGTCTGGTTTCCGTAGACGGCGGCGAGAAAGACAACGCTATTGCCAAGTTCAGCGAAGCGGTTGTTTCCGTCGCACCGGAATGTGTGGCCGAAGTGACACAGCTGATTCAGGACACATTTGAGGAAATCAGAGAAGAACACAAAACAACAGACCCGGATATGGTCCTTCATCTGAATGTGAAAGAGACCGAAACCGTATCCATTATGGCACGAGAGGATGCAAAAGCGGTGGTTACTGCGATCATCAATCTGCCAAATGGCATTCAGCGAATGAATCCGGACATGAAGGATATGGTTCAGACCTCTCTGAATCTGGGAATCTTAAAAACAGAAGCCGATAAAGTGATTTTATCTTATGCCGTAAGGAGCTCCAGTGAGAGTGAAAAATGGTATCTCGTTGATTCCATGCGCAATCTCACAGAAGCGCTGGGAGGAACTGTTGATGTCAGCGGGATTTATCCTGGTTGGGAATACAGAGCCGAGTCCAGACTGCGCGACGTGATGGTGGAAGCCTACAAGAAGCAGTATGGTGAGGAACCGGTGGTAGAAGGAATCCATGCCGGACTGGAATGTGGAATTTTTGCTTCCAAGCTGGAAGGCCTGGATGCAGTATCCTTCGGACCGCAGATGGAACACATACACACCACCAATGAAGTACTCAGTATTTCATCCACAAAGAGAACCTGGGATCTGGTAGTCAGTGTGCTGGCGGC
>JALERO010000140.1 GCA_022764265.1 Eubacterium sp. | reverse complement strand
GCCCAGCTTATCGATCACCTTGGAAACATTAATTCCCTTTCCGCCCGGATCGGTTCGCATGGTGGTAATACGGTTCACACTGTCAATGGTGAGTGATGGAATCTCCACGGTCTTGTCCAGTGCCGGATTCAAAGTAACCGTATAAATCATAACAACGCCTCCTTTTGTTTTAAAAATTTGTTTTTGGAAAAATTGTTGTTTCAAAACTTCTGACATTATAATAACAACAGTTTATAGATTTGTCAACTGTTATTTTAAAAATATTTTTAAATATTTTTGTGGTTAGAGCTTTTGTTTCAAAACCATGCAATAACAGTATGTTTTATTTGTATTTTGTTTTAACAATACAGATTTTCCAGGGAAATTCCTATAGATTATTCATAGACTGACGGTGCAAAAAAAGAGCTGCAACACTAAATTATAAATAGTGTGCAGCTCTTTTATAACCACTTAACCAATCAACACTTCTTTTCCTTTAAAGGCGAAACCGTATTTGTGGATATGTTCCGGCAAGATTCCTTTTGTTATCAATGCAGCTTCATACTTTTTTTCTTCAATCTGTGTGAGTGCCGCATGAACCGTTTCTTCCAATGACCTTTCTCTTTTCGGATTAAATACTTTAAATTCCAGGATAATCGCATCCTCTTCTTTCTTTTTGGGTTCCAGCATCACATCGTATCTTCCAAATCCGCTTTCCCGATTGGAAGTGATGATAAACCGATCCGCCAGGTCGACGATCAATCCGAGCACGAATCCATGGTAAAAACGTTCCGGCTGTGACCCGGAAGGTCTTTTTCCGGTATCAAAACTGCTGAATATCTGTCCGGTTACCCCCTCCATATATTCATTCATTGCTTCGATATCTCCTGCCAGTAAAGCATCCACAAAATCATTATAGGCTCCGGATTCCTCATCAAACCATTCATGTACCATGCATTGAAACATACGTTTTACTTCGTAATTCGTAAGCATTAACTCATATTTTGGGAATCCGCCGGCGGTGACCGTCTCCTCGCTCTCATGACTTACCACCTTCAAATAACCGCTTGCCAGAAGAAGGCTCCAGATAGCCCCTTCACTTCTATCTAACTGATTATAAACAATCTGTTCATCAATCGGACAACAAATGGTTTTCCCTGCAAGAAGATCCTCAAAATTCGTTTTTACTCTTCTGCTTCCCTCACGGATCAACTTCCCCACAAGCTCGTTGCTGCTGGTATTGGCCCAATATGCACCGATTTTTCCGGTATCCAGAAAGTTTAAGATTGACCACGGATTATAAATATCCCGCTGTTTTCCAAAAATAAAACCGTCATACCATCGCTTTATTGCTTCCTTCTTGTCACTGTATCCGTATTCATCTAACGTACTGAAAACTTCTTCTTCCGTAAAACCAAAGGATGCTGCATATTCATCCGATGTTGTGGTGACCACTTTCAGATTGTTCAGATCAGAAAATACAGATTCTTTGCTGACTCTTGTAATCCCGGTCAAAATCCCCCTCGCCATATATGGATTCGTTTTAAACGTTGAATTAAACAAACTTCTCGTAAAAGAAGCCAGTTCATCCCAGTATCCGTCCACATAAGCCTCCTGCATCGGTGTGTCATATTCATCCAGAAGAATAATCACTTTTTTGCCATAGTAGCGGTATAAATAGTCTGACAATTGGTAGAGGGCCATCGGAGCATCCTCTCTGTTCATCTCGGAAGTCATTTTTTCAAAATATGCCTTCTCTGTTTTGGAGAGGACATCCCCTTCCAGCAAAAAAGAATATTTTTCATATTGTTTCATCAGCAGCTGCCGTATCCGATAAAATGTCATTTTATAATCCGGTTCTTTTATATTGGCAAAGGACAGACTGATGACCGGATATGTTCCCTGTAATGTTCTGTATTCTTCCTCTTTCCAAATGGACAATCCTCTAAACAGATCCTCTCTGTCAGCATAGTCCACCGAAAAAAACTGCTCCAGCATACTCATATTCAAGGTTTTTCCGAAACGTCTGGGGCGGGTGATCAGGGTGACACTATCTCCACTCTCCCACCATTCTTTGATAAAGTTTGTTTTATCAATATAAAAATAATTCCCCCGAATGACATCTTCATAATTCTGTATTCCGATTCCAACCGTTTTTACCATCTTATACCTCCCGCCCAATCATCTTACAGAGGGACAAAGAAATCCGCTATACCTGACTTTGTCATTAGTATAACGGATTTTCATCTAAATTACAATTTCATTGTTAATTACATGCTGATCCATCCAAACACATTTGCCACCGAGCTGATCAAGATGATTGCCACAAAAATCGGACAAATGTATCGGATCATAAATGTAAATATTCTCTTTCTGCGAAACGGTGCTCCTTCTCTCTCCACTTCTTCGGCAATTCCCTCTACGCCAATCTTCCTTGAGACCAGCAGGCAGATGGTCAGTGCCGCGATCGGCATCATCACGGAATTGGTGAGGAAATCAAAGAAGTCAAGGAATTGCATGCCGATGATCTTCACAAAGGCCAGCGGGCCATAGCCCAGTGAGGAAAGGCTTCCCAGCACAACCATGATAATTCCCACGATAATCGTTGCTTTTTTCCGTCCCCAGCCCAGCTCGTCTTCGAAGGTTGAGACCGCACTTTCTGTCAGGGCGATGGAACTGGTCAGGGCTGCAAAAAGCACAAGAAGGAAGAACAGAATTCCTGCCGGTGTGCCATATCCCATGCTGGCAAATACCTTCGGAATGGTGATAAACATCAGGGCCGGTCCCGCCTGCAAGGTCTCCGGATCGCCGCCGGAGAAAGCAAATACCGCCGGAATGATCATCAGCCCCGCCATGATCGCGATGGCCGTATCAAAAATCTCCACATTCTGGGTTGCCCCTTCAATGGACACCTCTTTCT
Organism: Eubacterium sp.; assembly: GCA_022764265.1. Classification (GTDB taxonomy): domain Bacteria; phylum Bacillota; class Clostridia; order Lachnospirales; family Lachnospiraceae; genus Anaerobutyricum. The sequence continues at coordinate 8,122 of JALERO010000140.1, read as the reverse complement.
TCATATAGGAACCAAAGGTAATCAAAATACCCATGGCGATGGATAGGGAATAAAACATCTGTCCCATGGCCGACACGACGGTCATCCAGGAGAAGTTGGCCGGGTTCGGGACCAGGAAATATTTCACCCCTTCCAATGCCCCTTCTCTTGTGATGGAGTATCCGGCAATGATAAAAGAGAGAACCACCAGAATCGGCATCATGATCTTGGACACCCGCTCGATTCCATTTCTAACTCCCGCAAATATAATAAATAAAGTAACAAAAGCAAAAACCAGAAAACAGATTTCTGCCGAAAAACCACCGGAAATAAATTCATTAAAATATCCATCGGAAGCCACTTTCGCTCCGTTGCCCCACAGATATTCCGCCAGATATTTGATCACCCAGCCACCGATGGTGGAATAATAAGGCACGATCAGGATCGGAATGATTGCATTGATCCATCCGCCAAAGGACAGCCAGCCCGATTTGCCAAAGGAACCGAAGGCTCCCACGGGGCTTTTTTGGGTCATGCGGCCGATGGCCGTCTCCGCCACGATCATGGTATAACCGAAGGTCAAGGCCAGAATAATATAGACCAGCAGGAAAATACCCCCGCCATATTTGGCCGCCAGATAAGGAAACCGCCAGATATTTCCCAAGCCCACGGAAGCCCCCGCAGCCGCCAGCACAAAGCCGATCTTCCCGGAAAAACTGCTTCTGTTTTCATTTTGTGTATTCATAATCTTCTCCAATCTATAAACTTTTGTTTATGATTGAAATTATAACATGAATCAACATTGCAAAACAATATGCTTAATAAAATAAACTTTTTAATCTAATTCGCTTTATGAAAGCAAATTAAATACAAAAAACAACTGCAATTTCTTACATTGCTTTCTGATAGATCTCTGCGATTTCTTCCTGGCTGAATACCACCGGGTTATTGGCAACGGAGGCTGCGGATACTTTCATGCAGTTTTCTGCCATCCACGGGATGTCTTCCGGGGAGAGTCCCAGATCGGAAAGGGTGACATCCATTCCGATTTGCTCCAGAAGCGCATGAACCTGATCGGCACAGTCTGCAGCGCCGGTTCCGCCCAGTAATCGGGAGATTCTGGCGAATTTTTCTTCGTTTCCTTTCCAGGAGGCGTCAATGATGGAAGGGGTGAGGGCTGCCAGGCCATGGCCGTGAACGATGTCCTTGAGTCCTGACGCCGGATGCTCCATGCCGTGGGCGAGGGTGACACCGGCCTGATTGATTACCATTCCGCCGATGGTGCTGGCGATGGTGAGCTCTTCCCATTTTTTGCTGTCTTCGGAGCCGTTGTATAAGTCCACGAGGCAGTCGGCGATCAGCTCGATGGCGTAGAGAGCCAGGGCATCGGTAAATGGCTGGGCAATTTTGGAGGTGTAGGCTTCCATGCTGTGGCATAACGCGTCAAAGCCAACAGAAGCAAGCACTCGTTTTGGCATGGTCATCATACATTCCGGATCCACGATGGATGCCTTTGCAATGACTGCGTTGGATCGAAGAGACTTTTTGTCTCCGTTTTCCGGATTGGTCAGAACGGCAAATCCGTTTCCTTCGGAGCCGGTTCCGCAGGTGGTTGGGATCAATACCAGCGGAAGGGCTTTGTCACTGACTTTCCGATTGAAAATGTAGTCGTTGATATCTCCGTCATTGACTGCCAGGAAAGCGATGGCTTTGGCGCAGTCCATGATGCTGCCACCGCCGATGGCCACGACCACATCACAGTCGTTGGCTTTGGCGAATTCCGCACCCTCAATGGCCGTTGTGGTGAGCGGGTTCTGAGCCACCTTATCAAATAATACACTGTCAATACCGGCTGCTTTCAGGCTGTCATTTACCTTATCATACAGACCGGATTTCTTTGCACTGGATCTTCCGGTGACGATCAGGGCCTTTGTTCCGTAAGGCTTTGTGATTTCTCCTGCCTGGGCTGATTTTCCACAGCCGAAAATTACATTTACCGGTAAATAATAATTGAAATTCATTCTTTCCACCTCAATTTCTATTCAAAACGTACTTTTCTTTCTGATAAAATCTTGTTGATTGCGGCATCGATGGCCACATCCAGAGCTGCGGAGATTTCTTCATCGCTGGACTGAAGGGCAACCGCATCTTCATCGGAAATGATTTCCACAAGAATACCGAATTTTTCTTTATATTTCCTTTTACATACGATACAGAATACCACGCCGAGGATACACCAGCCGCCTGCCATGATCCATTCCTGCCATACCAGTGCCGCACCGGATCCCGGAATCAGGTACATCACAACCATAAAGCCGGACATGAGTACAGCCATGGCTCCGATAAATTTATAATTCTTTACTTTATAAGGACGTTCCATATCCGGTTCTTTTTTCCGGAGAATCATAAAGGAAATGGAAACCATACAATAAGCGATACAGCATCCGAAGTTTCCGGCATCCACGATCCACACCAGCATCTTTCTTCCTGCAAACGGAGCAAGGACAGACAGCGCACCGATCAGATACAGGGCGTTGACAGGAGTTTTGTATTTCGGATGTAATTTTGCGAAGGTATACGGAATCATGTAAGATTCTGCCATGGAGTACATGGCACGGCTGCCACCCATCAGGAAGGAGTTCCAGCTGGTGACGATACCGCACATACCGCCGACGATGATCACCTTTGCCATGATGGTCGAATTAAATGCTTTGCCCATGGCATCGGCTGTAACAAGACCGGTTCCGCTCTGGGAAGCCAGAATTTCTTCCGGATTCAGAACATGTCCGACGGCAAGGATAATCAACGCGTAAAATACAACGGCCATGACGATGGAGAGTACCAGGATCTTACCGATTTTTTTCAGTGGCACATCAATTTCTTCCGCTGCCTGCGGGATTACATCAAATCCAATGAAATAGAATGGAGTCATAACTGCTACAGCCAGCACTCCTTTTACCATGCTGCCGGTGGATTCTCCCATAAACACCTGACCGGAAAGGTTAGACATGTCTCCGTTGATGGCGGAAGCAGCAATCAGGATAATACCTACACCACCGATAATTACGGTGAGAATGGTCTGCAGGATGGCTGCAGTTTTTACACCACGGATATTAATGTAAGTCATGAAAAGAGAAACTGCTACCGCAACAGCAAGCCAGGAAGCGTAAATGTCAAATCCAGCTACTGTATATAAATATCCTTTCAGGAAGGAAGGGAAAATGTATGTAATAATCGTCGGCAATGCGCAGGCTTCAAAACATACTACACTGACGTAACCGAGAATGATCATCCATGTACAAACGAAGGATCCCATCGGCCCCATGGCTCTGTGGCTGAACACGTGCTCGCCGCCACACTGTGGCATGGCACCGGTTAACTCAGCGTAAGTAAGACCTACGAAAAAAACCATGATACCACCGATCACGAAACCGAGAGCTGCGCCCACAACGCCGCCCATACCGATCCAGTCACCGGAGGAGACAACCCAGCCCCAGCCGATCATGGCACCGAAAGCAATCACGAGGATATCCCATGCGCCTAATACTTTGTCAAATTCTGATGATTTCTTTGTATCCATGATGATCACTCTCCTTCTTTAAATACTTTCTGTGCAATGTCTTCAATCAGTTTCGCTGTAGCTTCCGGTCCCAGCATGCTGGAATCGATGAGGAAATGTCTGTTATGACGGTCTCCTCTGTAAGTTCCTGTCATCTGTTTATATCTGGCATGAAACATTTCATCGTTTTTCTCGATGAGAAGAATCGCATCCTCTCTGGTGAGGTTGTGTTCCTTCATCACATTTTCAATACGAACTTCCGTCGGTGCATAAATGAATACGTTCAAACAATTGTCCTGCTCTCTTAAAATGTAATCGGAACATCTTCCGATGAAGACACAGGAGCCTTTGGCCGCCAGCTTTTTGATAACCTCGGTCTGGATGTACACCATTCGTTTGGTCAGGTTCGTGTACTGGGTCGGTGCCCCTGCAGCAGCGGCGGATTTGGTGGCTTTACCCCGAATATCCACACCGGCTTCTGCCTTCTCTGCCAGATCCTTGGAAAATCCGGCTTCTTCCATAATGTCATCGACTAATTTTCTATCGTAATATGCAATTCCAAAATCTTTGGCAATCATCTTTCCGATTTCAGCTCCGTAGCACCCGTATTCACAGCCCACGGAAATCACAAAATGTTTTCGCATATAACATCTCCTCCCTTTTTATTTTCTCTTTGTAACGTCTCAAAAAAGAAACGGGGAGCCCTACATTTTCATGTCGGCCCCCTCGCTCGCTTTCATTTTATTTTCGTCTATAATTATTTCTCCAGTGCTTCTACCGATGCGCGAATGATTTCCACTGCCTTGTCGCAATCTTCTTTGGTGATGATCAATGGCGGAATCATACGGATAATATGTGCGCCGATGGCCGTGATCAATAATTTTCTGTGGATACATTCATGTTTTACTTCCACACCGGAAATCGTGTCATCAAATTCCACACCGACCAGTAAGCCCTGTCCTCTGACGTCTTTCACATGTGGAAGAGTTCTCAGCTGTTCCATGAAGTAAGCGCCCACTTCCTTTGCATTTCCTGCCAGATCTCTGTCAAGAAGTTCTTCCACTTCTGCCAGTGCTGCAGCACAGGAAACCGGGTGTCCGCCGAAGGTTGTTCCGTGGGAACCTGGAGTGAAGGCTTTGGCAACTTCCTCTGTGGCACAGATGGCACCGATTGGCATTCCGCCGCCGAGAGCCTTTGCCATGGATACGATATCCGGCTTGATTCCGTAATTCATATAGGACATTGGAGCACCGGTTCTGCACCATCCGGTCTGTACCTCATCGATCAGAAGGAGCATACCGTTCTCATCACAGAATTCTCTCAATCCCTGCATGAATTCCTGGGTTGCAGGATGCACACCGCCTTCGCCCTGTACCGGCTCAACCATGATGGCGATGGTGTTTTCTGTACAGGCATCTTTGAACGCCTGCAGATCATTGTATGGTGCGTAGGAGAAACCGTAGGTCATCGGGCCGAAACCAACCTGACATCCGTTACCAGGCTGACCTGTGGCGGACATGGCACCAAAGGTTCTTCCGTGGAATCCCATTTTGGCAGTTACGATGTGATATTTATTCGGGCCGTATTTTTCAATACCATATTTACGGGCCATTTTGATCATGGCTTCATTGGCCTCTGTTCCTGAGTTCTGATAAAAGATTTTATCCATTCCGATGGTGGTACAGATTTTCTCTGCCAGCAGTGCCTGCGGAATGGTGTATGGGTAGTTGAAGGTATGCATGATATCCGCAACCTGATCCTGAACAGCTTTTACCACTTTTTCGTTACAGTTACCTGCGGAGTTAACAGCGATACCTGCATAAAAATCAAGATATGCTTCCCCGTTCTCATCGTAAATGTACTGATCCTTTGCGGTTTCTGCCAGGAAATCGAAACGTTCATAGGTTTCAATCATATACTTATTTACTTTATCCTTAATATCCTGGGCGGTTAATCCTGTGTCTTTTAATCTCATGATGAATCCTCCTTTTTCCATGCAAATGCCTTTATCAGAGCATTGTATTGTACAGGGATTTTTCCCTGATACGACAAAAAGGATGCCAGTAATCCTCAACGGACTTCTGACACCCTTGTCATCTTTGTGCAATATTTTGAACACGTTCAATATATCACCCATTTGAAGTATTGTCAACACAAAAATTCATTTTTTATCGAAATCTAATAATTTTATGAAATTATAGCTGATAAATTGATTTTATGCGTTATTATCACTTCAATCCCTATAATTTTTTATTATTATTTCAGGATTTGTACCGCATTTTATACTTCAGTTTCGTTCACTATATTGCATTATAAGTTCAACATTCTGAACATTTCGCAACCGCTGCCTCAAAAATAGCAAGGCCTGCTTCCAGCTGGGCATCGGTCATCACCAGCGGTGCCAGGAAACGAATGACGTTATTGTAAGTGCCGGCTCCTTCCACCAGAAGTCCGTTGGCCGCACATTCATTGATGATCGCGGAAGTCAAGGCTGCATCCGGTTCTTTGGATTCTTTATCTTTGACAAATTCGATACCGATCATACCGCCCAATCCGCGGACATCGCCCACACATTCATATTTTTCCTTTAATGTATTATAACGGCTCATCACCTTTTCTCCGATTTCCAGAGAACGTCCTGCCAGATTATCTCGCTCCATCACTTCGATTACTTTCAATGCCGCAGCACAAGCCAAAGCATTTCCTCCAAAGGTTCCGCCGATGGTGCCCGGTGCCGGCGCATCCATGATCTCGTCTCTTGCGATAATGGCTGACAGAGGAACACCGCCTGCGATTGATTTTGCAGTGGCGATGATATCCGGCTGGATACCTGCTTCTTTCCAATATTCAGAAGCAAACATTCTTCCGGTTCTGCAGAATCCGGTCTGCACTTCATCGGCAACCAGCAGAATACCGTGGTCATCGCACAATTTTCTGACTGCCTGAATCCACTCGATCGGTGCCGGAATAAATCCGCCCTCACCCTGTAACGGCTCTACCACAACAGCTGCGATGGTATCTGCCGGTGCACATTGTTCGAATACATCCTTGATGCTTTCCAGATAATATTCACAGGCTTTTTCCTGTGGCATTCCTGCCGGATTTCTGTAATAATAAGGGAACTGAGCACGGAAAATACCGTCCGGAAACGGTCCCATTCCAACGGCGTAGGCTTTCTTGGATGTCATGGACATGGTCAGCAGAGTACGTCCGTGAAATGCGCCGGAAAATACAATGATATTGGGTCTTTTTGTATATGCTCTGGCAATTTTGACTGCATTTTCATCGGCTTCCGCACCACTGTTGGTAAAGTAAGCTTTCACATGCTCTCCCCGCACCGGCGCGATGGAAGCCAGTTTTTCTGCCAGTGCTACGTAACCTTCGTGAGTCACCACATTGAACATTCCATGAAAATATTTATCTGCCTGTGCTTTCACCGCATCCACAACCTCCGGATGACAATGTCCGATATTCAGAACACCGACGCCACCGATCCAGTCAAGGAAACGGTTTCCATCCACATCCTCGATCATAGCACCTTCTGCATGATCCATAACCACCGGATATCCACAACGAATTGCATTTGGAATGGCCTGCTCTCTTCTCTCAATGACTGCCTGGGCTTTCGGTCCCGGTAAAGTTTCTGTCACAATTTTCGGTAAGCTTTCTCTTAACATATTCATGAATCCTCCTTCATCTCATTCAAAACCCCTTTCGGGAGATTTCTTTTTATCTCAATCGAAAAAGGCGCCGGATACTCTTTTCAGAATACCAGACGCCCTTGCCTTTTCTGATAAAATAGTAAATCGAAGGCGAAATTTTTACAAGGTTATGGGAGCACAGTCTTTTCTGCATTTGTTGTGCACGATGCACAGTGTGTGGTATAATGGGGTCGGAACTAGTGAACTTCACAGGCTCCAAATTGCTAATAGGTTCACTAGTTCCGACCCCGGATCACGGTGATAAGGAGGATAAATTATGGCAATTACATTGGCAGAACTATTTGAAAAAACAGGAAAGAAATATGAACTACAGCTCATTGCCGGGAAGGTCGGTCTGCACCGGGAAATGAATTGGGTGTATGTGGCGGAGGATCAGTCCAATGCCAGCTTTCTTCGCCCGGGCGAATTGATTATATCCACCGGAGCGCTTTACGATCATACGGAGCAGTGGCTTTTGGATTTTATCAAGATGTTAGTGGAGCACCATACCTGTGGACTGATTCTAAATCTCGGAAAGCATCTTTCAGCCTCTGATCTCACGGAATCTGTCATAGAATTATGCGAGCAGTACAATTTTCCTCTCTTAAGTATGCCTTGGCACATCCACATTTACGATATCACCAGAGATTATTATGACCGGATTTTCGCTGATATTCGCATAGGAGAAGGGAATGATTTTTTCAAGCTTTTATTGGAAATCGAAAACACTTCTGTTTTGGACAGTTTTGTGGAACAAAAGCTGGGTCCCGTCCTGAAATATGACGAAAAAAAAGACAGCAATCTCTCGGAGACTCTATTCCTCTATCTCAAACACTGGGGCAGTATAAAGGAGGTCGCTTCCGAAAGCTACTGTCATCGAAAC
>JALERO010000101.1 GCA_022764265.1 Eubacterium sp. | reverse complement strand
GAATTCCGGTCAGCACAATGCCGTGATGGCCGGTCTTAATTATGCATCCGGCGAGCTTCTGATCGCCATGGATGATGATATGCAGACCCATCCGTCCCAGCTCAAATATTTGCTGGCTGAGATTGAGAAAGGTTATGATATTGTATACGGATATTACCCGCAGAAAAAGCATTCCGGTTTCCGCAATTTCGGAAGCTTTCTGAATTACATAACCGTAAGAATCCTCATCGGCAAACCAAAGGATATGAAGACCTCCAGTTACTGGGTCATCCGCAAGTTTGTAAGAGATTATGTGATTCAATATCAGAGTCCTTATACTCATTTACAGGGTCTGTTTTTAAGAACGACAAGAAATATCAGCTGTGTTCCAATCGAACACTTTGAGAGAGAAGTGGGACAGTCCGGCTACACATTAAAGAAACTGATACAGCTTTACTCCAATATTATGGGCTACTCCGTTGTACCTCTCCGGCTGGCCACCTATACCGGTTATTTCTTTTCCTTACTCAGTATTCTCGGCGCCATCGGAATCATCATCAAGAAAATGCTCGTTCCGTCCATGGCCATCGGCTGGCCTTCCATGATGTGTGCCATCTGCTTCTTCTCCGGGATCATCATGCTCTTCCTGGGAATGATCGGAGAGTATCTTGGACGTATGTTCTTAGGCATGAACAAGCAACCGCAGTTCGTTGTGAAACAGATTTACGAGCAAAGTTCATTTTCAAATGACACAACGGCATCAGACAACAATTCAATAAGTCCTGATAAAGGTATTACAGAGGAGGAACCAGCATGAAGAAAATAATGATCCTCGGAGCCGGTATCTACCAGGTTCCGTTAATTGAAACAGCCAAAAAAATGGGATTATACACCATCGTTGTGAGTATTCCGGGCAACTACCCGGGATTTGCCATTGCTGACAAGGTATACTATGAGAATACCGTAGACGATGAAAAGATTCTGGAAATCGCAAGACAGGAACAGATTGACGGTATCATCACCACCGGAACCGACGTCTGCGTGATTACCATCGGAAAGGTCTGCGATGCCATGGGACTGTCCGGTCTTTCCTACGAGGCAGCACAGGTTGCCGTAGATAAAATGTTAATGAAAACCAAATACGAAGAATACGGTGTCCGCACCGCCCGCTTCCGTCAGGTGAAATTCACAGACCCGGATATTCCAAAAACTATCGAAGGTCTGCAATTCCCTCTTATTTTCAAATCTGTGGACTCCTCGGGAAGCCGCGGAATCACAAGAGTGGATTCCTTTGAGGAATTTGACTCTGCACTGGCCTATGTAAAAGAAAACACCCGAAAAGACTACTTTCTCATCGAAGAATTCATCGAAGGAGAAGAATTCGGAGCACAGGCCTTCGTCTACAACGGTGAAGTATCCTTCATTCTCCCTCATGGAGACTACGTGTTCCACGGAGACACCGGTGTACCAATCGGCCATTTCGCACCGTACAACTTAAGCGATGAGGTAATTGAGGACGCTAAAATTCAGCTTCGCAACGCTGTAAAAGCTATGGGTCTAGACAACTGTGCCATCAACGCTGATTTCATCCTGAAAGACAACAAGACCTACGTTCTTGAACTCGGCGGCCGCTGCGGCGCAACCTGCCTCGCAGAACTGGTTTCCATCTACTACGGTTTCGATTATTACGAGAAAATCTTAAAGACTGCACTCGGAGAAGACCCGGACTTCGACTTCAGCAAACCATACGTGCCGAACGCCAGCCATCTTCTCATGAGCGACAAAGACGGTATCATTGAATCCGAAACCGATCACAATGAACCAAATGAAAACATCTACGAAGTTCACTTCGATTATGAACCGGGAGAAGAAGTCCACAAATTCCATGTGGGACCACACCGGATCGGACATATTATCACCAAAGGAGAGACACTGGAAAAAGCCCAGGAAGAACTCTTTAAAGCAATGGATAATATTGAGATTGTGGTAAAATAATGAAACGCCACGCCTTTTTCAAAAGGTATATACATAAACACCGACAACATTATTCCTTCCATGCTCTGTTTCGCTTCGCTGCAAAGTCGCATTCCAGGATTAATGTTGTCGGTGTTTTTCCCTATTTTTTGAAAAAAGGCTGGCTTTTGCGGTTCATGCAGTTTTCTCGCCGACATGTGAACCCGGATTATCTAACATCCAACAGAAAGACCGGCATGGAAAAGGCAGGAAGACTGTCTCACGGGCTTCGATTTCATGCCGGTCTGCATATATCATCTTAAATCCGGGGAGGTCGGCGGCGAAAAACTCGTATGAACGCTACGCCGGCGTCTGTTGATTCTCTGTGCTGCGCTTTCTATTTTTTCTTGGAGCCTTTTAGCATTTTCAAGATACCCATAATCTGTGGTTTCATTACTTTGAATGCAATTAGAACCACTACCAGCAGTACACCATATCGCACATACCATGCTACATTATACAGTTCCATGGATACGATGTTGATAATGCCGTAGATGAGGGCGATGCCAACGGTTTTCCAGAGTGGGACGATCACCTGTCCGGTGACTTTGTATTCCAGGATTCCCTGGACAATCAGCAGGATCAGGTAACTGATTGCTGTGGTGTAGGC
>JALERO010000095.1 GCA_022764265.1 Eubacterium sp. | reverse complement strand
CGAATCCACGGAGTGGTTCGCCCAGCCGTCCTGCCGATGTTCTTCTATCTGCTCACCGGTGAGCCCCAGCCGGTAATCCGGGCAATAACGGGTGGTCGACGTTCGTTTGATCTCCTCTGTAAATTCTGATTTCGTTCTATGCTTTTCAGAGCACTTTTTCATGTGATAGCCTTCTTTCTATTTGTTCCGGAACAACATGTAAACCGCTTTATCCGGTATTTAATGTTTAACATTTCAGAAGAAGTCCCCCCTTCAAGCGCGCAGAGCACTAAGCGGTGGGAAATAAACTAGTTTCAGTAGTGGGTGACAATCCCCTTCTGAAATGTTAAGCCTCCGGCGGATTGCTTAAGATGCGCATTAGAAATTTGTCATGCTAACGCATGACGCGCATCTCGCAGCAAGAACGCCAAGGCGTTCTTGAAAAAGTTATTTCGCAATTCCTCTTCGCGATTCCCAATTTTATTCCCTTGCTTTTTTTGTTTTTTCGTCGATAACATTATCATAAAAAACAAAGGAGTGAGTCTATGAAGCGAATTGTAAAAATGTCTTTTCAGGAGAAGGCGGATCAGGGTTTTCGTGTCATGAAGGGAAAGGGAAATCAGGCGACGAGTCAGAGGGAGAGGTTGAAGGTTGCTGCTTATTGTCGGGTGTCTACCTTGCAGGAGAGTCAGGAGTCGTCCATTGAGGGGCAGTACCTTCATTATGAGCAGTTGATTAAATCCGATTCGGATTGGGAGTTTGCCGGTATTTATCTTGAAGTTGGGGTGACGGGTACGAAGGCAGAGGTTCGTCCGGAGCTGCAGCGCTTGATGGAGGATTGTAAGAGGGGAAGGGTTAATTTGATTTTGACGAAATCCATCAGCCGTTTTTCGAGAAATACTGCTGATTGTCTGTCGATGGTTCGGGAGTTGACTGCGCTGGGGGTGAATATTTTCTTTGAGAAGGAGCAGATTCGGACCGGTTCTATGGAGTCGGAGTTTATGTTGAGCATTCTTGCTTGTTTTGCGGAGGAAGAGAGCCGTTCTATTTCTGATAATCTGAAGTGGGGATTGCGAAAGCGGTTTGCGGCTGGTACTTATAAACAGGCGATTAGTCCTTATGGGTATCGGCGAACGGGTGATAAGTTTATGATTGATCCGAAAGAGGCAGAGGTAATTCGGAATATTTTCCATCGGATTCTGGATGGCCAGGGGATGTTTTCCATTGCCGGGGAATTGAATCGGAGTGGGGTTTCCACCAGATATGGAGCCGCCTGGCAGCCGTCTACGATTCGAAATATTGTGTATAATCCTTTTTATGTTGGGGATGTGTTATACCAGAAAACCTTTGTGGATCAGACCTTTCGTCAGCGGAAAAACCGCGGGGAGCTGGATCAGTATTATGAGAGGGGGCATCACAGAGGAATTATTGACAGAGAGAGCTATGAATGTGCCCATCGCGCCATTCGACAAAGGGGCAGGGAGTGCGGCACCTACAGTGCAAAAGAAGACCCGGAGCAGGCGGCAAAGCGGCAACGGCGTTATGGATTTTCCGGTAAATTGGTTTGCGGGGAGTGCGGTGCGATTCTTCACAGGCAAAAATATCGGTATTACGCACTTTATGTTTGTGCGAATCATCAACGGAACAGCGATTTGTGTCCTGCAATGCCGGAAATGGAAGACAGCATCAAAAATGCGTTTCTTACCTGTCTGAATAAGCTGTCCTATTCCCAGTCTCTGCAGCCATCGGAGCGGATGATGGATACGTATATCAGAAATATTAGTGATCCGAAGAGAGAGAAAGCGAAAGAATTGAAAACCTTTATCAGCCGGTGGAAGATAGGCAGAAAGACAGAAGATTTTCCAGAAAAAGAATTTGGAAAATGGATAGAAAAGGCCGTCATCAGAGCTGGAAACGAAGTCGTCTTTTATTTTGATTGTGGTATTATTTTGACAGAATCCTTGAGGAGGAGAGAACGATGAGTGCAAGAATTCCCTATGGATATAAAATTGTAAATGGGCAGGCAGAGCCGGATTCGGAACAGGTGAAGAAAATCCAATGTTTTTTTGATTGCTATCTGGAGGGGTATTCTCTGAGAAAGGCCACGGTCGTGGCGGGGGTGGAACGGAGTTGGATGAGCTGTCGGAATATGCTGGTTAATCCGGTGTATCTGGGCACAGAAGATTATCCGCCGATTCTTACCCCGGAACAGATGGAGCGTGCGGCCGGGGAAGTGAAAAGGAGGGGTGCTCATCTGACCGGGAAAACCGGGAGACCGGTCAGGAAACCTGTTCCGATACAAACCGAATTTTTTTATCATAAAGAAGCGGATCGGGAAGGAGAAACCCCGGCGGATATTTCAGCCAGAATGTATCGGTCCATTTGCTCGCTTTCTGACGGAAGAAATATTGCGGATAAGCAGAATGGCGGGAGGTAGAGAAAATGGCAGTACAGAAGATTCAGGCAAAGAAAACGGTAAGACAGCAGCATATAAGTGAAAGTCCGGTGAAGTTAAAGGTTGCCGCTTATTGTCGTGTATCTACGGATTCTTTGGAGCAGGAGAGTTCTTATGAAGCTCAGTGTGTTCATTACATAGAATACATTCAAAATAATCCGCGATGGGAATTGGCAGGTATTTACGCAGATGAAGGGATAAGCGGTACCAGCACAAAACACAGAGATCAGTTCAATCAGATGATTCGGGACTGTGAGGCAGGAAAAATCAACATGATTATCACCAAATCCATCAGTCGATTTGCCAGAAATACGCTGGATTGTCTCCAGTATATTCGAAAACTGAAAGAGCTGGTAATTGCCATTTACTTTGAAAAAGAAGCCATCAATACGTTGGATGCCAAGGGCGAAGTTTTAATCACCATCATGGCGAGCATTGCGCAGCAGGAAAGCCAGAGCATTTCCCAAAATGTGCGGATGGGGATTCAATATAAAATGCAGCAGGGGAAAGGAAATCTCAATACGAAATCCCTTATGGGATTTGACAGGGGAGAGGAACCGGATATGCTGGTGATTATTCCCGAAGAAGCACAGATCGTTCGGCGCATTTTTCGGGAATACCTGGATGGCTATAGCCCTGCAATGATTTGTCGACATTTGGAAGCGGACCACATACCGACTCCTTCCGGGAAAAAGATCTGGTATCCCACCACCGTCATGTCCATGCTGGAAAATGAAAAATATGCAGGAGATTTGCTGTTACAGAAATATTATACCGTGGATTTTCTTACCCATAAGATTGCCAGAAACACCGGACAGCTGCCCCAGTATCTGGTGGAGGAACATCATGCTCCGATCGTCCCCAAATCGGTGTATTATCAAGTTCAGGGGGAGCTGATGCGGCGCGGCTCTCTGAAAAATGATCCGGCAAAATTACGTTACGGCTCTTCCGATGCACTTTTTGGCAGAGTGATATGCGGTCGCTGCGGGCGGGTGATGAAGCGCTATCAAAAACCGGATGGAAATACTGCGGACTGGAGATGTCGAAAACGGGCCTACACCAAGAAAAGTAATACCAGAGAGATGAAAGGCCTCTGTGACTGCAGAAATTAATCGGAAACAGAAGCGAAGGAGGCAACCATCGAAGCCTTAAACCGGTTGCATGCACACAAAGGGCAGAGTATGCCAATCGTGAAATGCATATCCGTCTCTTGCTGGAATTGGTAGAGATCATGGATGATACGCGGGAAAATGGCGTGGCGATCGAAAGGGCAGAAAAAAATGCAGCTTGCTACGATTATGAAGATTTTTTCTGCAGAACCCGTTATAAAATTCCCGAAGGGATATTGAGCCGGGCAGGGCACATCATCACATTTGACGATGCCATGGTAATCCGGTTTTTAGATACCGTAACTGTCTGCGATGACGGATGCGAGATAAATTTCAAAGGGGGAATCCAAATGAAAATGTACCGTTGACTTATTGAAGTTAAACCTCTTTTATGGTAAAGTATACATATTAATTTAAACCCTGACAAAGGGAACCAAATAGGTTGATTCCTTAAAACAGGGTGGGGAATTGTTTGACAGGAGCATGATATTTATGAACTGGATGAAAAAAAATTGGACAACAATTCTTCTGGTCGTTATCTTTCTGGTAGGAATCGGATTGTTTGCGTATCCGACGTTCAGTGATTATTGGAACTCATTTCATCAGAGTAAGGCTGTTGCCAGTTACGTGGAGAACGTGACAAACATGGACAAGGAACAGTATGACAAACTGTGGAATGAAGCGGTGGCTTACAATGCGAAGCTTGCTGAAACCGGAATCCAGTGGACGATGACCGATGAAGAGAAGAAGCAATATAATGAATATCTGAAGGTGGATGACTCCGGTATCATGGGCTACATCGATATTCCGGTCATTGACTGTTCGCTGCCGATTTATCACGGTACCGATGAATCGGTTCTTCAGATTGCCATTGGCCATATAGAAGGAAGTTCTCTTCCGGTTGGAGGAGCAGGCAGTCATTGTGTAATCTCGGGCCACAGAGGATTACCTTCCGCAAGATTATTTACAGACCTTGATAAGCTGGTGGAAGGAGATATTTTTATTTTACATACACTGGATGCCACCCTCACCTATGAGGTGGATCAGATTCGCATTGTGGAACCGACCGATCTTTCCGACCTCCAGATTGAGGAAGGAAAGGATCTCTGTACACTGGTAACATGTACTCCATATGGAATTAATACCCACCGACTTCTGGTTCGGGGACACCGAATCGCCAATCAGGAGGAAGGCAATGTACGTGTCAGTGCCGATGCCACTCAGATCGATCCGGTACAGGTCGCACCATTCCTGGCAGTACCGATTCTGCTGTTGCTGATTATCTGGGTATTTGCCGGAAGTAAGAGACGCAGATAGGATTGGAA
>JALERO010000090.1 GCA_022764265.1 Eubacterium sp. | reverse complement strand
GAAATACCGCAAGAATGCTCATTATAACAAATTTCCTGTAGGCGCTGGTCATGACGTAAAATCGTAACGAAATTAGTAAGTGATTCGCTGATACCACCATTCTTATCAAGCTCCAGCTTTGCCTGCCAATTACTGTCATTTCCATCACTAAAGTCATCTGCCGCCTGAAGCTCTCGCTCTTTTGCAAGCTGCAGCTTTACCTTTTCATCTTTAATAGCAAGCTCCACCATTGCCTTGTAAGAAGGTAACTTGGTAGGTGCTGTATCAAGTTTTGCTTTATCATCAAGAGCGCCAAACTTATGCACTCTTACTACATCAAAAGAATTCATAAGCTGCCCACAGGCAGGATCCGTTGCATGATGTGAGTACGCAAACTTATCATCGTAAATAACCACACCGGCACTACTATCAGCAGGGATATAATCGTATCTACCCTCCATCGCAGAAGGCTTATAAATATCTGGAATAAAAGTATCGATTGCTTCCTGAATAGAATATGCTCTACAAAAAGCACCCACCATTCCTTCCTTTTCCAGTGGATCCGCCTGCTTTGCGATGGTACGCTTTACAATCTCTGACTGGCGTGAGCTCATAGGCCACTCACTGGTATCATGCCAATCCTTATAACGAGCAAGAATAACATCCGGATTAAGCATAGGACCATCCTGTGACTCAAACAAGAACTCACCGTCTGATGAAGTGGAAGGCCAATACATAAATTTCATCCAATTAACATAAGGGGTGACACTATTCGCGGACACCAAATAACGGCGGATACTATTCCGGCGCACAACTTTGGTATCAACAAATTTTTGCACCCCTCTTAAATTTCTTTATTCTATATACATTTTTCCCTGCTAAAAACACAGGTTCATATTCTTCAAAAAAGCCCGTTAACCCGCATAAACTCAAGGTTTCTTCGATAGCAAACAAACGTTTTCCACGTGCGTCGATGTTATCGTTGAAACACAATTCCTCCACCTCGTGTGTTATATCGGAACACAATTTTTGAGCCTTCTCACTTAAATTGTTACCACGAATTTTCTTGAATTTCTCTTTTGCATTTGTGATATCATTTCTAAATCCTGTTTTATAAATGAAAGTTATTTTATAAGGATCTTTATTTCCGTCTTCATCATATCCGCCTATAATAACTTTTTCTATTAAGCTCTCAAAAACAGCTCTGTCAAACTCTTCTAAGATCTGATTATTTAATAATTCTTTTTTAAATTCCTTTATCCTCGCAGATAAAGATTTTTCTTTCCTTAACTCTTGTTCTAATACTTTATAACTTTCTTCAAGGTTTGCTAATTGTCTCTGATATCCTAAATCCGTTTCTTCATATATATCTTGCACCACAATACCTTGTAAAAAATTATCTAAAAGTTTTTTTCTTCTTGCTTGAATATAATCAATTTTATTTTGTATTTTCCTTGCTTGTTCCTTTACCGTGGAACGATTTAAAGTTTTTTCAATTCGACCCAGGAATTCTTCTAAAATATCCTGATTATCAGTGGATAACATTCTATATGATTCAATAAATGCTTTTTCTATTGTTTCTTCAGGTATTCCTTTACTATCCGGGCAAAATCTTTTTCCATCTTTCGTAGCCCTGATACACTGCCAAATCGTTGTCTTATATTTTGAGTTACTGTGCCATCTACGCCTTGACAAATTAGAGCCACAAAAACCACATTCTAACATAGAACTGAAAGCATATTGTCTACTGTATTTTTCTCTCTTTCCAGGAGTTGCAAGTACCTTTCCTCCATTTCTCTTTTTACGAATTTCCTGAGCCTTTTCAAACATTTCTTCTGATATAATCGGTTCATGATGATTTCTAACATAATATCTATCTTCTTCTCCAAGATTATCAATTCGTCTTTTTGAAATCGGATCAACCGTAAATGTTTTTCCTAATAGTACATCTCCTTTATATTTTTCGTTATTAATAATTCTCATAACACTCGATGATCGCCATGGATTCCCCTTTATTGTCGGAATTCCCTGTTCATTTAATTCTCTAGCAATCATTGTGCTTCCTGCTCCAGAAACATATCTTTCAAAAATGTATCGAACGGTTTTAGCCCCTTCTTCATTAATAGATAATTCTTTCGTTAAAGGGTCATAATCGTAACCTAGACAACCTTGAAATCCGACTAATTCCCCTCTTTTCATCTTCATCTTTAATCCTTTTTTTACATATGCTGACGTATTTTCAACTTCTTGTTGTGCAACAGAACTTAAAATTGTGATTAAAAATTCTCCATCTTTTAACGTATTAATCTTTTCAACTTCAAAATATACAGCGATATTTTTTTCTTTTAACATCCTGACATATTTTAATGTATCTAATGTATTTCTGGCAAATCGAGGAATGCTTTTAGCAATAACCATATCTATTTTACCTTCCATACAATCCTGTATTAATCTTTGAAATTCTGCTGTTTTATCTGTTTTAGTGCCTGTAATAGCTTTGTCTGCATATACGCCAACATACATCCATTGCTTATTATTTTTTATCAAATCTGTATAGTACTGAACCATGGAATTATAACTTTTTATCTGATCTTCATCGTCCGTACTAACACGACAATACGCAGCAACTCTAAGACGTTCTATCCTTCTTGTTTTTATACCATTATTAGAAGGATCATTGGCTTTAATTATCTCAACTTCCATTTTCATCCCCCCTCTTTTGTATTCTTATCACAACATGTAATTTAATTATATAATGATACATTTCTATCGTCAAGTAGTGATATTTGAAACAACTCTATAGTCCTTTTTAAGATCATTTTCTATTATTTTATATTCCGATTCACTAATCATCTTTTTGTTAAATAATTGCTTCAGCATGGATAATTGTAAACTATATCTCAATAATTTTTTTCCTTCCATATAAAAATAACCTCTTTCATGATAAAGAATAATTATCCCCTGCAAGCATCCATCAGGTATGGACTCATTGGAATTGCACCATCTTTTTCAGACCGATCATTCGCCGGAAGTATCATTATCAAAAGCAGCATCTTCGCCACAGAGTTCCTAACCTCTGCCTGCAATATAATATTTCTCGCTCATATCTTTCCTTCCATTTTTCAATCATTCCATCAAAAGAATCCTTTTATATATTTCCTGATAAAATTGTCCAAAAGAAATATCGAACAGATCATCTTGGCGTATTTATTGCCTGGCTCCACTACTTCACACGTACTTACAGGGTTTCAATATGTAATTGTCAAGGTTCTGATATTTAATAATTTTGAAAGGGAAAAATTTGAAACTGATTATGCGATATTAAACTCCAGAACTTTTGTGATTAATTTAGTTTCCAGACGTCTGCGGAGTGTCTCATCAATGCAATAATGAATCTGACCATATTCATCATACATTTTCCGGATTGACAATTTAATTATGTATCCTTCGTAATGATCCACAACTTCGTTGATTGCTTCCACATTACCTTCTGATGCTGCCTTAATAATATGGAAAGGCAGCAGATTAGCTTTTTTCATCTGTTTCTTTTCTTCCATCTAAAGTTCCCTCCATAATTTTTTTCATTTGTTCAAGAGACCGTTTCCGATGCTCATGAATCGTACTGCGTACCAGATTCATTTCTCTGGCTATCTCCGCATCACTCATGTCCATGAAATAAGACAGCAAAATCAC
>JALERO010000081.1 GCA_022764265.1 Eubacterium sp. | reverse complement strand
AATTCTGTGAAAAATCCTGTCCTTATAACGACAGACTTCTACAATTTCTATTCTTTCAGGATCCAATTCGTAAAATAATGTTTTAAGTAAAGTAATTTTTATCATATACAGACCAACCTTATTTAATATTCATAATATGATAAATTATTTTTTAGAAAATATAATCCCTTTTATTTCACTTAATATTTTTGCCTTTATATTGGGGTGTAAATAATTAGGATTCAATCTTCCCTTTTTATATTGTAGGTATGAATCAGCAGTAAGGTGAATTTCTTAACCATTTCTGCAAATTCCTGTGATTCAATAAAGCGATTTCCTTCATCGATAAAAAGAATTGCATCCTGATTATTTGAAATTTGCTCTTTCCATAGATTTCCTGTTAACACACGGCATTCTGTATCACACGAAAAATTCACTCCGCTATCGGGGCCATTTATCAGATATTCCTGAATCATTTCTATTAATGTTGTTTTACCGGTTGCACTATCCCCTTTTAATATTGTAATATTTCGTTTTATGTCAAACTCATATTTTAAGTTGCCATTTGAAACAATAATATGATGTATTCCCTTCATGATTATACATACCTTCCTGCAATGAATACAAAATCATCCATATTATGAACAACACTTTTTGTATTTTCAATGTATATATCAAATTCCCCTTCTCCAAAATCCATAATGTGCCTTAAATTAATTGTTATATCTTTTTGCTTTCCAAGTTTAAGTAACCATGTGGCGCAATTATCGCCACAATTGGAGGCATTAAATACCTTATCAGGAACATTATCGATAAGAATCAGGGTTTTTACTCCACCCGATAATCGTTCCGGGGATATGATTCCCATAATTGGACTATCAATCGCACCGGAACCGAGTACTGTCGAAGAATCGACATCTTTAATCATGGATACTCCATTTGGACTTATGATCCATTCTTTTTTATATTGATTCTTAAAATATACAGAAGTGTTATATATTACATCAGGTACATCACCCAAAATAATTCTTAGCATGAATTCTATCCTCTTTTTTATTATATAATGGTTATAACACAGTATATCATAATTATAATTTCATGCAAAGCAAACAAAAAAAGAGTTGTATAAAAAAAACTAACATATTTCGTCATTAGCCAAGGAATACCTCATCTCATGCCAGGCTTCTCCACCCCAGGATGAATTAGATATTCCTTCATCCGTATATCCCATGTTTTTATAAAATCCTACTTTTGATTCCAGACAGGTAAGCACGGCCTCTTTTCGTCCACATGCCTTCTGGCTTCTTAAGTACTCTTTCATCATAGCTCCGGCCAATCCCTGTCTGCGGTGCTCCGGAAGCACTGTAACACTGAGAATCATAACATAATTGCCCTGCGGATTATGAAGACGGGTATCCGTGAAAAATTCATCCCGCAGATTTTTTTCATCCGTTGCGATTCCGGCGATATAGCCTACCATCTTTTTGGTCTCTTTCGCAATTGCTACCAGAAAGCACTCCGCTGCCAGCCGGACTCTCTCTTTCATGATCGGTAATGTACAGGCTTCATTAGGCGGAAAGCAGGTCGCTTCAATGACCGCAGCCGTTTCGCCTTCGCCTTGATGGATTGTTCGAAATTCATATCTTGTATTCAAATCTATTGTCACTCGGTATCATCCTTTCCATTTTTTGAACTCTTTGATTATTACATCCTATCATTTTTTGATAAAAAATACCAGTCTCTAGAAGACAGCTTCGATTTCTAAAAGAAAAACACCTGCCATTTCTGACAGATGTCTGATTCTCCTATATTCAAGAACGCCTTGGCGTTCTTGCTGCGAGATGCGCGTCATGCGTTAGCATGACAAATTTCTAATGCACATCTCTGCAATCCGCCGGAGGCTTAACATTTCAGAAGGGGATTGTCACCCGCTACTGAAACTATTTTATTTCCCACCGCTTAGCGCTCTGCGCGCTTGAAGCGGGGGACTTCTTCTGAAATGTTAATTTCATATCAATCATAATCTTCTTATGATTCGCTATATACCATTATTCTTCGTCCAATTGTCCGATAGTCTCAACGACCAGTTTGTAATCCTCGGATACCTGCTCAAATAACAGCTGTGCCTGCTCTTCATCAATCTGAGCTTCATTCCACTTCCTGAGCAGCTCTGTCATAGCACTCACTGTCTTCTCCAATCTCTGGAAGCCAAGATTCTGACATACACCTTTTAAAGAATGTGCAGCTCGAAATGCTTCCTCATAATTTCTGCTTTCCAACGAACTGCATAACAGTTCATAACTCGGATCGGACAGAAAACGCAGGACAAACTTCCGAATCATCTGCTCCCTGGGCATACGTTGTCTGACTGACTCATAATCTCCTCCGAAAACATCATAACATTCCTTTAACTGCATCTTTTTCTCTCCTTTAACTCTTTGCTTCTCTTACTTTATTTAATGATATTACATCCTTGATTCTCACTCATCTATTTACCAGATTAGAACGGAATCCACACATCAGCGATGTAATTATTAATTACATTACAAATAATAATAAGATTCTTAACATCTAAAATTCATTAATATAACATAAAATCATTATACTATTTCTCCAATGAAACATCAATGAAAACTATTGATTTGTCATTAAAATTGACATATAATAATAAAAAATGACATAAAATTACATTTTCAAATTATCATTCACGGAGGAAATATGCAGTTCAATGATAAATTAGTATTTCTTATGAATATTACACAGACTTCCAATAAAGAACTTGCTCATGGCATTTCCGTAGATCCGTCTCTTATCAGCCTTTTGCGGACCGGTAAGAGAAAACAGCCAAAAAATACTGCCCACATTCAACATATGGCTTCTTTTTTCGCAAAAAAATGTTCTGCAGACTTCCAGAGAAATGCTCTCGCTGAAATGTTAGGACAAAGCTCCATCTGTGCCACTATGCCGACAGAGATTCTTGAGAAGCGACTGGAAAGCTGGTTGTTAAAGGATTCCGGCATTTTTGATCATCTCATTGATGGAATGGAATCTGTTTCTGAAATTCCTCAGAGTTTCACACAAAGAGAAGAAAAAGCTCATGCCAATACGGCTTCTACCTTTTTCTTCGGAGAAAAAGGTAGAAGAGAAGTTATGAGAAATTCAATGAGAATTCTTCGTGAAACGAAAACGCCCGGACCTATTTATGTATTCTCTGATGATAATCTGGAATGGCTGCTCTCCGATTATATGTTTTCCAAAGAAATACAAACAGATATGCTGGAAATCATCGACCGTGGATTTACCTTTTATCAGATTATGCCTGCCATTAACTTTCTCCCGCGTTATGCAGAATCATTGCAATTCTGGCTTCCCATGTACAGCACCGGTCGGGTAAAGGTATATTATTTTCCAAGACTTCGAGATAATTTATTCCGCCGTGCCATGGTTGTTGTACCAAAACGCAGCGCACAGATTTCCAATGCCATCGGTTTGGGAAGCAGTAGTGATATCACGATATTTTCCACTGATCCACAAGTAGTTGATACCTATGCTTCGCAATTCAATGAATTATTATCTATGTGTCGCCCTGCTTTATCGGTATATCCAGATTCAAAGGATTTTTTTGTTAATTTTCAAGATCTTTTTACCAGGCAGGGAGATCTGATTCAGATGGTAGATCCCCTCTCTATCACCACTATGCCAAAAGAACTTCTGGAAGATTGTGTTGCACGTACTACCACTCCTATATGGAGATCTACCTTTCAAATGTATCTGGACGAGCTTCCTCATTTTGAGCAGAGCTTGAACAACCATATTCACATTGATATGGCGCGGCTGGCTACGGCAGACGAGATTCGTTCAGGTAAATCCTGCATTGCTTCTGCTGTCTCAACTTATCCTGGACAACTTTATTACACTCCGGAGACATACATTCTCCATCTGGAAAATATTCTGCGGTTGATGGATGAATATGAAAATTATTATTTTGTACCATATAGTGATACCGGTTGGGGCGATTACAATCTTTTTGCCAATATGGACGGCCTTGCTCTGCTGGTTCGTACCACATACCCACCTCTGATGTTGGAAATTACCCGTCCCGAAATGGTCATGGCCTGTCAGGAATATCTTCTTCGAAAAGCAGAACAAGTTGGCTATGACGGCATACAGAGAACCAAAAACCGCCTCAAAATTAAAGAGCTCATAAAAGAACTGAAAAATTAAGATATTATCTATTTTATCTCAAAAAAGGTACCGATACGATTAACATAAGCCGGCTTCATTTGTAAAGGTACCTTTATTTTTATTCATTTTCTATCGTTAGTGTATAAATATCTTCAAGGAAAATCTCTCCCGATTCATCACAATATTCTTCCGATGGTTCTTTTTCGGAGTCAATTAATTGTTCTTTCTGGCGAAGTGCTTTTTCATATCCTTTTAAAGCAGCAAACGGCATAAACTGTTTGGCTCGCTGCTCCCGGTCCATCCTGATTCTGTCACCCACTTTTATGTCCTCCAATCTGCTGATTTCTCTCGATTGTAGTCGCTCCTTCCAACAAGTCCATCCCTTTTAAAATGGCATTTTTCCCGAATTTTTTCTTAATGGAAAGTATGGCTTTCTGCATTTTTCTTTCTTTTTCCAAATCCGCCGGATTGGTGAACAGGTCATATTGAATAAACTTCTCA
>JALERO010000057.1 GCA_022764265.1 Eubacterium sp. | reverse complement strand
GCAATGATAACGGCAACAGCTGCATCACTTCTCATTTCTGAAGAAACGCTGGCTGTAATCTGTTCTGTCTGATAATCGGAAATCGGATAAGTTTCTTTTAATTTATCTTCCAGAGCCTGACGTTGATCTACAGTAAGCTCGTTGGTTTTTACAACAATCTGATCGGAATTAATAACCTTCTGGCTCTGAACCGTTTTTACATCAACAGCGTCCCGAACAGTCTGACAAATCTGCTTGTCCAGTTCATCCGTCACTTTCTCATCCAGTGTAAGGGTTACGGAAGTACCACCGGAGAATTCCAGATCATAATTTAAAATATTACCGATTTTGCTCTTATTAATTGGCATGAATACAAAACCAAGAATAATGAGAGCCAGAGAAATTACGATGCAGAATTTGCTTGCTTTAATGTAATTTCTCACCTTCACCGTTTTTGCACGTCCATAATATTTCTCATCCTGCACACCCAGCTCATAACAGGAAATCAAAAGTTTCTTCGTTACATAAAGGGCAGTGAACATGGATAATAAAATACCAATACCTAATGTCTGAGCAAAACCTTTTACAGTACCGGAGCCCTTGATCCAAAGAACAACCGCTGCGATCAGGGTCGTGATATTACCATCCAAAATGGCAGATAACGCTTTATCATATCCGCCCTTTATGGCATTGATAACTGGTTTTCCATCGGCAATTTCCTCCCTGATTCGCGTGAAAATAATAACATTGGCATCCACGGCCATACCGATTGCCAAAAGCACACCGGCAATACCCGGTAATGTCAGAGTAGCATTAAAGCCGTTGATTGCCAGAAGATCTAACAATACATATCCAAATAATGCGATTCCTGCCAGGAAACCAGGAAAACGATAAATAATTGTCATAAACAGGAAAATAAGCACAAGGCCAATGGCACCTGCAATCAAACTGGTACGGATAGCATCCTGTCCAAGCTTTGCTCCGACTACGTTAGAACGAAGTTCGGTCAGAGTCAGTGGAAGCGCACCGATACGGATTGTGGAAGCCAGCTCTTCAGCGGATTCAAAGCTTTCCATATTTTCAATGACACACTCTCCATCTGTGATGGCGGACTGTACTGTAGGTGCACTGACAACTTCCCCATCATAATAAATGTAAATAGGTTTGCCAATATTGGCTGAAGTTGCTTCTGCAAAAGCCTCTGCTCCGGAAGCATCCATGGAGAGAGAAACCACATAATTCTTTATACCGTTGTCCTCTGTGGTACCTGCTTCTGCACTCTTGATATTGGAGCCGGTAAGAACCACAGTTCCATCTTCTGTCTGGAAAGATAAATCACCCGGTTTACCCAGCTCTTCCAGAATCTTATTGGCATCTGTAACACCCGGAATCTCAACAGTAATCCGGTTTGATCCTTCTTTGTATACTTCAGCTTCTGTACTGTAATTTTCCACACGTTTCTGAAGCTTATAAATAGTATCGGAAACATCTGTCTCAGAAGGATTCTTTTCATCGATTTCATAAGTGATGCTGACACCGCCAGCAAGGTCGAGACCGAGTTCAATATTTTTCGCTGAACCCTTATGCTGTTTACCAAGTCCCACAAGAACAGTAAACGCACATACTGCGGCAATGACGATCATTGCCAGAACTGTAAGAATCGCAGTCTGTCTTGGATTGCTCTTCTTTTTTCGTTTATTTGCCATCTTCATTCTCCTTTTCTTCTGCCAAAGCAGCTTTGATCATGATTGCACATTCCACTCTCTTACGCTCCATCTCACAGCTGAGATCATAGGCATCATCAATTATCCCGTGGAACTTATAGGAATTGGCTGCACAACCTCCGCTGCAATAAAATCTTGCAAAACAATCTCTGCACTTTTCCTTTGTATAGACATTACAGCTGCGGAATTGATCGCAAAGTTCCGATTTTTGAATACCATCGAAAACATTTCCCAGAAGGAACTGCTCTTCACCAACAAACTGATGACACGGATACAGATCCCCCCATGGTGTAACAGCCAGATATTCTGTACCGCTTCCACATCCGGAAAGACGTTTCGCCACACATGGACCTCCGGTGAGATCGATCATAAAATGGAAGAAATTGAATCCTCTTCCCTCTCTCTCCCGGCGGATCATCTCTCTGGCAAGTTTATCATATTCCTCAAAAATCTGAGGAAGATCTTCCTCCCGGATCGCATATGGTTCTTCCGGAAGCCCCACTACAGGTTCCATGGAGATCTGTTCAAAACCGGCATCCGCCAGATGAATCACATCATTCGAAAAGTCCAGATTTCTTCTGGTAAAAGTTCCCCGAACATAATATTTCTGCTGATTTCTGGATTCGGCAAAACGAATGAACTTCGGCATGATGATATCATAAGTTGGTTTTCCGTTTCGGCCGGGACGCATATAATCATGAACTTCTTTCCGTCCATCGATACTTAAAACAACATTATCCATTTCCTTATTGGCAAATTCCATAATGTCGTCATTCAGCAGAAGACCATTGGTCGTGAGCGTAAATCTGAAGTGTTTATCATGTTTTTCCTCTAAAGAACGACCGTAAGCAACGACTTCTTTTACCACCTCAAAATTCATGGTCGGTTCTCCGCCAAAGAAATCAACTTCAAGATTATGACGATTGCCGGAATTCGCAACCAGAAAATCCAGCGCAGCCTTCCCCACCCGGGCACTCATCAGAGAGCGGTCTCCTTTATATTCGCCTTCTTCGGCAAAACAATAACGGCAGGCGAGGTTACAATCGTGAGCAATATGAAGGCATAATGCTTTCACTACAGTCTTTCTGTTCTTTACTTCTTTTATATAATTCTCATATATATCTTCGGTAAACAAAAGTCCCTGTTCTTTTAATTCCAGGACCTCCTGATAAGCCTCTTCAATCTCATCTTCCCGATAAGGAAGCTGTTTTTTCATGGAATTCAGATCATGTTCTTCGAAGAGAGCAATTACATCATAAGTCACATCATCAACTACATGAATCGCACCGCTGCATACGTCCATAACGATATTGTAGCCGTTATTTTTATACTGATGAATCACGATGTATCTCCTTTCTAAAAATTATAGTACAGTTTTATAATTCCTGATGAAACAGGAATAGTCTCAGACAATTCTGAGAGTACAACAGATAGGGTGAACAGAATACTGTTCACCCTATGGCAAGCATATTTTAATAAAGAATTCTCTTCATACCTGACATCTTGCGGTCAAATTATTTATTATTCTCACAAGTCTGGTTACCAACTGTACAAGATGTTTTGCATGCAGACTGACAGGATGTCTGACATTCACCGCAGCCACCTTTACACATACTTACAGCATATGTCTTGTTACCGGTAAGTGTTTTCACACGTTTCATGACAACGCCTCCTCACTTCATAATCTTATATGTAAAGCATCTTATACCGACACTTCCTTTGATAGTATAGCACAAACCATTTTATAAGAAAAGTTTTTTCTAAAAAATCCTGTGTTAGTTTTCAACTAAGCATGCCGCCAAGCATGCCACTTGCAGCACAATAGAGAAAAGCGGTAACGGAATCAAATAGATTCTCTGTTATATTCTGACCGCCAATCAGTCGGATAGTGAGAATCAGAACATAAAATAATGATCCCACCGCCAGTCCCCAGAGGAACCCTTTTGCATTATTTTTTTTGCCGCAAAAAAATCCTCCGGAAAAACAGGCAATCACACAGATTCCTGTCAAACCAATATTTTCTGCACCGGCGGACAGCTCTGCTCTCAACATAACAAAGGCAAAAACGGCCAGCAACAAAAGTGTCAATACTACAGCCAGAACCAGCCCTTCCACAAAAGCGACTGCTTTGGGCAAAGTGTTTTTGTAAATTCCGGAATCAATCTTCATCTTTCTACTCCTTTAATCATAGCTGTTAAAAGTAATACTTTTTTATAATCTATGATCAAAAAAGAGTATTTATGAACAAGGAACCTTCTTTATCCCAGTGCCACGTCAAGGGCCATCATCAATACAAAACCGGCAGAAAATACAATGGTTCCGATATTGGAATGTTCTCCTTCCGACATTTCCGGAATTAATTCTTCAACAACCACATAAATCATTGCACCGGCAGCAAAACTTAAAAAATAAGGCAAAAACGGGGTCACCTGTTCTGCAAGTAAAA
The DNA here is from genome assembly GCA_022764265.1 of Eubacterium sp. Classification (GTDB taxonomy): domain Bacteria; phylum Bacillota; class Clostridia; order Lachnospirales; family Lachnospiraceae; genus Anaerobutyricum. Next base: position 11,555 of record JALERO010000057.1, on the reverse strand, counting down.
TCGTCAGGAAAGCACCAATTGGCTCCACAGCTCCTGATAAAGTTCCATAAAGAAACGCTTTCCCTCTGCTGACACCTTCTGCCTTCAAAGGCATGGAGATAATTGCACCTTCCGGAAAATTCTGAATCGCGATACCGAAAGAAAGTGCCAGCGCTCCCATAAGCGTAATGCCCGTTTTCCCTGTCAGGAACCCGGCATAGACCACACCGACAGCCATACCCTCAGGAAGGTTGTGCAATGCCACGGCAAGAACAAGCATGGTTGATTTCTTCAGATTACTTTTGGGTCCCTCTGCCTGTTCACTATTCATGTGCAAATGAGGTATGATCTCATCCAGCAGAAGAAGGAAAAAGATTCCGGCCAGAAAACCGACAGCAGCCGGAACAAAAGCAAAAGATCCCATTTCTTCTGATTGCTCCATAGCCGGAATCAGAAGACTCCATATGGAGGCCGCAACCATTACACCTGCAGCAAATCCGGTCAGCGCCCGCTGTACCAGCTCGTTCATTTTATCTTTCATCACAAAGACACAGGCTGACCCAAGGGTAGTCCCGAGAAAGGGAATCATCAAACCCTTGAAAACTTCCATTGTCATATCATATCACCTCTTTTTCATTTTCATTTCCGCTTTATGTTATTCTATTCCAATGGAAAAGTCAACCAATGTCACGCAGTTGTTTTTCTATTTTTTCCACATGCAGCAGTTGCCTTTTTTCTCTCTTTTTGCTTTATACAGAGATTTATCCGCTCTTTCAATATGCTCTGATGTCGGTTTCTGATCATCTCCGCACATGACGATTCCACCGGAGCAGGATGCACGGGATCCATCTTCAAACTGATATTGGTTGAAATCTTTGCAGATTTTTTGACCTTTTTTTAATACCACTTCATCAGAATTGATACATCGCAGAATTACCATAAATTCATCGCCACCATAACGACATAAAATATCCCCTTTTCGGGTATTTTGCTGAAGCACCTCACTGAAATAACGCAGCATTGCATCTCCGGCTTCATGTCCATATTGATCATTGACTTTCTTCAGGTTATCCAGATCAAAGAGATATAAGGCCAACGGCAGATCACTTTGTCGAAGGGCATCGATGGATGTATAAAATCCTCGTCTGTTCAGTAAGCCTGTCAGATAATCTCTGGATGCCTCATCCTGTAGAATTCGTTCTCTTTCATAATAGGTTGCCATGCCCAGCAAATGCTCCACTCTTCGTTTTAAATCCGGCAGAGGATGACGTTTACAGAGAAAATCATCCGTATCGAGATCCCATACACTTTCTCCTACCGGCTGATTTGATGGGATAATTGCAAGAACCGGAATTCTCCATAAGGTAGGGTTTTGTCTTATTATTCTCATAAAACGAGCTGCACCATCTTCAGGCAGAGACACACTCAACATCACAAGAGATATAGGAGTATCACTTTGTTCCATATATTTCAGTGCGGTATCCGGATCTGAGGCTTTCTCAACCTGATAAATCCCATTAAAAATGTCTTGGACTTTTTCCTTATATTTCTCGTCTTCGTCTATAATTAAAAGTTGTGGAACAGCAGATTCATAACGGGATGTTTTTATTAAATCAGGTAAAGGACGATTTGGCTGAAGTTTCAGTAATTCTTCAAATTCTTCGGCAGGTAACGGTCTTGAAAAGAAGTATCCCTGTACATAATCGCATCCTAGAATTCTTAAACGTTCCAACTGCGCACGGGTTTCCACACCCTCGGCCACAACACTGAGATTCATCCAACGAGCCAGCTCCACAATAAATTTTAAGATTCCCTTATCAAGTGGTTTGGCGGTTTCACTTTGAATAAACTTCATATCCAGCTTCAAAATATCCAGTTTCATCTGATTTAACATATTAAGAGAAGAATATCCACTTCCAAAATCATCCATCTCTATAATGAAACCCAATTTCCGTAATTTTTCAACGGTTGAAATAAGCTGCTCCGGATCTTCCATATATGAACTTTCTGTAATCTCCAGATGCAGGTAAGAGGGATTCAAATCATATTTTTTCACAATATTATATAAGGTTTCCGGTAAGTCGGGCTGATACACGTCTGCCCGGGATACATTTACAGAAACAGGCAGAATCGGATATCCTTTTTCTTTCCAGTTCTTGAGGTAAGAACAGGTTTTTTCCCAGACATAGTGATCCATGCGGGTAATAAATCCATTTTTTTCGAAAAGAGGAATAAATTCACCAGGCGACAAAAATCCCATCTGCGGATGAATCCACCGAACCAATGCCTCGGAACCTGCCATACTGTCATCCTTCAGATTATATTTTGGCTGAAAATGAATCGAAAACTGCTCTTCATCCAACGCAGTTTCCATAACATTAGTGATAGCCTGCTCGCGCAATAACTTACTGCGGAGACTGTCATCATACACTGCGAAATAATTATTATACTGTCCTTTGATACTGTTCACCGCCAGCAATGCCCGGTCACACATCTGTTCCACCGGAACAGTTCGATCCTTTATCTCATAGATTCCCCATTTCATGACAACATTCTTCATATTATCAAGGGGGGCTTCCTGATATTTTTTTATAAGAAGATCCCAATCTTTATTTTCATCTGTTCGATTCTGAAGACAGATAAATCTGTCAGCATCAAAACGACCACATATTCCACTTTCCCCTACCTCTTTTTGGAAAACATCGGCAATATCCTTAAGCAGACGATCCCCTGCAGGAACACCAAAGGCATCATTATAAAGCTTGAAATTCTCAATATTGGAACAGACAAGATCATATTCCTTATCCGGATTGTCCCAGAGACATTTCTGTACCTGCTGATAAAAAAACTCTCTGCTGTAGAGACCGGTGAGACGGTCATATTTAAACTGGTTTACCATCGCTGCAGTTTCACGAAGCTTGATGATACTTGCAACCCGGTGGAGGATAACCTGGGCACGATAAGGTTTTGGAACAAAGTCTGTAGCTCCATGGGTCAAAGCGGCCACTTCATCATTTTCATTTTCGCTTTGGGTCATTACAATTACGGGAATCAAACTTAATTCAGAATCTTTTTTTATAGAATCCAGAAAAGTAAAGCCATCCATCACCGGCATGACAATATCAAGCAGAATTAATGCAATATCATCCTGATGTTCTTTGAGAATTTCAAGAGCTTCCTGTCCATTTCCCGCTTCCAGAACCAAATAGTAATCTGCAAGAATATCAACAAGCATTTCTCGATTAAGCAAATTATCCTCTACAACTAAAATCTTTTTCTGAGGTAGCATATTATATCTTCCTTTACAATCATTACATCTTATTTTACTATAAAATCCTTCTGGTAATATGATAACAATTTTTCATGCAACATTCAATAAAAAACAGTCTTTTGTATTAATTTGTTATAATAATTTCAATAAATGACAAAATTATATCAGATGTATGTAATATCCTGCAACGATTTCCGGTTCCGGCTCCATATGATTTTTCATCCACCATCTGACAGCCTCTGCAAAGCTTCCTGCCAGATGATTTAAAACGAAATCTTTTGGAACATTTTGATCAAAACAATCCATATACTGATCAAATAAGGTTCTCAGGTATTCTTTAAAATAGTCCATAAACAATTCTCCGCTCTCGCAGGCAAAAATTCCCCTGATATTTGTACGATTGTCCTTTAAATGATACAGCAAATGGGTCAGACGTTCTTCCATCCCACGATTACCTTCGGAAAAATCGTGAGTTTTCTCTGTCAGTAAAGTTTCTGAAAACACATGTTCAAAAATATCTGTACACATGGCTTTCAACAGATGGTCTTTCGTCTCAAAATGTGCATAAAAGGTACTCCTTCCAATGTTTGCCTGATCAATGATTTCCTGTACTGTGATCGCACTGTATTTTTTCTGTTCCAAAAGGGCATTAAAGGCATCAAAAATTGCCTTTCTGGTTTTCTGCTGTCTTCTGTCCATAATTCCTCCGCTTACAACCTTAAATATTTTTCAAGAACACCTTGGCGTTCTTGCTCCGAGATGGGCGTCCTGCATTAGTAAGACAAAACAAATCGTCTGATATGTTCGGTAAAATACAAATACATGGTTTTGGTTCTTGTATTTCTTATTATCTGTTTTTAAAATATAACCGTACATAATGTTTGTTATCTTATTAACTGTATCTTATAGAAATAATATAACTCAAATATTGTTGAAAGTCAAAGAAAGGAGCAATGATTATGAAAAAGATAAATGACTTTCTTGCAGGGCTTCCAATGACCATAGTAGCCGGTATCTTTTTGCTTCTCAGTCTGGGGGCAATGCTCTTCCACTGGAATCTGCCCTTTGACCCGGCATGGGTTACAATGATCATATCGGGAATTCCGATGCTCTATCTGGCGCTGACCCGCTTATTTTATCAGAAATGGATCTCTTCTGCCTTATTGATCTCCATTGCCATGATTGCCTCTCTGATGATCGGTGAAATATTTGCGGCAGGTGAAGTGGCATTTATCATGGCGATCGGAGCAATTCTGGAAGACATGACCGTAGCCCGGGCCCAAAAAGGGTTGAAAAAGCTGATTGCCCTTACCCCTACGGAGGGGAGAAAGCTTATACCACGACAAGATGCTTCGAATCAAGGCATTGGCAGCGGACAAAAATATGTAGAGAAAATGATTCCCGCCGAACAAATTCAAATTCATGATATTCTCCGGGTGCTCCCAGGAGAAAAAATACCCGTCGATGGCATCATTTTAGATGGATGCTCATCCATCGATCAATCAATCATTACCGGCGAATCCCTTCCGGTCGATAAAGAAAAGGGCGGGGAGGTTTTCTGTGGAACCTTGAATTGCCATGGAACCATTGATATCGAAGCCACCGGGGTTGGCGAAAATTCTTCCCTTCAAAAATTAATCCGCATGGTAGAGGAAGCGGAAGAAAAGAAGGCGCCTATGCAGCGGGTCGCAGATCAATGGTCTGTTTGGCTTGTACCGATTGCGCTGTTTATCGCAATTGCCGGCTTCTTTGTAAACCTGGGATTGGGATATGATATTATGATTGCTTTAAACCGCGGTGTAACGGTTCTTGTAGTATTTTGTCCGTGTGCCCTTGCTCTTGCCACACCGGTTTCCATTATGGCCGCGATTGGTCAGGCTACTAAACACGGTGTGATTATCAAATCCGGAGAAGCATTGGAAAAAATGGGGAAAGTGGATACTATAGCCTTTGATAAGACCGGAACTTTAACATACGGAAAACCTGAGGTTTGTGATGTGATTTCTTTTCATGATTCTGTGAGCGAAAATGAATTGCTGATTTTGACAGCCTCTGCCGAGACAAAAAGTGAGCACCCTTTAGGAAAAGCAATTGTGACTTATGCAAAAAAAGAAAAGCTTGCCCTTCTGGAAGCCAATAGCTTTATAATGAAGGCCGGAAAAGGGATTGAAGCCCATATAGGAGAAAAAAATATATTATGTGGAAATGAAAAATATCTACGAGAGCAGGATGTAGTGATTCCGGATGCTGTTCTTATGAAGCTGGAGTCTCTCCAATCCCAAGGGAAGGTATCCATTCTGACTGCAGTAAACGGAACGTGTATTGGTATCATCGCACTCTCCGACGTGTTGCGGCCCGACGCCAGTGACATGGTAAAGCAACTTAAAACGACAGAAACAGAAATTGTTCTCTTAACAGGTGACAATAAAAAAACTGCCAGGTATTTTGCATCTCTGGCAGGAATCACTTGTGTGAAAGCCGAACTTCTTCCTGAAGAAAAAGTATCAAGCATTATTTCTCTTCAGAAAGAGGGTAAAGCAGTGTGCATGATCGGTGACGGAGTAAATGACGCGCCTGCCTTAAAAACTGCCGATGTGGGAGTAGCTATGGGAAGCATGGGCAGTGACATTGCTGTAGAAGCTGCCGATATTGCTCTGATGAGTGATGATATTTCCAAAATTCCTTATCTGAAGCGACTTTCCCGCTCCACTTTGCGAACCATAAAAGGGAATATCACTGTTTCCATGGGTATTAACGCAGTGGCGGTTACACTCTCTGTGCTTGGAGTGCTCAATCCGGTCACCGGAGCACTGGTCCATAATGCAGGATCTGTTCTGGTGGTTTTAAACGGAGCACTCCTGTATGACCGGAATTTTCAATAGTTACAATAATCTTAATCAGATCAAGCCTGTAATAGACACAAAATAGGCAATATATATCAATAGTACAATAATACCATCCTGCCGTCCGATTTTCTGCCGGAACAGCATCGGTAAAAGTGCAATCGCCGACAGAATCAGACAGATGGGCAGATCAATTAATTTCATCTGAGTACCGACGGATAAATGCTCTCCGGTAATCAAGGTACATACCGGAAGAATAAAAGCAGTATCAATGACATTTGCTCCTACAATATTTCCCACAGATAAGGCAGATTCTTTTTTTATTATGGCAGTGATCGTTGTAACAAATTCCGGCAACGAAGTTCCCATGGCAAGAATCGTGACGGAAATAATATCTTCCGAAATATGTAATTGTTTAGCAATTTCACAGGCTGACTGAATCAGCAAATGGGAACCTGCCACAATTGCTGCTGCCCCCAGCACAAAATAAATGAGATTTTTTGTAAGTTCCTTTTTTACGATTCTTTTCTGCTCTTTTTCCTTTCGGGTTTTTACTGCATTTTTTACATTCATGCTCAAAAACAAGATGCCTGACAGAATCAACAAGATACTGTCTGACGGACTGAAAATGTTATCCTGAAAACTGATCAGCAACATAACAAGACAGCCTAAATATAGCAAGTTCTTCATAAGATACTCTTCTCTTCGGATTGCTGCCGGAAGACAGATCAGACTGATTCCCAGAATAATTCCGGTGTTGGCAGAAACAGATCCCACCGCATTGCCGATTGCCATAACTGAACTCCCTTTTAATGCAGCAGCAACAGAAACAATCATTTCAGGCATGGTTGTAGCGAAACTGACAATGGTTGCCCCAATGATATATTTTGGGATTCCAAAGGCTCTGGCAATATAAGTGGATGCATCCACAAACCAGTCTCCTCCTTTACAGATAAAAAGCAGACCAATTAAAAAAGACATATAAAGCATAATATAACCTCCGTCATATATAACTTCATATGTCTTTTCTTCCTTAATTATTCCAGTACAACTCTTTTCTATTCAAATCAAAAAGAGAATTGTTTAATTATCATTTCCCTGTAATTGTTCAATCTGCTTTCTGATATGATTCATTTTAAGATCAAGTTCCGCACTGGCATCGGCACATTCCTTGAGATCCTGTGTCAGCTGTTCAAATTCAATGTCTTTTTTATATTTTAATTTATGTTCCAGACTGGCCCAGAAATCCATTGCCATGGTACGAAGCTGTACTTCCACCTTCATCATCTTCTTATTATGCTCCAGGAAAATCGGTGTTTCCACAATCAGGTGAAGACTGCGATACCCGTTCGGTTTTGGATTGGCGATATAATCCTTTTTCTCAACCAGAAATACATCATCCTGCTCCAACAAACAATCTGCAAGGAAATAAATATCATCCGGAAAAGAACAGATCACCCGAATACCCGCGATATCAAATAGATTATTCTCAATGGCTTCCATCGAAAAGGAAATATTTTTCCGATGCATTTTCTCAATGATGCTGTCAGGACTTTTTAATCTTGTCTTAATGGCCTCAATCGGATTTCGGTCATGCTCAAGGGAGAACTCTTCATTCAGAACCCGGAACTTTGTCTCAATTTCCATCAGCGCACATTTATAATATGCCATCAGATTCCGAAAAGGATCTGATTGTTTTCTTAATGTTTCTATAATTTCTTTATTAGTGACTTCATGAAAAATTCGGTCTTTTACTTTCTCTCCAAAAGATGTCCGAAACAGATTCTCAACCGGAGTAAATACTTTTTCTTTTTGTTCCATTAAAAAATACCTCTTTATCTTTGTCTGTTTTGTTCATTTTTATGTGGTAATATTATAACATAATTCTCTAAAATGAACAATCCTTCGGTCTTATCTTCCCAAATTCGACAGAATATGCTATAATGACAAAATGATTGCGTTCGTTATTCGACAGCAATAATTTTTTTGGTATTATTAATATAGTTTGATTTTGTTTGTAATTAAGAACGGAGGATTTTTTTGAAAAAAAATATTTTATTACTATTTTCCATCCTTGTCGGTTTCTTTTTATTCCCGGGTCAGCTTTTTGCATTTGAACATGGATATAAAATCAATACCGGCAATATTTATGCGATGGTTAGAAATGATATTCCTGTGTATTATTCCAATGACGGAGAGGATTTAAAAACATATTTACCCTCTTTTTCCGGAATCACAGTGATTGATTCGGCTGGTTCCTGGTATCAGGTTGAATACAAAACCAAGTCCGGAATGGGAACCGGATGGGTCACCAAAGAAGAATTTACCTACGATTGTCTGGTTTATGACGGGACAGAAAAACAGATTGTGGCCAACGGAACTTATCAGCTTCGATATTGTCAGGATGTCAATGGAATTTCTATCCTGAATTCAATGGATGATTCTAATTCTTTCTCCAATCACAGAATTTCCTGTAAAATAAAGTTTCTCGGGAATAAAAACTACCAGATTTATCGTACTGATACCGGAAAGTATCTGCTCGCTGACCAGTTATTTGAATCCAATGAAAATGAGATCATCTGGGGTTCTGAACAGGATGCGGGAACCTTTCACCTGATTCGAAAGGGAAATTATTACGGCATTCAGGATTCGGTTACCAATCGCTATCTGGGAACAAACGATGCCGGGCTTCTCTCCTTTACCAACGGCAAAAACATATACTGGCGTCTCAATCGTACCAACAAGGCTGTGAGCAAATCTTCTTTAAGGGTATTTGTTCAATTTGATCCGGAATGGGCTTCCACCCATTATGGCCGAGGCAAAAATGAAGACCCTTCTACCAATAATTATTGTACTTCTGCCTGCGGAATTTTTTCTACAATGAATGCCATTTACTCATTGACCGGACACTATGTCAATCCGGATCTTCTGGCTGATTATGCGGTGGAAAAATATTATCGTATTGAAGGATATGGTACTGACAGTGGATTTTTTAAGGCGGCCGCCAGCAAGTTCGGATATAAATATGGTTTTCGGTATGACGGCAGCGGAGAATCCCTGAAACAGTTAAAAGATAAACTGAATAAAGGGGATACTGCAATTGCCTACGTCCCGGGACATTATGTTGCCATTGTCGACTATGATAAAAAGAAAAATAAATTCCTGCTTCTGGATCCACATTACCTTCCCAAACGACGAACCAGTTCCTTTGGCGACTGGGTCAGTGAGAAAGATCTCGAAGAAGGCGCTTTGTTTGCACAGATGTTCTTTTATTACAAACAGATTGATTATTAACGAAAAATCCGGCTCATAATCTGGTTTATCAGCAAGAACGCCGAGGCGTTCTTGAATTAACCCCAGCTATGAACCGGATATTATTATGCGTTATGAATCAATGCCATAAATACAAGATCATCGGTATCAGAAGTATTCTCCATGGAATGACATTGTCCCGGTAATATAGTACATACATCTCCCGGACCAACCGGATTACGACTTCCATCATTATCAATGAAAATTCCTGATCCTTCCAGAACATAATATGGTTCTGTTTCTCCCACATGTTTATGCCAGCCAACCGTTGAATGCGGCTTTAAGACAACCTTTGCATATAATCTTCCATGTCCATAAAGATCTTCTTTTGGAACAATATGATGAACAATTGCCGGACCCTTTCCTCCTGCCAGACCTTCTACTTCTGTAATAATTGCTTTGCGTACCATGAGTAATCCTCCTTTTTATTTGATGGTTTCAGATTAATTTCTTCCATGATAATCAATCTGAAAAAGAAAGTCAATCCTTCGCCATCTTCTCAAAAAATTTTCTTATTTTTATTGTATTTTTTTTCTTTTCGCTGTATAATTATAAATAATTATAGATTTCTTGAATGTGAGAGGAATGCTTATGAATCTGAGGCAGATTAATCTTCTTTGGGAAGAGTACAAGAGAAAATATAATATTGACAGCGACGTGAAGATTTCTGCCGTTAAGTATGACACAGATAAGTATGTAGAAGGTTGCTTTAATTTGCTGGAGCTGATGGAAGGCAAGTATATTCTTCACCTGAATAAGAATATGCATCTTTACAGTGATAATTATGCCAAGTTCATTTTATTCCATGAATTTACCCATTTCTATGACTTTATCAATTGTCCTTATGAAGAGCAGGACAAGATGTTTATGTGGATGAATGCTTATTCAGAGTACCATGCATGTAAAGTAACACTTGCAAGATTTATCGAGATGTTCACACTAACAGAAGTTCATCTGGATAAGATTCAGCTTCCGGGACCATATAAGGAGATTTCAATTCGCCGTCTTCTGGTTGAGAGCTTTTATCGGACAAAGATTTGTTTCGATCAGTTCTTCTCCACTTTCCAGCTGAATGATTTCGCCAGTGGTTTCCGTCAGTTAATGTATCTGTTTGGATACCTTTCCCTGTTTAAGAATGATGAATGGATGGTGGAACAGACATTGGCATCCTTGCATTTTGAAGATGAATGTTTTACAAATCTTTATCATGGTCTTAAAAATATGGAGTTTGATCAGGTTATCGATAATTATAAAGAGATTTCTGAAGTGGCAATGCTCATTTATATACGGGCTTCTTTCCGCAGATATTATGATAGAGACATTCTTCCTGATGATGAGATTGGGAAGATTACATTAGATAATTATAAAGATTACATAGAAGAACTGGATCGAAAGAAAGCGGAGCAGGAAAGACTTGCTCAGGCAGGACAGTGATTCAACACTAAGATATGATATTTTTTAGGGACTGTCCTGAAAACGTAATTTAGGGAGATCCTAAAAAAAGCATTCTAGTTTTAGGGCGCAGATTCCCCTTGTTTGGATTTTAAGAAGTGCTCCTTTTTTCCTTCATATTTTTCGATTTCATGATGTAGGAACCGATGGTATTTCATGATGTTTCTGCCGATTGCATACAACATAAACTCTTTATATACTTTTTCCGCTGACCGATAGTTGAACCGCCGGAAATCCTCGTTTTCCTTAATGTCCCCAAAGTGTCCTTCCGTCTGGATTGAGCGTGTCTGGCGTTTCAGCATCACTTTTTTCAGGGTATAGACTGGATCGTCATCGGGTAAACTCAATTCGAAGAAACTGAAGTTGATTTTTTGTTGACCAATATCAAAAAAGTCATTATAATAATCTTGTTTGAGCATAGTTCCATTATAACATGGAACGGAGAAAAGATGGTTGTTGTTAGCCATCTTTTTCTTTTTAATGAATAAAAATTTCAGGGGCAGGTGTGATCTATTCGGATCACACCTGATTTTCATACTTCACAAATGCGCTTACATTCCCATCTGAGCAGCTACCTCAGCAGCGAAATCATCCTGTTTTTTCTCAATTCCTTCGCCTGTTTCCATACGAACAAATCCTTTGATTGTGATCTTAGCGCCGTTCGCTTTTGCTACTTCGTCAACGTATTTGCCTACTGT
>JALERO010000036.1 GCA_022764265.1 Eubacterium sp. | reverse complement strand
TTCCAGTAAAGCTCTTGCGATACCGTGTCTGATGGCACCAGCCTGTCCTGTGTATCCACCACCGTGAACGTTAACTAATACATCAAATTTATCTGCTGTGGATGTTAATTCCAATGGCTGACGAGCGATTACTTTTAATGTGTCAAAACCAAAGTATTCATCCATGTCTTTTTTATTGATTGTTACTTTACCTGTTCCTGGTACTAAGTATACTCTTGCAACACTGCTTTTTCTTCTACCAGTTCCGTAATATCTTGTAGTAGCCACTTACTTTTCCTCCTTAAATTAATACTTGATTTCTAATTCTTTTGGCTGCTGTGCAGCATGTTTGTGATCAGGTCCAGCATATACATAAAGTTTTTTGTACATCTGTCTTCCAAGAGGTCCTTTCGGAAGCATACCTTTTACGGCAAGTTCAACAACTTGTTCTGGTTTCTTTGCCATTTTTTCTTTTAATGTGGTTTCTTTCATTCCACCAACATAGTCGCTGTGATGGTAGTAAATCTTCTGATCCATCTTCTTACCTGTTACTTTGATCTTGTCAGCGTTTACGATGATTACGTAATCACCACAATCCATGTGAGGTGTGAAGATCGGTTTATTTTTTCCTCTTAAAACTTTAGCAACTTCGGATGCTAAACGTCCTAATGTATGTCCTGTAGCATCAACTACATACCATTCTCTTGTAATTGTAGATGGGCTAGCCATAAAACTTTTCATGAGTTGTTCTCCTCCTGTTAAATTTTAAATACGTTTTCTTTCTTACTGTTGTGACATGGCTTCCTGGCTGTCCGGACCCTCCACCATATCTGTCCTGCCTTGGCAGGTTTATGAAAAAAATGTATCCCGGGGCTTTGAGACACACTTTATTTACATACCACAGTTAACTATTATATAACACTCGTCCTCGCGTGTCAACGAATTTCTACTGTGAATTTTACACAAATAATCTACAGATATTCAATTTTTTTCAGAAATAGTCCTTTTGCCGGGACAGTCTCTCCAGCCAGCGTTCTGTCACAGCTTTCCAGCACGGTTTTCACATATTCCGGCGGGTAGGCATGTAATCCAACTTTAATCAGAGTTCCGCTGATAATTCTTACCATATTATACAGGAACCCTTCTCCTTCCACACGGATGATGATCTCCCTGCGATTATCCACATTCTCACCTGATGATGCAGGTACTTCCTCCACATGTACATCGCAGACGGTTCGTACGGTGGTCTGCACCTGGGTTTTGGCAGAGCAGAAGCTCTTGAAATCGTGAGTTCCCACCAGATACTGACCGGCGCGGTTCATAGCTTCCACATCCAGGGGCTTAGTAACCCAGTGACTGTACAATCGCTGGGTTGGAAACAATACCTTCCCGTTTTGAATGTGATATTCGTAGGTTTTTCGGGTATCACAGTATCTTGGATGAAAATCATCTGGCACCTGACAGGAATCTACGATTCGCACATCTTCCGGCAGATAGGGATTGAGGGCAAACATCAATTTATCGCCCGGAATCGGTGTTTCAGAATCGAAAACCGCCACATTTCCATAGGCGTGTACCCCGGCATCGGTTCGACTGGCACCAATGACCTGGATTTTTTCTTTTAAAACCTTGCTCAGCGTTTCATTTAGCACGCCTTCAATGGTGATTGCTTCCGGCTGAACCTGCCAGCCGCAATAATTGGTACCATCATAAGCAACAATTAGTTTATATCTCTTCATATTAAATATCCTTTACGTTATACTGACAATTCTTCTGGGCTACTTAAATATAACGCTTAAATGAATTTGCCAATCGCAAAGCTGCAGATTATCATTGCGACCAGATAAAGCAGAAGAATTCCATAAGCCACATAATCTCTTCTTTCATAGACAAGCGGCTTCAGTTTTGTCCTGCCCTTACCGCCATTATAGCATCTCGCGTCCATGGCTAACGCCAGATCGGATGCCCGCCGAATAGCGGAAATGAAAAGGGGTACCAGGAGCGGCAAGAGCTTTTTTGCCTTTTGAAAAATATTTCCGCTTTCGAAATCAGCGCCTCTTGACATTTGTGCTTTCATGATCTTGTCCAGCTCTTCTGTGAGAATCGGAATGAAACGAAGGGCAATGGACATCATCATGGCCAGCTCGTGAACCGGAATCCCAAATCGGTTCAGAAAATGTAATGCTTTATCCAGTCCATCGGTCAGCTGGTTCGGTGTCGTAGTAAAGGTCATGATCGAGGATCCCATGATCAGATAGACCAGGCGGATGACCAGATACGCAGAAAGAATGATTCCCTCTCTGGTGATATCCAGCGGTCCAAGCTGTACCAGAATATGCCCCTTTGTACAAAATAAATTTACGACAGCGGAAAAGCATATGATAAACAGTAATGGTCTGATTCCCCGGCGCACCATGGCAAAGGGTACCTTTGACACCCGGATTATCACCGCCAGAAAAAACGTTGCTAAAATTAAGGACGGAATCGATTTCGGCAAAAATAAGGATATGACAAAGATCATCGTACCTGCCAGCTTCACCCGCGGATCCAGTATATGAAGGACGGAGTCTGTTTTATAATATTGTCCCAATGTCATTTCACGAATCATCTGTCTTCCTCCGAATTACTCTCTGCTTCTGTCTGGTTAGCCAATTCTTTCTTTTGAGAAATAATCCATCTTGCCAGTGCTTCCACGGTCATCGGTACATTTTTCTTTGTTTCCTTATAAATATCCATTTGTTTTTCATGCCCATTAAAGATGCCGGCAATTAATTTATTGTAAAATCCCAACGGTTGTGGAATATCCAATCCGATTTCCCTAAGCTCCTTCTCCCTGCAAAATACATTTTCTGTGCTGTCATCCATGACCAGATGTCCTTCTGACATGACAAGCACCCGTTTTGCATGGGCTGCCACATCATTCATATCGTGGGAAACCAGAATAATCGTGATGTTCTTTTCTTCGTTGAGTTGTTTTAAAAGGGAAAATAAATTTTCTTTTCCTTCCGTATCCAATCCCGCTGCCGGCTCATCTAAAATCAGATATTCCGGCTCCATGGCAAGAATGCCTGCCAGAGCTACTCTTCTTTTCTGACCTCCGGATAATGAAAATGGAGATACCGTTTCCAGCTCTTTGGAAAGTCCCACCAGTTCCATTGCCCTGCGGGCTTTTTCTCTGCACTCCTCTTCAGATAATCCCAGATTCTTCGGGCCAAAACAAATATCCTTTAAAACCGTTTCTTCAAATAGTTGATATTCCGGATATTGAAAACATAAGGCAACCTTCTGCCGAAGTGTTTTCATGGAAAACGCTTTCTGATATACTTCCTCTCCCTCAAAATAATAATTGCCGGAAGTTGCCTGAAGTAATCCGTTCAAATGCTGTAACAGAGTGGATTTGCCTGATCCGGTTCGCCCGATGATCGCCACATATTCGCCTTTTTGCAGGGTCAGATTAATATTTTCCAGTGCATATCGTTCTTCACTCTGCCACTGGTCTTTATATTTATAACTGATATTTTCCAAAACAATTTCCATAATCTGCTCCCATCAGTCTATTTCCAGTTTGTCCGTTAGATAATCAAGAAGCATTTGCTCCGACCTGATATCGTCCGGTATCTTCATTCCGCCATTTCGCAGAAGCTGTATCAGCTTTTTATCAAAGGGTAACGGAATACCATATTGCTCCAGTTTTTCTGATGTCTCAGATTCTTTCCAAATCTCATCCGGTGTTCCCTGGAGTACAAGTTCTCCCTGATTCATCACATACAAATAATCGGCGTTCTCCACCTCATCGATATGATGGGTGATATAGATGATTGTAATATTTTTTTCTTTATTCAGACGATGAATGGCTTCCAATACTTCTCGCCGTCCACTGGGATCCAGCATGGCTGTTGGCTCATCAAGGACAATGCACTCCGGCTCCATGGCAAGAATCCCGGAAATGGCAACTTTCTGTTTCTGTCCGCCGGATAAGGCTCCCGGAGAGGATTCCCGGTATGCGGTCATTCCCGTTGCTTCCAGAGCCATGGCAATTCTTTCCCAGATCTCTTCTGTTGGCACGCCCAGATTCTCCGGTCCAAAAGCCACATCCTCCTCTACAATATTTCCTATAATCTGATTATCCGGATTCTGAAAAACAATACCCGCTGTTTTACGGATGGCTATGGTTTCTTTTGGATTGGAAGTATCCATTCCCTTAATATAAACGGCTCCACCTGAGGGCTTCAGCAAAGCGGTCAGATGCCGGGCCAAAGTCGATTTGCCGGAGCCATTGTGGCCGAGAATTCCGACAAAATCCCCTTGATTTATGGAAAAGGAAACGTCCTTCAGCACTGTTTTTTCTTCCGGTGTCTCCTGATTCTCTGAATAGGTTTTATATTTGAAAATTACATTTAATGCTTCAATAAAATTCATTTTAAATTCTTTCTTATATACGAAACAAAGCGTTTCGCAAGACAAAGTTTTCTACGAAAAAAAGAGACTGTAAAACAGTCTCTTTCATTATGCATATCATCATATTGGTCCAAAAGACCGTCTGCATTCTGCAATATTTATTCAAGTACGCCACCGGCGTACTTGCCGCGAGGCTTAAATGTTAAACTAATTCGATGATTACTTCTAAAGCTGCATCACCTTTACGCTGTCCAACTTTGATGATTCTTGTGTAACCACCGTTACGTCCAGCATATTTTGGAGCGTACTCATCAAAAATCTTCTGTGCAAGATCAATTTTCTTTGTGTTTGCTTTTCTTCCTTTTCCTTCAGCAGGAACTTCTGTTACAGGATATAAAACTTTTAACATCTGACGTCTTGCATGAAGTCTGGATGGAAGGTCTTTTTTGATTTCTTTTTCAACTGTATCATATACAGTAACCTTCTTGCCATCTACAACTTCTTTTACTCTCTTGCCGTCTTTGTCTTTTCTTGCAACTTTTGCTTCAACTTTAACAACTTCGAAGTTATCTTTTTCTTTTACACCAAGAGCGATTAAGCCTTCAGCGATCTTACGGATTTCTTTTGCCTTTGCTTCTGTTGTACGGATCTTTCCGTGGTAGATCAGCTGTGTAACCTGGTTACGTAATAATGCTTTTCTCTGGTTGGATGTTCTTCCTAATTTTCTGTATTTTGCCATTGCTATGGACCTCCTGTTCATTTTTCGCCATGCTTACTATACCTTCAGCCTAAGCGGGTCTATAATATTACTTTATTTATTCTTCACTTGAGTTCAGGGAAAGACCTAATTCTTTTAATTTGGCCAGTACTTCCTCTAAAGATTTGCGACCCAAGTTACGAACTTTCATCATATCTTCCGGTGTCTTGTTGGTAAGTTCTTCAACAGTATTGATACCTGCTCTCTTCAGACAGTTGTAAGAACGAACAGATAATTCCAGCTCATCAATATTCATCTCTAAAACTTTGTCAACCGGATCCTGAGCGGTTTCTACCATAACCTCAGCAACCTTTGCATTTTCAGACAAATCGATGAACAGGTTCAGATGTTCACTGAGCACTTTGGCTGCAAGGCTGACTGCCTCGTCCGGTGCCAGTGTTCCGTTGGTAAATACATCCAGTGTCAGTTTGTCAAAGTCAGTGATCTGTCCGACACGGGTATTCTGTACTGTTAAATTTACTCTCTCAACCGGTGTATAGATTGAATCCACTGCGATTACGTCAATGGACTGATCTTCTGTTTTATTTTTGTCAGCGCCAACATATCCACGTCCTTTTGTGATTGTCAGCTCTGCCTCGAAATGGCTGTCTGCTCCACCACTTAATGTTGCGATCACCAAATCAGGGTTAATAATCTCAATATCACTGTCAACCTGAATATCTGCTGCTGTTACTACGCCCTCACCACTGAATTCAATGAAAGCGCGTTTTGGTTCATTAGAAGAACTGTTATTCTTAATTGCCAGTTCCTTAATGTTCATTATTATTTCAGTGACATCTTCTTTCACTCCAGGAATGGAACTGAATTCATGCAGCACACCTTTGATCTTGACTGCACTGACAGCTGCCCCCGGTAATGAGGATAACATGATTCTTCTTAAGGAGTTACCTAAAGTTGTGCCGTAACCTCTCTCTAACGGTTCCACCACAAAACGACCATATTTATTGTCTTCTGAAATTTCTGCTATTTCAATTCTTGGTTTTTCGAATTCAAACACGAATTGGACCCTCCTTTTGGACTATTCATCAAATACCACAATTGAATGCCTGAAAGTTACAGGCATTCAATTGGAAGAATCATTTATTATTTAGAATATAACTCGACGATCAGTGTTTCATTTACCGGAACATCAATCATGTCACGAGAAGGAAGTTCTTTTACTGTTCCTTTGAAGCTTTCTAAATCAGCATCTAACCATGCCGGTACTAAGATACCATCTGTTGCTTCAGCGATATCTTTGTATCTCTGCATTGTTTTTTTATTTTCTTTTACTTCGATCACATCACCAGCACTTACTCTGTAGGATGGGATGTTAACGCACTTACCATTAACCAGAATGTGTTTGTGTCCAACGATCTGTCTTGCTTCTTTTCTTGTTCTTGCAAATCCCATACGGAACACGATATTGTCCAGTCTGGACTCTAACAGTACCATTAAGTTAGGACCTGTAAGACCTTTCATTCTTTCTGCCTGCGCATAGTAGTTTCTGAAAGGTTTCTCTAAAACACCATAGATGAATTTTGCTTTCTGTTTTTCGCGAAGCTGAAGACCATACTCACTGATCTTTCTGCTGGAACGAACTAACTTTCTGTTTGATTTTTTATTTACGCCTAAA
>JALERO010000034.1 GCA_022764265.1 Eubacterium sp. | reverse complement strand
TTTCAATGATCTGTTTTAATTCCTGTTCAAATTGGCTGTCGGCGTTTCCTCCCACCTGATCTACAGAGGTGAGTGGATATTTTTTATGGGTATAACAGATTTTTTTGCCGCCCGGAATCGATGGCAGCTTCAAAATCGTATCACAAACCGAATCCAGACCCATGATGTGAGTGGCGATTTTTCCCACATTTACCACTTTATCTTCAATGAGCTTCACGGCATCAATGATATCCTGGGTGTTGCTTCCGCTGGTTCCCACATAATGGGTAGCATTGTAGTGGATGTTATAGAAGTTGATCGGTGCGGTGAATCCGGCATCAATCGGACCTGCGAAGAAGTTAAAGCAGCCATCCCAGCCGAGAAGCTTTTCACTCTGATTAACTACCGTCTGATCGGCCACCATCACAAAGACATCATCGAAGCCGCTGCCATCGGTAAATGCGCGCATTGACTCGCTGAAGTCTTCCAGACCGCTGGTGTTAAAGTAAATGAGCTTCACGCCATTTTTTTCTGCTTCTTCCACAGTATACAGTTCTTTCAGCCGGTTCAGTTTCTCCCCTGTTCTTCCTGCCACTACCAGTAGGCCCGGTCTGCGGTCACCGTGGATGGCCAGGTCGATTGCCAGAGACCCCATCGGTCCCGTACCGCCCACAATGGCCATGTTTCCGCCTTCTTTAATTCCCATGGTATAGTCGTAATCATTCCGGTCTCTCAGATGGAAATTCGCTTTAAATCCGGCAACCACGCAGGAAAGTGGTTCTGCCATGGCTGCTTCAAAGAAACTATCTCCTTTATACGGAAGGAGGCAGCCTTTTTCGATGGCTTCGTTCATGATCACACTGTATGTAGATTCACCGCCAACGTAAGGGAAGGAATAACCCAGTGAATAGGTGTCCGCTCTTCCCAGGTTCGGCTGTGCCACGAATTTATCTCCCGGTTTGTACTGATTCTTCCATTTGTCTCCTACTTTTTCAATCACGCCACAAAATTCATGGCCCATCATAATCGGTGTCTCATCCAGATGATCCGGCAGTTTTTTATGGGCAGAGCCCTTTTGTGCCACCTTATAAGTGGACAGACACAGGCTGTCTGTCATAACCTTTGCCAGAATTTCATCTTCTTTTATCTCCGGCAGTTCAAACTGATCCATTCTTAAATCTTTTACACCATGAATTCTTACTGCTGTTGTTTTCAAATCATTTTACCTCCCCTGTATTTTTGCCTGTCGATACCGATTGAGACAGGCAAATAATTCCTGTTTCCGCGGAAGCACCGGCTGTCCGCAGGAATAGTTTGGCGGCACCACAGATTGAAATCCATTTTTTTCAATCTGGGTATAAAGCCGCTCTATGAGTTCTGTCACTTTTTCATCTTGTTTCTGACTGGTTAATATCCATTGCATCAGATAGGTCAGACCAATCGTCTGTCCATCATCCACCAGCTGCTCTAAATATCTCACATCTACCGGTTCCCGGTCAAGAAGAACCGTGTCGGTTCCCATGGCTTTACATTTCATTCGCCCTGCCTTCGCCGGTTTTAATATTCTGGAAAACGCAGGAAATGCAATGTTATCTGTAACATATTGCTCTGCAATCCCTGCCTGTATACAGATTTCCTTCGCTTGGCCTGTCACATCTTTCACTTCGTAATGATCCAGCTGCAGCACATGATCCGCCACTGACAGGTAATCCCCGGAGCTGCCGACAACGATCACAAAGGAAATTCCAAACCTTTTATATAACGTGCGGATGTGTTTTAAAAGGGTTGTGATCGGTTCCTTTTCATCGGAGACCAACTGTGCCATCACCTTATCACGAATCATAAAGTTTGTGGCAGAGGTGTCCTCATCCAGAAGCAGCAGCCGGGAACCAGATTCCAGCGCTTCGATCAGATTCGCCGCCTGAGAAGTGCTTCCACTGGCGTTTTCCGTGGAAAAATCTCTGGTATCCTGACCGTTGGGCAAATGATTGATAAACATCGATATATCTGTGTGAAGCACACTTCTTCCATCTTCCGCCCGGATTTTCATGGCATTTTCCCGGGTGACCACATACTCTCTGCCATCCCCGATCACATGATTGTAAACCCCCTGTTCCAGAGCCTTCAGCAATGTAGATTTGCCGTGATAACCGCCACCGACAATCACCGTGATTCCCTCCGGAATTCCCATTCCGGTTATTTTGCCTCTGTGGGGCAGGGTCAATTGAATCCTCATGGATTCCGGAGACCGGAAGGCAACGGCATTTTTCATCGGCAGATCGGAAACCCCGCTTTCTCTCGGAAGAATTGCTCCATCTGCCACAAAAGCAGCCAGTTTTCTCTTCTCCAGCTCATCGCGTAACGCAGCCTGATCGTCGGCCAGCTCTATGGCCCGGTTCAGTTTTTCTCTGGCACTTTGATTCCAGTTTTTATAAATCAAACAGCTTTCGGCCAGCTTCGGCAGGATGTCAAACAAAAGCTGTTCCATCTCTTTTGCCAGAATGGTGCGCCCCCTTGCGGGAAATCCCATCTCAAAGCGAAGTTCCATCCGGTTTTCTGAAAACACGACGGCAATACGTTCCAGCACTTTCTGCCCTGTACGGCAGGTGGTGATTCTGCCGCTTTTTCCGGATCCCATGTTTCCTTTTTCCAGCCTCCGAAGGCTGCCGGAAAAACGCCGGAGAACCTGATCCTCCAGAGACAGCTTTCGCTCCTTTGTTTCGTAATACTCCGAAGGGAATCCGTGATTTCGCCGGCTGATTTCCAGCCGCAGCCGGGATGGTGATGCGAAGGGGTCTCCCTGCACATGGTCGATATGCAAAATATATTTTCCATAATCATAGGATCCTCCGAGAGTCTTGTACATTCCATAACTTTTATGGTCAATCCTCTGCAGATCCTTTCTTAATTCTTCAACTCTTTTCATGTCCAACCTCATGATTTCTATGCCTGCGAGATTTACTCTACGGGGTCTCTCAGCTTAAAGAAATAAAAGCTCTGAACCTCCAGACTGCCGGATAAGAGGCGGTCAATGGTTATCCAGTCTCCAAAGGCACTGGTGGCTCGCTTCGGGAGATAATTGGAATCCAGTAACAAGAATTTCTTTGTCTTCTTATTGTAATCCACGATTGTCACATAATGTCCCTGCACGTGAACCGTTGCCACATCTCCCGCCTTCAATTTCTTTTTGAGAAGGTCTATACTTCCACTTTTTCCATCCCAGGCAAAATTATATTTTCGTCCGAATTTTTTACAGGCGGCTTTAAATATTCCGTCGTCGGTTCCGCTTCCGACAATACGATAATTTTTTTCCACCGCGTAATCCGCCAGCTCCATGACATCCATATACTGACCGGAAAGCGCGTACACGGCATTTACCGTTGCCAGAATACCACAGCCGGCTGTACCCATACAGCCGCCGCCTCCATAAGGGGTCGCGCACCACTGAGGATCATACTGGGTAAATACCATAGGCTCTTTTTTATTCAGCACCTTTTTCACCGCACTGAGTCTCCATTTGCTTCCATCTCCCAGTCGGTCTTTGGTAAGGATAATGTTTTTGTCTTCATCCTGACTCACAAACAGACGACACAGGGTGCTCTGCAGACTGAAGGAACCGGTATTGCGGTATAAGTGAAATTGTCCATTTTTTTCATCTGCCGCATCTTTCCAACAGAGTTGGAAGGTTCTCTCTTTATCGGAATAGGAAACCGACAGATATTTTCCGGTCTCCTGATTCATCACATAATAATTATCTCCGGTCACATGGGTAAACACCAGCGTAAAAGGTTCGTACGCGGAAAGTCCGGTCTGATTTTTCATGGCGACACCGCCATTTTCGTCATCCATATAACCGGGACGGGCCAGATAGATTCCATCAGAAAGAATCTGTTTTTCTCTTCCGTCGTAAAGCAGGCAGTTGGAAAAAGCTCCATCGGTCATCCAACCAATAGCATATCCTTCCTTTGTCTCATAAATAACCTGTCTGTTTCCCCCTTCTTTGCTGATCACGATCACACCGGTATATTTGCCGATGGTTCCCTGTACTTCATCAAAGCTACTGTCGGTATAGGCGTACATCCCGTCACGGGTGGTTGCGTACACGTTTTTGTAAGAAGGATCTTCCACGAAGGTTTCGAGGGAAAACCAGCCGCTTCCCTGATTCTCTCCGCTGGTATACTCTCCGAAAATTCCCTTTTCACTGACCTTGCGTGCGGTGAGCTTCAGCTTTCCTCCATCTACCTGTCCACATTGCTCTGATAAATTTGCATCGTTATACACATTTACCGTACCGTAATCCACAGGACGGGCTTCCAACGGTTTTTGTTCCATGTCTGTCGGAAATGCCGCATAGGCATCAGACTTCATGGTCAGGAACGCAAATAATCCAAAGAAGAGCACCAATACCAGCTTCAGATTGGCCAGTGCATTGGCCAGACTGTTGTTGACCGGCTCGTTTTCTTCTTTCTTCATTTTCTTTATATAATTTGCCACATCTTTTTTGGAAACACCGGCACCTTCTCTTTTTCTTCTCTCCTCAAAAGCCTTCATGGATTCTTTATGACCGCAGACACAGACAAATTTCTGATTCTCTTTCTGTCCGATAAGTTCCATTTTCTTGTGGCAGACCGGACAGCGGGCATTGGTCAATCTCGATACTCTTTCCTTATGACCACATTCCCTGTCCTGACACACCAGCATTTTTCCCTGCTTTCCATTGACCGAAAGCATCCGTTTTCCGCAGACCGGACACAGTTTATTGGTCAGATTATCGTGTCGGAAGGTGCCGTCTCCTGATTTAATTTCTCCCGTCAGTTCCTCAGCATAGGTGCGGATTTCCTTCATGAACTTATCCTGTCTCAGCTTTCCGGAAGCGATGTTGGAAAGCTTCATCTCCCAGCTAGCTGTGAGTTCCGGCTTTTTCAGATCTTCCGGTACCAGCTCCAGCAGCTGTTTTGCTTTTCCGGTGATATAAATATCATTTTCTTTTTTCTCAATTAAATAAGTGCGGAATAATTTATCGATAATATCCGCCCTGGTGGCTACGGTTCCGAGGCCCCCTGTCTCCTGCAATGTTTTAACTGCCTTCGCATCTTTTTTCTGCATATACTTGACTGGATTCTCCATGGCCTGCAGCAAAGTACCCTCGGTAAATCTGGCCGGCGGCTTTGTCTTCCCTTCTGTTTTGGTCAAAACCGGTTCTCCCACCTGCTCTCCTTTGGTCCAGGATGGCATGGTTCCGCCTGCCTCGGCCTCATCATCGGTAAGGACACTGCGGTATCCGGGGCTCACCGTCACATTTCCTGTGGCAGTAAATGTTTCGCCTCCGCAGGATATTTCCACCGTTGTCTGCTCGTATTCATATGGCGGATAAAGTACCGCCAGAAATCTCCGGACCACCAGATCAAAAATCTTCCGTTCATCCACAGATAACCGGGCCAGAATTACCGGTTGCTCCGTCGGAATAATGGCATGATGATCGGACACCTTTCTGTCATCCACAAAGGACTTATTGGTCCGAATCTGCCCCTTCAACAGTGTATTGGCATAATTTCGGTAAGGCCCAACCGCTACTGCCGCCAGTCTCTCCTTCAGGGTCTCCGCCACATCGGCAGTGAGATATCGCGAATCGGTTCTTGGATAAGTCAGTACTTTATGATGCTCATAAAGGCTCTGCATCAGGTTCAGGGTCTGTTTTGCCGAGAAACCATATCTCTGATTGGCATCCCGCTGAAGGCTGGTCAGATCATAGAGTCCTTCCGGTCTGGAGGTTTTCTTCACCTTTTTCACCGACACGACTTCTCCCTTTGATCCTGCTGCTTTCTTATATGCCTCATCTCGTTTTTCTTTGGAAAAAATAGATGAACTATTGCTTTTCCCTTCTCGCCATGTGAAAAGAGTTCCCTTCCATCTTGCCTGCATCCCGTAATAAGGCTTCGGCACGAAATGTCGGATTTCTTCCTCTCTCGCCGCAATCATCGCAAGCGTCGGGGTCTGCACACGACCGCAGGACAGCTGAGCATTATATTTGCAGGTCAATGCCCGGGTGGCATTGATACCCACAAGCCAGTCGGACTCGGCTCTCGCCACTGCCGCCCGGTAAAGATTGTCATATTCTTTCGCATCTTTTAAATGAGCAAACCCTTCCCGGATTGCCTTATCTGTAACGGAAGAAATCCAGAGCCGTTTCAGTGGCTTTTTATTGCCGGCTTTCACCAGAATCCATCTCGCCACCAGCTCTCCTTCTCGTCCGGCATCGGTTGCAATGATGATCTCTGAAATATCTTTTCTTCCGATGAGGGTCTTCACCGCCTGAAACTGCCCTCTCGTCTGGGGAATCACCACTAGTTTAAGATGCTCCGGCATCATCGGAAGATCTTCCATCCGCCAGGTCTGTAGTTTTTTATCATAGGCCTCCGGATCTGCCAGGGTCACCAGATGACCCAATCCCCAGGTCACAATATAAGAAGAACCTTCTATATAATTCTTCGTCTGTTTTTTGCATCCAAGAACCCGGGCGATATCTCTCGCCACGGAAGGCTTCTCTGCAAGAACTAATTTTTTCATTTTATAAATACTCCATTGTTTCTCTTATTTCTTGTTTGATTATATCATAGCTTTCCCCTAATCACGACAAAAAATCAAAAGATAGATTTTAAGAAAATAAGTCCATTTTTTTAATAAAACCCCTACAAATCATTACGCTTTTATGTTATAATACATTACATACAACATATAGTAACCGCCACATGAATATGCGACGGAAAAGCCCCTATTTTTTCTGCATAAAATAGGGGCTCCTCTCTTTATATTCAAGAACGCCTCGGCGTTCTTGCTGCGAGATGCGCGTCATGCATTAGCATGACAAAATTCTTATGCGCATCTCTGCAATCCGCCGGAGGCTTTTATCTCGTCGGAGATTGAAAACTCACACTTGATGATATTTATCCTTTACTCGCCACTTTATAGAGGCGGGAGTCTTCTCTGACGAGATAAAAATCTGATAATCGTAATCATCTTAACATAAAAAAAAAGGAAATTCAACACTTTTTAACTTTAAAGTCTTAAAAAATTCAATAATTTCTTTTGCTTTTTCTCAACTTGGTTTATACTAATAAGAAAAACGAAAGGAAGTTTTACCTTGAATTCATTATATGATACCCTTACCAAAGCCTACGAAATTATCGAACATGCGGGACAGCCACTCTCTTTTGAAATTGGCTGTATCTCCGGTATGCTGATTTCTCCTTCACGGATTTCTACCTTTCAAAATGATGATTTATATTTAGAATATATCAAAAATCTCGTTCAGGAAAGAGGAAATGTGTCTTTTTCCGAAAAAAAAGAGGATTATGACCATTATTTTCAGGATTGTATCTCTCTAAAAAACCAGATGACGGACACTCAGACGGATTTCGATGAAAATATTTGGCTGAATTATACCATCCGTCTTCTTGAAAACCTGAAAACACCTTATTATGAGACTTATTCCTGCGCTCTGCTGACTTTGCAATCCTGTTTTTCTGACCGGGAGCTTTTTGAAAAAACATTGCAGACCTTTTATTCTGTAATGATCCGCTCTTCCGATAAAAAACTGGATTACATACGCATCATCGCCCAAAGTGGTCCTTCCCTCCACAAATACTTAGCTTCCAATGAACCGCTGCTGGCAGGGATTCTGGTACACAATCTGGCCTTATTCTCCCATGAGAAAAATTTCTGGCTGACCACCCTGGTTCCGCTCCTCTATGACACAGAGATTGATTCTCCGGAAGACATTAATCAGAAAATGTTTCTCAAATATTTTCTGGAACGGGAATTACAATTCTTAAATGAATTACAAAACAATACGGAAATAGAAGAATCTGATTGTCCGGCATCCTTGAATCTGGCATCCTATCTTTCCAGACGCTCCGTTTATTTTTATGAGAACCGAACCCAGGCTCCTTCCGATCTATTATTCTGCTCCGGACGATCCGCAGACCTGAAAAAACAAATCATCCAAAGTGATTTCTTAAATACCTATGCTTATAACATGAATGCCCGGAAATACATCACCAATCCCGCCATTGGTCGCGAACAGGAACTTCTGGATCTGGAATTAATTCTGATATCTCCGAAAAAATCACCAATTTTAATCGGAGAAGCCGGTGTCGGCAAAACTTCTGTTGTTGAAGGGCTCGCCTATCAGCTTCAGAGAGGTCAGGTGCCTGATCTTCTGAAAAATAAAAAAATATTTAAGCTCACCACCACATCCCTGTTAAGTGGCACGAAATATGTGGGAGAAATGGAAGAACGCATGAAGCAGCTGATGAACGAGCTGGCAAAACAACCCGATGTCATTCTGTTTATCGACGAGATTCATACTATTGTCGGAGCCGGCTCCACCGAAAGTTCCAACAATGATATTTCAAATATGCTGAAACCTTATATCGACCGGGGTGACATCAAAATTATCGGTTCCACCACCAGCCAGGAATATCAACAATTTCTTATTCCGGATAAAGCCCTCGCCCGCCGTTTTTATCCGATTACCATTGAAGAACCAAATGAAGCTATGACAATAGAAATATTAAAGGGCACTCTTCCGACAATTGAATATGAGACAAAAGTAAAAAATCCATTTTCCCCGACAGAAACTATCGAACTGCTGCACACACTCGTTGCACTATCCGTTCCGGAAAATCAGCCGGAAGACCGTCATACCAGACGGCCGGAGCTTCCTCTCACTTTACTGGAAATGGCCTATTCCTATGCAGCTCTGGATTCCAGAACAACTGTTTCGCGAAAAGATTTTTCCCGTTCTGTTCGCCATACCAATCTTCTCAAGAAGGAAATTCGCACTCAGGCAGAGAGTTTTTTTGATACAAAATGAAAATATTTCTGTTAAATAGCAATATTTTTTCATTATTATAGAGAAATACTACCAAAAAAAGAGCGTTAAAAGTTGATTATCTATCAGTAAAATCATATAGAAACATAGTATAATGTACCATAGCGCAAAAAACTACACACTGGAAATGAGACAAAATAAATGAACACATTCACAGATTATTTAAAAGAACGCACAAAAAAAGAGCTCATCGCTCTGGCAAAATTCCATCATGTGACAGGGTACTCTGCTCTTCATAAAGAAGAACTGGCACAAAAGCTGGGAATCTGGCTTCTTCTGCCGGAAACGATGTATCCATTTTTCGTATATCTGGGCGATGATGAATTATACACTGTTTTACATTCCGAATCCTCTGATGACTCCGCTCTCATGAGACGGCTTCATGAACAAGGATATTGCTTTAAACAAAAGGATGGTTCCTTTATCATACCGGATGAGATAAAAAATACATCAATTTTTACAGATTCTTTCTGGAAAGAGCAGAAGATCAAAGGTTTTCTTGTTGATTGCCTCAATACCGTCGGCTATCTTTATGGCTGTGCGCCGGTTTCCATTCTGTTACAAATGTTTAATAGCAATTCTTCGGTTTCTCTTACAAGGGAACAGCTTCTGAAAGAGATATCCGAACTGCCGGGGTATTACAATAACTATATACTGAAAAATGATCTGATTATCCATAACTCTCTCTATGAGAATGAATTATATCGCAGAATCCAACAATGTCAGGGAACCCTTCCGTTTTATATGCCATCGAGAAATGAAATTATGCACCTTTCCCGATACGGTGCTTTTCCGGAGGATTCCTGTTCCAGACGATTATCTTCCTGCCTGACGAAGCTCCTTCATATGGACACCCGTCAGTCACAGAATATCAGCAGAGAGATTCAAGCCATTTTCCGCCAGGGAGGCTCTATCAATGACGCAGTCTCCTATCTGACCGGGCAGGGATGGGCCGCCGATGGGGAAATCACAGATAAAAAACTGCTTTCCTCCCTCAACGAAATGTTTGCCCACACCCGACTGATGCTGAACCGCGGTAACACGGCATCAGAAACTGTTCAATTAAGAAAAAAGAAAACAAAAATATATCCAAACAGTCCATGCCCATGCGGCAGTGGCAAAAAATATAAAAACTGTTGCGGCAGATAATATTCGGGGTCGGGACTAGTGAACTTATTAGCAATTTGTAGCCTGTGATGTTCACTAGTCCCGACCCCATTTTGACTTGACTACCAGTGTACCACCACCGGATAGGTGGATTGTATGTTATTGTAAATGGTTTCCACAGCATCTTTTGGTGTATTGACACATCCGTGGGATCCGTCATAGGTATAAATACTGCCGCCATAGGAATTCCTCCAGGAGGAATCATGAATTCCCACTCCCATCTGGGTGAATGGGAGCCAATAATCCACTTTTGATTCATAGCCCTGCCCTGTCAGAGTGTAATCTGTGGTTTTATACAAAATATAATAAACTCCTGTCGGTGTTCCCCTTCCCTTACTCACATCTCCCGTAACCACAGGAGTTGATACCAGTGTTTTTCCGTCTTTATAGAACCACATATGCTGAGCACTTAGGTTTACTTCCACATAGGTATCACCAATATCAAATTCTTTCCGGCTTTTTGCGATATGTTCATACTCCGGTTCTCTTTTTTCCTGTTTTCCTTTTTTGATCTGTCCGATCAGTTTGGAAACTTCTGCCTCCTGATCAATTTTCCATCCGTAGGTACCGCCTTCCACAGTTACATGATTTCCTGCAATGGAAGTAAACTCCCTTTTCACACCCACTGTATCAAATTTTTCAGACAGATTACTTATATATTTTTCAACCTTATCCTGATCAATTTTTATTTTATAATCTTTTGTAACTGAAAGCCACTTATGAATTTTCTCTCCGGTCAGTTCCTGCGTGCGGTCATCAAAATCATATACAATATCCGTACTGACATATCGATTTAATAAAGTATTCGATTTTAATACCTCAGGGGAATCCTTTTTATAGGACGGATTTTTATAACATCCAACTTCATCAATATCAATTGTATCCTGCTGCTGTTTCATTGCTTCTTCTAAAGTTGTAAAAAATTTTTTCTTTTTTACAGTATTTCCGTAGACTTCATCAACAATCCTATAGGAATTTGTTGCTTCATCATATTGAGAAAAAGCATCAACAGGAGCAACCACCTGTTTTTCATCAAACGCATTCAAAGAATTAAATGTGTTCTGATAAGAAGTCTCGTCCACCTGAAACGTCATTCCATCGGGATAATCATTTCCCTGAAATAAAGCTACAATCCATGCATATCCTTTTTGATTATCCTTTATCTCTTCCAAGCGTCCGTCATCTACAAATTTCAGACCCACCTGTTCTGAAGTAATCGTTTCTTTTTTCCCATCTCTTTCTATCAATTTAATTTTATAATCTTCAATGGACTTTCCTACTTTCTTTTTCACTTTTTTCACACTGCGAAATCCACAGGAATATCCGTTTATTTCCGTTCCCGGAAAATAATGAGATTGAAAAAATAAAGAAATCAAAAGATAGAGTACAATAACGATTCCTATAATCACACCAAACTTCTTTTTATTATCCAACTTCAGAAATTTATTTTTTATTACTTCCATGGATTCTGTTCATACCTCCTAAAATTCTTCCGGATGAGTTCGAAAATACTCGATCATCTCGCTGGTCAGACTCACTCCCGTCTCCGGTCCGCACTCTTCCAGTTCATCCCTGCTCACCCATCTTGCCAAACTTAATTCATGGGTATCCAGATGAATCTTCTCCTCACCCGAAAGCTCTGCAAAAAAGCCGGAAAGAATTGACTGAGAAAATGCCCATGGCTGGCTCTTATAATATCTAAGATTTTGAATCTTTACTCCCGTCTCTTCCATCACTTCCCGGTGAACCGTTTCCTCAATCGTCTCCCCAACTTCACAATATCCCGCAACCAGCGCATAATTGGCACCTTTCCGAGCATACTTTGTCAGTAATATTTTATCTTCATGATAGATTCCGGCAATCACTGCGGGGGAAATTCTTGGATAAATCACATTGCCACAAATCGGACATACCATGGATCTCTCCTCTGTTCCAGATTTAAGACGGACACCACAGGCACCACAAAACTTTGTAGTCTCATACCAGTGATATAGATGATAGGCAGAGATCATCGCGTAAGCTACATAGTCCGGATTTCCTTTACGAAATACAGTAATAGATTCTTTCTTCACTTTCGGCTGACCCTCCAGATATTTCTCCGGCAAAAGAAAAAGTGGTCTGTCATCCACCCGCATCAAAAAAATCGCTTCTCTCTGGTATTTTTCAAAGGCTTCTTTTTCATAAACAATCGGAAGAATATCTTCGCAGGTAAGCAGCTGAACTTTTTCCGGCTGTCGCCTCATATAGACATTTTTCCCCTCAAACCCTATGATATAATCCTCTTTATGTAAAACAGCTCCCGGAACAAAAACGGGATTGATTTTATGGTTTCCAATATCCTGTATCATAATTTTCCTTTCTAAACTAATGTAAAAATATTTAATTGAAATTCCACTACTGAGATAAAATACTTCAAACTAGTATAATCCTTTTTTATGGAAGAAACAAGGTTGAATAATCTTACGATAATGTTATAATCAGTTCAAGAACGCCCCGGCGTTTTCGATTGAAATAAATTTGAAAAGAAGGCAAATAGAACAATGCGTCAATTATTATCCGTGGTGATCCCTTCTTATAATGAAGAAGGGCTGATTCACCTTACGTCAAAAACGCTTTCTTCCTTGCTGGAAGAGTCCAATATTCCATATGAACTTATTTTTGTGGACGATGGCTCCGTAGACCGTACCTGGGAACATATCCATGAAGAAACCTGCCAGAACTCTTCAGTAAAAGGAGTCAATTTTTCCAGAAATTTTGGCAAAGAGGCTGCTATTTATGCCGGCCTTCTTTATTCTTCCGGAGATTGCTGTGTGGTAATCGACTGCGATTTGCAGCATCCCCCGGAAAAAATCATAGAAATGTATCATTTATGGCAACAGGGCTATGAAATCGTAGAAGGCATCAAACGCTCCCGCGGAGACGAAAGCTTCGCCCACACCTTTGCCGCCAGATGTTTTTATAATATCCTGAGCCGTATCACTGATATCGATATGTCCAAAGCATCTGATTTTAAACTACTTGACCGGAAAGCCGTCAACGCTTTACTAAACATGAAAGAAAAAAATGCCTTCTTCCGGGCACTCTCCTCCTGGATTGGATTTACCTCCACCACCATTGAATTTGATGTGAGAGAGCGAACCATCGGAGAATCCAAGTGGTCCACCTGGTCCCTGATCAAATATGCGGCCTCCAATATCACTTCATTTTCTTCGGCACCCATGCAGATCGTATCACTGCTCGGCATCCTGATGATGATTCTCTCCATCATTCTGGGAGGTGTAGCATTATATCAGAAAGTAACCGGAATCGCCCTGGAAGGTTTTACCACAGTAATCATCATCAATCTCTTTACAGGAAGCATCATTATGATGAGTCTCGGAATAATCGGCTACTATATTTCCAAAATATATGAAGAAATACAGGGAAGGCCAAAATATATCGTAAAAAAAACCTGCGGAAAACTAAAACACGATACTGAAAAGAGCGATTGATGCACAAGAAATTCACATAATAATATTTTGACCCTCTTTTTCTTTTGTGCTAGAATATTATTATCTATAAATTATAAAGGGATTTTATACCCTTTTTCCTTGAGGATTGATCGTTATGATGAAGAAGTTACAGCGAATCATGAATTCGTACATTCGATATTTTAATTTAAAAGATGTCAATTTACAGATTATTCTGACAGATGATATGTACTCTACCCAGAAGAATTATGGTTTCGTTGACAGAGATGCCAAGAGTCTGGACGAGGCAACTGCCCGTAAGAACTGGAAGTATGTTGCCGCCTGCATGAAGTATCCGAAGTCCATGGACGAGCCATTTTATCTGATTTTTAAGAAACCTTATCTGGAGAGAGTGGAAGAATGTGAGCTTTATCGTCTCGTTTTCCATGAATTAACTCATATGTGCGATTATAAAGACTATGCCCGGCTGAATCACTTAAGTTCATATGAAGAACTATTCAGTAATCCGGAAACCGTTTTATTCCAGCACTGGTCAGAATACCACGCAGAGCGACGCGGATATGCCGCATGGCTCAAACATCGTTACGGCATCCAATTGAAATACGGAACCGACAAGATCGGTATCATGGAAAAGGAAACCATCAGCAACATCCAGTATTACGGTGAGCACTATACCAATACTGCAGAATACGGATCCACCAGACAGATTTATTTCACGATGCACTGGCTGGCCCGTACCAGCATATGGCTGCAGATTCTTCCTTACCAGGTAGCAGAGATTTTATCCAAAGATCCATTTAATTATAAAGGAATTGAATGGATTAAGAAATTAATGTACCTCTTCCAGAAATATCCAAACATTGAACAGATGAATCCTCATTTCATGGAAATCGCACAGATCATCGCAGAAAACATGTCTCTTTCCAGAGACCAGTTATGGGAAGTGGTATCCTGAAAATACACTTTCAAAATTTACGTTTTTAAGTATAAAAAGACAGGGAGTCTAAATTCATTTATTAAATTTAGACTCCTTTTTATATTGTTTATCTCAACCAATCTCCAAATATTCCTTTATCATCTCCAACTCTTCTGTAAACAGGCAATATTTCGGATTTCCTTTTTCCACTTCTTTATAGCATTCAAAGAACTCCATCCATTTAACCGATTCCACTTCTTCTTCCTGTAATTTCAATTGCGAAATGTCCACCGGCTCTTTATATAAATATACATGGCTTATCTCATGATTTCGAAATGGTTCATCATAAAATATTTCTTCTGAATATCCTTCGTGAATTCCCAGAAACACCATGTCCTCTTCCCGGGCACAAATCCCCAGCTCTTCTTCCATCTCACGAAGAGCAGACGGAAGAAAATCCTGTCCCGCCGGCAAATGACCGGCAGAAGAAATATCATAACACCCAGGATATGCATCCTTATTGGCACTTCTCTTCTGCAACAGAAGATCACATCTTCCAGCTTCATCCTGACGCACGATCCACACATGAGAGGTTCCATGAATATCACCATCCCTGTGAACCAGAGTCCTCTCCTTCACCTCACCGGTCAACGAACCATCCTTATTTCTGATATCAAAAAACTCCATGGTAAACTCCTTTCTCTAAACCATACGCCATCAGCGACATCTTCCACTCGCGCGAGTGCGCATCCTCACGGAGTGTTTTTTTTATATAATAGGAAACAGATCCATCAGCCATGCATGGCTTCATTTTTACGCATTAAATAGAATCTCGTTTTACGAGATTCTTGCGCCGAGCGCGGTCGCGTCAGCGACTTTTTCCATTCGCGCGAGTGTGCATCCTCACGGAGTGTTTTTTTTTATATAAATAGGAAACAGAGTTTCCTATTTATATAAAAAAAACGCACCGAATTCTTCTGGATCCGATACGTGCCTATAAAAACTGCAATGCAGTGAAAAAAGGGAAAAATTTGAATCTATATAATAAAAGGTTTCACCTCCTAAGAGGATCCACTCTTTTTTTCTTGAAACGTTTCTTATTATATAATATTTTCTTTATTTTTCAATCCTAAAAATACACAAAAATACAGGTTATATTTCCATTTTTTTATATAAAAATTTTTCTCGTCAAAAATATGTCAAAAAAATGTCTTTTTAAACCTAAAAAATCGCATAAATTGCCTCAAGATTTACTATCAAAATTAATTTTATTTTGTTATAATCAAAATAATAGAATATAGCAGGGAGGGAATCATTATGCGTATGGCGTTATCAAAGATCACAATTGAACACATTACAATTGAACATATTGGTTTTGTCCATCATGGCTTCGGTGATGAATTACCAGTTTATCTTCTGTAATTGAAATTGAGAAAAGAGTTTGCCGCTCGGCAAACTCTTTCTCTTATCCAAAAAAACTTCTCCAATTGTAATTAGGAAGATGGTGATGAAAATTAATAAAGATTTGGGAAAAAAAGTAAAAGAGCTTCGTATCGCTAATCATCTCACACAAGATCAGGTAGCCAAAGCCCTGGGCGTTACACCTGGTTATATCAGTAATGTGGAAAATAACCGAAGTCTTATGACATTAAAAATGCTTACATATTACGCGAAGCTGACCGGCATGTCTCTTGACTACCTTGCCGGAACTATCGATGAAACTTACCGAGAAACCGCACTTGACCGAGAATTACTATACTTAATTAAAGATTTTTCAAATGATAAAAAAGAGAAACTGATTCAGCTTGTTCAATTGTTAGAAGGTTATAACTAATATCGAATACTTACAATGTACAATCCCTTTTAATTTCACGGATTGACGCCATACCACCCCGCCTGTACATTCCAGTGTTCCAAAGTAATCGAAAGTCAACTTCCTGCTCCTGTCCATAGGTGTGATATTTCACAATGAAATTATGATTTTGAATGGAATAGCCGATGATCATAAACCAGTGCCAGTTCAAATCTTTCAGAGACTTATCCCTGTGGCGGAGCAGTAGAAATGCAATCGGAAGATTTTTCTCCAGCGATTTTTTTACAAAATTACATGCGGCTTCGTAGCTTTCCTCTCCGGGACAGGTGTCAAAGGTCACATCATATCCTCTGTCTTTTAAATATTTTCCAAAGCCTTCTGTAAAAATAGAAATTTTGGCGACTCCTCCCACTCTTGGATGGATATATGGTTTCATGATCATGGAAAAGTCTACATACGCTTTTCGTGTTATATTATCTGTGTCAAATGGACAACATTCTTTCAGATTATTATTTTGGGCAAGACAAATTGATGTATCACAAGCTGCAAGAGCTGCACATCCCCCCAGGTACATCCAGAAATCTGTACACCAATCCTGATTGCCGCCGGGCGTTCCTTCAATTTGAAAATAATCAATCTTAACAGAATTTTTTGTCCGTTTCATTTATTTCTTCTTCTCCTGATAAATGGTAATTCAAGAACGCCTCGGCGTTCTTGCTGCGAGATGCGCGTCATGCGTTAGCATGACAAAATTCTAATGCGCATCTCTGCAATCCGCCGGAGGCTTTTATCGAAGTCGGAGATTGAAACTCCCACTTGAGAAATTTATCTTTTACTCACCACTTATAGAAGTGGGAGTATTCTCCGACGAGATAATCAAAACTATTACAAATTATACTCCCATATTCCTGTTTTGTAAATCCTCTTCGAGATTCGCAATTTTATCCCATCATCATTTCTGTAATGATCACACTGGCCACTGCCCCGGCAACGGTAGCAAATAAAGCCCCCGGAAGAGTCCATCTTGTTTTCTTAATTTGAATGCTCATATAATAAATTGTAATAGTATAAATCACCGTTTCTGTACAACTCATCATGATGGAAACCATCATTCCTATGGAAGAATCCGGACCAAATTCCTTAAAAATATCAAGAACAAAGCTCACCGCTGCGGAAGAAGAGAAAATACGTACAATAAAAACCGGTATCATTTCTACCGGAATATGTAAAAGCCCTCCCAATGGTTCCAGCAGAGAGGAAACAAAGGAAAGGGCTCCTGATGCGCGAAAAATACCGACAGATACCAGAAGTGCCACCATTGTCGGTGCAATTTTAATGACAATATGAAATCCTTCCTGTACCCCCTTTAAAAAACTTTCGTATACATCTGTTTTATGAAAAAACCCGTAAATAACAATATAGAACATTGTAAATGGAACAATAAAATCAGAGAAATACAGAAATCCATTCATTGATATTTCCTCCGTCTTTTTCTTTGTTTTATAATTTCCATTCCTTTTATAAAAATAATTCCTGCCAAAGTAGATATCGCTGTGGCACATATGGATGGGAATACAACCGCTGCCGGATTTACGGATCCATACTGACTCCGATAGGCAATCATATTAATAGGAATCAACTGAAGGGATGAAATATTTATTACCAAAAATGCACACATCATATCAGACGCACTGTCTTTTGATGCACGATCATTTATTGATTGCAGTTCTTTCATCGCCTTCAGACCTGCCGGCGTTGCTGCCCATCCAAGTCCCAGCATATTCGCCGCCATATTTGCTGCTATGTATTCATTGGCCTTATGTTTTTTCGGAATATCAGGAAACAGCCAGTGAATTAACGGAGACATATAATAGGATATTTTCTCCATCAAACCACTATCCACGGCTACTTCCATCATCCCGTTCCATACTCCAATCACACCCAACATAAATATACAGAGATTTACCGCTTCTGTTGAGGAATCGATAAAGGTTTCCGTCACCGCTCCCATGGTTCCCTGAAAAGAGGCAAACAGAATACCTCCAGCCATCATCACAACCCATAAAATATTCAGCATTTGATTTCCGATCTTTTTTATTTTATTATATTAGAATTATTTTACGGTATGTCTGAATATTATCTAATTTTTCTTTGAAATCGCTTCCGCTTCTTTGATTACTTTATTCAATCCCTGTTCTTTCAGTTCTTTATATTTTTGTGCAAATTCTTCTACTGTAATTTCACCTCTGATTGCCTGATCTCTGAGAGGACATATTCCTGCAGTAATCAGATTTGATCTGTATTTCACATAGGCATTGGTCTCAAAGGTAACCGGCTGAGTATAAAAATAATCATCATTTACTTCAAATAATCCTTTAAAGGACTCTGCTGTGATCTCATCCAGTTCGTTTTCCGTCTTTCCGCTAAAAAGACATTGCATAAAAGCGTCTTCCAGCCATAACCCACCAAATGGTTCAAAGTTACACCCTACGGCGCGATAGTCGGTAAAAGAATCTGCAATCAGATCGGCATTTAACACCGGTTTATCTTCAACCATCTCATAGCTTACGCCTTCAATACCATAATTATATAAATAGGCCCCTTCCTGAGTGAAACACCAGTTAAAGAATCTCACGATGTCTTCCACTTTCTCTTCTTCCTTTGCTCTCGCGGTAATACACCATGAGGAACTGATTAATTCCCGTTCCTGAATCATCTGATTTCCATCCGGACCCTGAACAGGAGCCGTTGCCACCCACAAAGCATCCGCATCTCCATTTTCTCTTAAATATTCCGCATTGGATGAGGAAACTGCCCAGGTCATGGTTGTTCCCAGAAGATTTTCTTTCATCATTTCTTCTATTTTGTTGTAATCGTAGGTATTAAAGTCGTCCTTTATGATACCTTCTTTATATAAATCTGACACTGCCTGAAGGAATTCTTCATATTTTGGATGTTCGTAAACCATAGTATACGTTCCGTCATCTAAAACACAGAACTGACAGTCTGCAGATGCCCTGATTCCGAAAGCATTCATGAGAAGGGTCATAGCCCTTTCTCCGTCTTCCCCATAGGACAAAGCCAGAGGAATTTCATCTTCGGAATCTCCATTTCCATTCAGATCATTATCTCTGATTCCTCTCCACAGAGCCAGCCAGTCCTCCCATGTTTCAGGTACATCCATATTCAATTCATCCAGCCAATCCTGACGAACCATCATGGACTGGGACCCCTGAATGGAAGAAACGGTCGGAATATAATAAATATGTCCGTCAGCCTGCCGCCAGTTGTCCATTCTCTCCTCTCCCACAGCTGCAACAATATCCGGCATAAGCTCCAGATAATCGTCCAGAGGTACGATCAATCCGTCATCTGCCAGATCCATGATACCAAATGAAAACGGATTCACAATATCCGGAAGCTGGCTGATATCCATCAGCAGCGTAGTGGCCACAGAAGAAGAATATCCTTCT
Organism: Eubacterium sp.; assembly: GCA_022764265.1. Taxonomy (GTDB): domain Bacteria; phylum Bacillota; class Clostridia; order Lachnospirales; family Lachnospiraceae; genus Anaerobutyricum. The sequence continues at coordinate 1,888 of JALERO010000034.1, read as the reverse complement.
GCATCATGCCAATCAATATCCACGTGGGCATTGGTCATTTTTTCTATGGCTGGCCAGTAATAACATCCGTCAAATTCAGTTGGTCGTCCGTCATAAGTAACACCTAATCCGCTGATTTCCAGTCCATTATCAAAATACAACTGCTCACTTTTCTCCAATTGGGATGCTGCATCCAGCAGATCCTGATTTATCTGCTCCACAGAATACTCTTTTTTCTCTTCTTTCTGTTTGCTTTCGGCACATCCTGCAAAGCAAACCACAACAAAGAATAAACTCAAAGCTATAAAGATTTTTTTCATGGTTTTTCCCCCTCACAAAGCTCTTCAATTTTTTCAATCAGTGACGAAATTACAATCGGTTTGGTAATATATCCGTTCATTCCGGCTTCCATAGCCCGCTTCCTATCTTCCTCAAAGGCATTTGCCGTCACAGCAAGAATCAGTGTGTTGGCCAATTCCGGATCTGACAGATTCCGAATCCTTCTCGTCGCCTCGTAACCGTCCATGACAGGCATCTGAATATCCATCAGAATCAAATCATACAGATTATTCTTTGAATCATTCACCTTCTCCACTGCTTTGACTCCATTTTCTGCACAATCCACGATAAAACCAGCTTCTTCCAGAACCGTCTGGGCAATCTCCCGATTCATTTCCACATCTTCCACCAGAAGAATGTGCCGCACCTTTGAAGGTATCCTTCTCTGATTCTCCTGCTTTTTCTTCTCTTCATCCTCATAGCCGGATGCCGATAACAGAATATTTCTTAATTCGGAGAGGAAAATCGGTTTCTCACAAAACGCAGTGACTCCCGCTTCTTTTGCCTCTTTCTCAATATCTGACCAATCGTAGGCGGTCAGAATAATAATCGGTATCACCTCACCGATGATTTTACGGATTTTTCTGACAACCTCCACACCGTTCATATCCGGCATAAGCCAGTCGATAATATAAACATGGAAATCATCTCCGTTCTCTTTTGCAAAGGTTGCGCGCAGCACCGCTTCTTTCCCTGAGGTCGTCCATTCCGCTCGAAGTCCTATGCCGGAAAGCATTTTTGTCACACTGGAACATGTATTATAGTCATCATCCGCCACCAGCGCATGCACTCCCTGTAATTCCGGGATTTTCTTTTCCTTCGGTTTATCACTGCAAATAGCAAATTGAAGAGAAATAACGAATTCCGTCCCTTTTCCGACTTCACTGGTCACATCAATAGTTCCGTTCATCATATCAACAATATTCTTGGTAATCGCCATTCCAAGACCGGTACCCTGAATACCACTGACCGTTGCAGACCGTTCTCTTTCAAATGGTTCAAACAAATGCTCCATAAATTCCGGACTCATACCGATACCCGTATCTCTTATCCTGAATTCATAATTTGCAAATCCCTCCGGTGCACCTTCCCTCTGAACAATGCGAATGCTGACTGTCCCTCCCGGTTTTGTAAACTTCATGGCATTGCTGACACAATTCAGTAAAACCTGATTCAGCCTCAGCTTATCACACACAATATTTTCATCCACTACATCAACGGTATCTATGAGCAATACCAGTTGTTTTGAATTAATATCAGCCTGAATTATGTTTCTGATATCGTGTATGATATCAGGAAGATGACATTCCGATGTTTCAATTCGAACCTTTCCACTCTCAATTCTGCTCATGTCAAGAACATCATTGATCAATGAAAGCAGATGATTGCTGGATATCATGATCTTCGACAAATAGTCTCTCACCTGATTTTCATTATCCAGATGTGTTGCAGCCAAAGAGGCATATCCGATAATCGCATTCATCGGTGTTCGAATATCATGGGACATATTATTCAGAAATACGGTTTTTGCTTTATTTGCCGCCTCAGCCTGAGATAAAGCATCTTCCAG
>JALERO010000023.1 GCA_022764265.1 Eubacterium sp. | reverse complement strand
GACGGCTGGGCGAACCACTCCGTGGATTCGCCGGCGCAGTCCACGAAGGAAATCATTCACGAAAATGTATTTACTTATTTTAACTTGATCTTTGCAGTTCTCACGGTTCTGCTCTGTCTGGTAGGTTCTTTTCGAAATCTGACCTTTTTGCCGGTTATTTTTTTCAACACGATCATCGGTATCGTGCAGGAAATCCGTGCAAAAAACACATTAGAAAAATTAAATCTATTACATGCACCTCATGCCAATGTGGTAAGGGATGGGAAAATCAACGAAATCAATGCGGATGAACTTGTGCTGGATGACATCGTCATCTTTCAGTCGGGCAATCAGATTTGTGCCGATGGAATTGTGGTAAACGGAGAAGTGCGCGTCAATGAATCTCTGCTCACCGGAGAATCCGATGAAATCATCAAAAAAACAGGAGACGAGCTGCTTTCCGGCAGCTTCGTTGTTTCGGGCAAATGTTATGCGAGACTGGAGAAGGTGGGGGCGGATTCTTACATTTCCAAATTGACTCTGGAAGCCAAAACCATGAAAAAAGGCGAGCAATCCGAAATGATTCGCTCGCTGGACAAGCTGGTGAAGTTTGTGGGTATCGCCCTGATTCCTATTGGAATCATCTTATTTGTTCAGGGCTATTATTTTAATCATGAGACTTTCCGAAACAGTATTATTTCCATGGTTGCAGCCGTCATCGGCATGATTCCGGAGGGTCTGTATCTGCTTGCCAGTGTGGCCCTGGCTGTCAGTTCCATGCGTCTTGCCCGGAAAAAGATACTTCTTCACAACATGAAAAGTATTGAAACTCTGGCAAGGGTCAATGTACTTTGTGTGGATAAAACGGGAACTATCACAGAAAATAAAATGGAAGTGAAGAAGCTGATTCCCACGAAAAAATATAACGAGGCAGTCATGCCTCCTCTCGATGCTCTGATTGGTGATTTCGTAAAAGCCATGGATAATGACAATAACACCATGGAAGCGATGAAAGCCCATTTTACCAAAGCAACAGGTGCTTCCCCTCTCAAAGTATCTCCCTTTACTTCTGCCACAAAATACAGTGGCGTTCAATTTGAACGGGGAACCTACGTCCTTGGTGCGCCCGAATTTGTCCTCCGGGGGGACTATAAAGTCTTTCAGTCAGGAATTGAAAATTACGCAAAAAAAGGATACCGGGTTCTGGTATTCGGTGAATATTCCGGTATCCTCGACAATAAAATGCTGTCAAAGCCAGTTGTACCTCTTGGATTTGTTCTCCTTGCCAACCCGATCCGGAAAGAAGCTCCGGAAACCTTCGCCTATTTTGCAGAGCAAGGTGTGGATGTAAAAGTCATTTCCGGGGATAATCCGCTGACCGTTTCCGAGGTAGCAAAGGAAGCCGGTATTTCCCATGCAGATCGATACGTAAATGCTTCCACCTTAAAAACAGAGGAAGACATCCGAAATGCCGCTTCCCGTTACACCGTTTTCGGCCGCGTCACCCCGGCTCAGAAACGCCAACTGGTACAGGAACTGAAAAATCAAGGGAAAACTGTAGCAATGACCGGCGACGGTGTCAACGATGTGCTGGCTCTGAAAAATGCAGACTGCAGTATCGCCATGGCATCCGGCAGTGATGCCGCTGCCCAGGCAGCCCAGGTGGTACTGTTGGAATCCGATTTCTCCTGTATGCCATCGGTTGTTCTGGAAGGAAGACGTGTTGTCAACAACATTCAGCGTTCCGCCAGCCTGTTTCTGGTGAAGAATATTTTCTCCTTCCTGCTGTCCCTGTTCTCTGCCGCTTTCATGATGACCTACCCTCTGGAGCCGTCCCAGATTTCTCTGATCAGCATGTTCACCATCGGACTGCCGGGCTTCCTTCTGGCATTCCAGCCAAATAAAGAACTGATTCGAGGACATTTTCTGCCAAACGTGATTCTCACGGCATTACCGGCAGGTCTGACCGATGTACTTGCAGTGGGCACCCTGGCGGTTTTCGGACAGGTTTTCGGCATGAACTCTGCGGATATTTCCACCGCCGCCACCATGCTTCTGGCGATTGTCGGCTTTATGATTCTTTATAAAATCTGCCAGCCGATCAATCTCTTCCGGGGCTTTGTATGGGTGGGATGCATCATCGGCTTTCTGGTTTGCATCTTCTTTTTGCCGGACTTGTTCGGAATCACCGGAATGTCCACCAGATGTATCATGCTGTTTCTGGTCTTCTCCATTGCCACGGAACCGGTATTCCGATACCTGACAATAGCAATGGACGGGTTACAACACTTTTTCCAGAAAATCACCCGCAAGAGAAAACACTCTACATGACAATAACGAGATAATTAAAGGTCGAAACCTGTGAACAATATGATAACGTTCACAAGATCCGACCCCAATTATCTCTGAATCACGTTTCACTTTTCGATTATTATACCGAGTACAACGTATATCCGTTTCTTCCGTTCCGCTTTGTCTCATAAAGAGCCATATCGGCATGTTTATATAAGTCGATATAAGTCACACCATGATCCGGCGCATAAGCAATGCCTATACTGGTAGTTAAGGTTCTTCCCTTCAGTTCCTCAATTTGCAGCTCATGAAATTTTTCTGCAAATTCCGTTACCTTCGCCCTGATCGTATTTTCCGAATCAACATTTTTCATAAAGACGACAAATTCATCACCACCGATACGTCCCATCACATCTCCAGTCCGGAATTGCTCCTGCACAAAACTGCCGAATTT
>JALERO010000053.1 GCA_022764265.1 Eubacterium sp. | reverse complement strand
GACTTGTGAACTTCATAGCAAACTGGAGTCTGTGTTGTTCACAAGTCCCGACCCCGTTTTTCCCGACCCCAGTTTCCCGACCCCGGAAATTCTGATAGAAAATTTCGGGAAATCAGTAAAAGTACAAATGTTTGCTATTTTGTGTGGATGATGGTAAGATAAAAACACAGAAAGTGGATAGGAGAGTAAAATGAGAAAAGGAATAATGCTGGCGCTGCTAATGTTTTTCTTTGCAGTGCTTGGCTTTGGCTATAGTGGGATTTCGGTGGAAGCCAAGGTTTCATCGGAACAGAAAAAAGAATATGTGAATGCCCTTTCTCAGGCAATCCGGGACGGGGTTACCAGTAAAAACATGGATATTTATGCGAAGGTGAGCAAAGGTTCTGTGGGAAGAAAATGTCTGAGGCAAGCGATTCTCCGGAACCGCGCGGCATTGATGGCGGAGGGAATCGATTTTCTGGATGACAACTGGAAGCAATACTATGCAGTGAGTACTGTGGGGAAAAAGACAGTATTTAACAGTACAAAAACCATAAGTCGGCAGGAGTATCTGATTCGATACCATAATATTATGGATGGATTGTCAGAGGTGCTGGCCTGTGTGGAACCGTCCATGACAGAGGCCGATAAAGCGATGGCGGTTTATTATTATTTAACAAAAAATACTGTATATCAGAAGACCGAAGATTGTCATACGGGATATGATGTGCTTGTGAATCATTGTGGAGTTTGTGACGGATTTGCCAACGCCTATGCCCTTGCACTGAATACTCTGGGAATTGATTGTGTAGTTGTAAGTAATTATACCAGAGATCATTCGTGGAATATGGTGAAGCTTGGCGGGCAGTGGTATTTATGTGATCTCACCAACGGAATTGGAAGCGGGAACCATGAAGGCATGGTGGTCAGCTATTCCAGCTGTCTTGTGGGAGTTTCAACCTTTTTGCAGTCACATCCGGGCTATGAGCTCAGTGATATCTATGGTCAGGGAAATTCCAACGAACTGAATATCCGCACGCTTTCTATTGCGTCCACAGACTATATTGGTAACAATACAGCTATTCGTGTGGGGATTGCGGCCAGAACCTGTATGTTTTATTACAATGGTTACTGGTACTGGATTTCCACAGGAAATATGCTTAAGAAATCAAGGCTGGATGGAAGTGGTATGGTAACGGTTTATGACCCACCGGATGATTTGTATATCGGATGGATCGAGAAGTTTAACGGAAGAATATATATTTCATTAAATGATGGAATATATCGGATGAATTTGGACGGTACGAATTTAGTGAAAGTAAGAACTGTTGCAGCCACGGAATATCAGCAGGCAGTTTCCAGCTATTTCTGGCAGATCGCCTATGTGGGAAGATTCTATCGAAATGCCCGCGGAGCGATGAATTATTATATTATCGACCTTCAGAGTGCCAAAAAAGGTGCCGGAGAGGTTTATCTGGATCGAATAACGGATGGGAACGATGTTCCGTCATTGTTCGCTCATAATATCACGCTGCAGGCGGGATACAGCAAACTGTTATATGTAATAAACGCACCGGACTATTATTTGCGAAATCTCAACTGGAAGAGTTCCAATCCAAAGGTGGCGAAGGTGGACAATAACGGATGTGTGACCGCATTGAAAAAGGGCACTACAATAATTTCTGCCATTGTAGGAAATGTACAGGTAAAATGTAAGGTGAAAGTTACGGGATATACAATTACCTATAAAAAGGCAGGAATTAATTCCCCGGATAATGTGGCATCTGCTTCCGGCAAGAAAAAAATTATTTTAAGGAAACCTAAAAAGCCGGGGTATACCTTCCTGGGCTGGTATAAAGATAAGGCCTGCCGGCGTAGGGTGAAAACTATTCGAAAAGGTAACAGTCAAAATTATATATTATATGCCAAATGGAAGAAAAAATAAATTTATCTACATACAGGAGGAGATACATGGCAAGATGTAAACGATGTGGCGCATCTTTTGATTATGACAAAAGAGATGGCGTATGTCCAAGATGTTGTTTTTATAATCGGCCACCGGGCAGAGAACAGACCGATGATGAATGGATGAAGAATTATAATATAGAAGATAATAGTTATGAACTGCCGCGGAGTGTGGTGGAACAGGAACAGGACTATAATGCGAACGGAAGGGCGTCCCATAAAAGAACGACTGCGAAGCAGAAACAGAAAACCTCAGGATATAAAGTTAAACAGGAACGGGAGAAGTCGAAGAAAACATCTCAATATTATGACAGTAAAACAGAGCGAAGAAAAAGAGACGTCCGAGAGGAGAAAGATGGCACTTCCGTTGTGAAAAAAATTATCATGATTCTGCTGGTGTTTGTCGTGCTGGTAACTGTTGCTGCAGGAGTATTATATGGTCTGCGAACATCGGATGTGTCCGGAGAAGAGGAGAATTATGATATCCAGATCAAAATGGCTTCGGATCAGGCGGCTTATGATGGAATTACAGCCGGAGATATCACATACCAAGTCGGTGAAGTGAAGGTTTTATTTGCACCGGGTGAATTGCAGGATTTGCCGGAAGGAGAAAAGTGTATCGGAATCTGGATTGAAGATGATGAGTCCGGAGTCAATTATGACGGAATAAATTGGGAGCGACCTTACGTTTATGACGGATATAATTACCGGGAAATGCTTTATGTTGCGGGCCTGGATGACGCGGCGAAGTTCGACGGCATGGAGATTATGGGAAAGTACCTGTCCTATTATGACCAGGCGGGTTATGCGGTTTATTTTGTGGATGCCGATGCAACTTCTGTTACATTGAGCCTGCCTTGCCAGAGTGTGGATGCAGGGAATTCCAAAAAGAAAAGTTATGAGGAAGTGATTGATGTTGTGCTTCCGATCACAGAATAGGAGGGCAGTATGGCGAAACAGAATAATCAAAAGAAAAAAGCTTCTTCTAAAATAACCTATATTATTATGGCTGTTGTCATTCTGAATGTTCTGTCTTCTGTTATACCGGCTGTGATTGGTAGTGTGAAGGATAAATTCGGCTATTCCGCGGAACAAAGGGTAGAGAATCTGGAGATTGTATCCGTGTCTTCTCAGCCGATTGCCGCGGAGAATCTTCCGAAAGCCTACGGAACGGTAGTACCAGGAGATGAGTATCAGCTGTATCAGTTTGATGTGACCGTGAGTAATCAGGGAAATACCACAGAAATGCTCCGGTATTCGCTCCTTTCTCTGGACGGTGTTGATGATTATGCCACTATTATCTATGAAGAAGAGAATGATAATTCCGTACAGGAGGATACCAGAATCCTTCCGCAGGGCAGAGAAGTGACCATGACGATTTACGGACTGGTTTTCAATGATACCACAGAAGTTGAGGTAAGCACCTATCGAACACCGGACGGAGAGAAGAACTCCTGCGTACACCAATTGGGAGGTCAGGTATAAGAATAATAACGGGGTCAGGACTGGTGAACTTATTAGCAATCTGGTAACTATAATGTTCACCAGTCCTGACCCCGGATAGAGGTATAGAAAGTCAGGTATAAGAATGGAAAGTGAAAAAAAAGTATTAAAACGAAGTGAATGTGACAAACGGTATCAGTGGCATATTGAAGATCTGTATGCCAGTGATGAACTCTGGGAGAAGGATTATGAAGATTTGGAGAGAAGGATTCCGGAGCTTTCGGCTTATGAGGGAAGATTAAAAGAAGGCGTCAGAACATTTCTTTCTTATGAAAAGAAAAAAGAGGAGCTTCTCAAAAAATTTGAGGCAGTCTATGTATATGCCAATCAGAAATATCATGAAGATACGGGAAATGCGGTTTATCAGACACTCTGTGCCAGAGCTCAGAACCTGTCCCTGCTGATAAATAATGCGACGGTTTTTGAAGAACCGGAGCTTCTTGCCATCGGCGAGGAAACCATTGGCAAATGGCTTGAGGAATCCGAGGAGATGAAGGTATACCGGAGATATTTTTATGAGCTTTTCCGTCAACAGAAACATGTTTTATCCAAAGAGATGGAAGCGGTGCTGGCGGATGTGCAGGATATGTCCGGGGATATTTCCAATATTTTTTCCATGTTCAACAATGCGGATGTACGTTTTCCTTCCATCAAAGGTAAAGATGGAGAAGAAATTGCAGTCACCCATGGACGGTACACCTCCCTTATGGAGAGCAAAGACCGGGAGATCCGGAAGAATGCTTTTATCTCCATGTATTCCCAGTACGGACAGTATAAAAATACGTTGGCGGGCACCTACAGTGCCAATCTGAAAAATACTGCATTTTTTGCTAAGATGCGCCACTATGATTCTGCCCTTGCCATGGCACTGGATGGAGGCGAGATTCCGGTGTCTGTATACACCCAGCTCATTGAGACGGTTCATGAACATATGGACCTGATGCATCGATATGTCCGTCTCCGGAAAAAGGTGTTGGGTGTTGACGAGCTTCACATGTATGATCTCTATGCACCGATGGTCGACCAGGTGGAGATGAGGATTCCATTTGAAGAGGCAAAAGAAATGGTTGCCAAAGGGCTGGCACCATTGGGAGAAGAATATATTAAGGTGTTGACCGAAGGAATGAACGGCGGCTGGATTGATGTCTATGAGAATGAAGGAAAAAGAAGCGGTGCTTATTCCTGGGGGGCTTACGGAACCCATCCGTTTGTGCTCATGAATTATCAGGATAATCTCAACAATGTATTTACCCTGGCCCATGAGATGGGACATTCTATGCATTCCTATTATTCTGATAAAAATCAGCCATATCCTTATGCGGGATATTGCATTTTTGTGGCAGAGGTGGCATCCACCTGCAACGAAGCACTGCTGATGGAATATCTCCTCAATCATACGGAAGATAAGAAGGAAAAAGCATATCTGATTAATTATTTTCTGGAACAGTTTAAGGGAACCCTTTACCGTCAGACCATGTTTGCGGAATTTGAAAAAATCACCCACGAGATGGCTCAGAGGAAGGAGCCACTGACGGCAGAAATTTTAAATGATATTTATTACAAGTTAAATGAACAATATTTCGGAGAAGATATTGTGATCGATCAGGAAATTGCACTGGAATGGGCGAGAATCCCACATTTCTATACACCATTTTATGTCTATCAGTATGCCACCGGATATTCGGCAGCCATTGCCATCAGCCGGAAAATACTGAGTGGAGATGAGAAGACAAAAGAAGGTTATTTTAAATTCTTAAGTGGTGGAAGTTCCATGAATCCAATCGATCTTCTGAAGCTCTGTGATGTCGATATGACCACCAAAGAGCCGGTGGAATCGGCGCTTAAGCTGTTCGGTGAGCTGTTGGATCAAATGGAAGCGTTAATGGAATTATAAGCGGAATAGAAAATAAGTTGGGAATAAACAAGAAAGTGAAAAAGGGGAGGTAATCACATGTTTGAATTTTCATTATTAAAGAGTATGTTTTTTGAGATGGATAAATATAAAATGGAAGGAATCACCCAGACAAAGTCGGGAAAAAATACCAGAAGACGGCTGGAAGTGCATTATCCGTCGGCCCCGGATATTTTTGCCATTGCTTCCGAGGAGAGAATTCTTCCATATGTAGACCGCTATTATCTTTATATCAATGATGAAAAAGTGCCGGCAGATATTAAAGAACCCCAGGTAAAACAGGTGATTTATGAATTTTATAAAGAACATTTTCCACAATATTTAAAGGAAGGACTGCCGGATGACATGACAGATGTGAACATCCTGGAATGCTTCGAAGTCTTTAATATGCCGGATTATCGGCCGAAACATGCCTTCCCGGGGCTTGTGAAGCTGGAAGATATCCGCAATGGAAACGTTCATGATGATGATAAACCGAAATATGCTTTCCCTGGACTGGAGCTGTTTGCAGACCGGCATAATAAAGATGGTCAGCCGATGGCAGCTTCCTTTGAGGGGTATACCGCCTTTGAGGGAGACAGGGAAAGTGCACAGAACAAAATTGAAGAGATGAAAAAACAATTTTCTTCCCAGCTTGACATGTTAAATGTAGACGGTCAGCTGGACGATCTTCTAAAAAAAGAAGAGGCAACAGAAGAATAGAAAAGAAAGAAGGAAGATACCATGTATCGCGAAACAGCAAAATTAATATTATATCGTAATCTGGGAGAAGACAGTATATTGGTAAAGCTGTCAGATATTTTTAAACGATTTGACAGTTGCCATTACCGCAGCGAGGAATTGATTACAGATATCTATTGTGAGGTAAAAAAACTTCTCGATTTGGCAACCACCTATGGGTTTGATAAAAATTTATGGCATAATTATCTGACTTTTGTGCTGATCACCAATGAAAATTCCTTCAGTATGACCTGTGAGAAAGTGGGGGCCAATGAAGGAACTGTCAATCATTTTGCAAAAAATGATTTTCGGGTGTTTATGAATTTATTTCATTATAATTTCCGTCCAATTGAGGAGACGCTGGGCATCGACTGCTTCTCCACATTGTTGAATTATAAAGCGATTGGTAAGAAGGAAAGAATGTACAACAAAAATGTCAGTGACAAGGTAAAGGTTCTCTCCGATCAGCTGGCAGCGGCAGAGGATGTAGATACATTTTTTGATGCGGTTGTGACATTCTACAGAGATTACGGTGTGGGTATGTTTGGCTTAAATAAAGCTTTCCGTATCACGGAGGATAAGGACAGTTTTGACTTTGTGCCGATCAACAATCTGGATAAGGTGGTGCTGGATGATCTCACCGGCTATGAGATTCAGAAAAAGAAGCTCATTGACAATACGGAGGCCTTTGTGCAGGGAAGGGCGGCCAATAACTGTCTGCTTTTTGGTGATGCCGGAACCGGTAAATCCACCAGCATCAAGGCCATTCTCAACCAGTATTATGATCAGGGACTGCGCATGATTGAGATATATAAGCATCAGTTCCAGTATTTATCTGCAATTATCAGCCATATTAAGAATCGAAATTATCGGTTTATCATTTATATGGATGACTTGTCCTTTGAAGAATTTGAGATTGAATATAAATATCTGAAGGCGGTAATTGAAGGTGGAATGGAAACAAAACCGGATAATGTGCTGATATACGCCACCTCCAACCGCCGTCATCTGATCCGGGAGACCTGGAGTGACCGTTCCGATATGGATGAAGAGCTGCACCGCTCCGATACCATGCAGGAGAAACTGTCTCTGGTATATCGTTTCGGTATCACCATCAATTTCTCCAAACCATCCCAGAAGGAATATTATGATATTGTAAGAAATCTCGCGAAAAAATATCCGCAGATTACTTTATCTGATAAAGAACTTTGCGAGGAGGCAAATAAATGGGAATTATCCCACGGTGGAATCTCCGGACGTACCGCCCAGCAGTTTATTAACTATCTGGCTGGCCAGGCAGAGAAGTAATTTTGTATGCATAATTGCCTGCTATACTGAAGATGAGATACTATTCAAAAACGTTGACAACTACTTATGGTGTGTTTGAAAGAAAATCTGATATTCATTGAAATCAGAGACAGGAGGGAATTATGAACTACGTGAAATGCATCGACAAAAGTAAATTATGGATCGCTCTGGCAGTGATGGCAGTTGCCTTGTTTATATGTGGCTATCATGTGGAGGCGGAAGAGAACACTGGTGAGGGAAATACATCAATTGAACAGCCATCGACGAAAGACTTTGGTAATCCTGAATTATTTGAGTTTTCCCAACCGGAAGATCATATGTATACGGGAGTTGAAATTTGTCCGGAAATCACAGTCAAAGAAATAGTTTCCAATCAGACTTCTGGAAGTGGAGAAACGGAAGGATCTACAAATTCATCTTCAGAGGCTGATCCAAAAGAAGGAGAGAATGAAGGAACTCAGCCGAAGAAAAAGATTTTAAAGCTGAATGAGGATTACACTGTTACATACAGTAACAATACAAATGCAGGAACTGCGGAAATTCTTATTCAACCTAAGGATACAACGAAATATTCGGTGAGAAAAAGCTTACATTTACAATTAAACCGGTAGATATTAATAATCTGGAACTGAAAATCAGTGAAAAAACCTATAAAGGTATTGCGCAGCGTCCGGACGTATCCTTATATTTTAACGGGAAAAGACTTACCAGAAGTAAAGATTATCATGTTGGTCACTACAAAAATAATATGGATGTGGGAACGGCTACATGCCTTGTAAAAGGGGACGGCAATTTTACAGGATCAAGGACTGCAGAGTTTAAAATTAATCCAAAAAATATTTATGGTCTTTCGTTTTCCGATATTTCCATCAGAACATACAATGGAGTGGCAATTACGCCAAAGGTGACTATCGTGGATCAGGCTATCTCGCCTGCTAAGACATTAACACAGAATAAGGAGTATACGCTGAGCTATATTGATAACAATAAGGTTGGAACTGCCGGAGTGATTATCAGTGGAATGGGTAATTATTCCGGATCGAAAATTATTACCTTTAAGATTCGTCCGAAGGCTACAACCCTGGTGAAGCTGACGAAGGGTAAGAAAAAAATAAAAGTAAAATGGACGAAGCAGACAACCCAGGTAACCGGTTATCAGATTCAGTATTCTACCAGTTCAAAATTTACCGGTGCGAAAAGTGTGACGGTGAAGAAAACTTATAGTACAAAAACATTGACAAAGCTGAAAGGCAAGAAGAAATATTATGTGAGAGTCCGTACCTATAAGAGCGTGGCCGGCATTAAATATTATTCAAAATGGTCAAATGTTAAAGCTATCACTACAAAAAAATAAACAAATACCCCCGACATGGAAATGCCGGGGGTAAGTTAGCATGTAGTTAACATGAAAAAGGAGGAAGCCCATATACCTGACTATATGGGCTTCAAAATATGAAAAAAATCTTTAGCTACAAGAAATAGAGGGATTTCTTTGTTGCTGGGTATATAATAATAAAAAAATATGTCCTGTTTTTGAACGCTTTTTGAACAAACTGTGAAACGTATCGATACATATAGAAAGGAAGAGGGAAAATGGGTGTTGTAATCGGAAGAATGGACGATCAGGTAGAAAAAATTTTTTTGGGGAATAATTTAACAAGAAGTACAAAAAATTATGATAAAATTCTGGAAGATGAGAATTTGCCCGAAGAAGAACGAAAAAGGATTCTGGCGGCTCAGAAGAAAAAGGAAGAGGAAGATATTATATTATGAAGATATCAGTAGCAATCGCCTATTATAATGGCGGGGAATATATTAAAGAACAGCTGGAATCTATTTTGTCTCAGCTGACTCCGGAGGATGAAGTAATTCTTTCCATTGATGGCGCTTCCGATGGCTCGGAACCATTCCTCACGGAATGGGCCGAGAAGGACAATAGAATTCATCTCTTGAAAGGTCCCGGAAAGGGAGTGGTCCGTAATTTTGAAACGGCAATTGCCCGGTGCAGCGGAGACATTATTTTTCTTTCTGATCAGGATGATATCTGGAAAGAGAATAAAGTAAAAAAAGTATTGAAGGTATTTCGTGATCCGGAAATCATGGCGGTTTTGCACAATGGAATCTTGATGGACGGAACGGGAGCGGAACTTCCAGGTAAAACCTTATTTGAGCTTCGAAACAGCAGAAGCGGTATCTTAAAGAATCTGATCAAAAACAGTTATATCGGATGCTGTATGGCCTTTCGGAGAGAGCTGCTTCCGGTGATCCTTCCGATACCGGAGCAAATGTATATGCATGATTACTGGATCGGAACGGCAGCGGAAGTCTGCGGTAAGGTGGGACTGCTGAAGGAACCGTTGATCGGATACCGCCGTCATGATACCAATGTGACACAAATGGAGCATGGAAGCATTGGGTTTATGCTGAAAAAGAGAATTGGTATTCTGAAATGTCTCCGTTTGCTGAAAAAAAGAGTGAAGGAGCAACAAGCATATGGAAATGAATAAAAAGCATATTTATATTTTATCCTTTGCATTGCCGCTGGTTGTTATGATTGGATGTATGATCGGTTTTCAGGTTCAGCCTTTTGGCGATAAATCGTTGCTGATCATTGATGGACTCCATCAGTATATGCCTTTTTTTTCGATTTTGTATGATAAGTTAAAAGGAGCAGAAAGCCTTTTTTACAGCTTTCGTGCCGGACTGGGAATTAATTTTCTGTCATTATTTTCCTATTATTTGTCCAGTCCGCTGAATTTATTTATTTTATTTTTTAAGAAGACCCAATTAAATATGGCAGTCAGCTTCCTGATTGTGCTCAAAATAGCATTGAGTGGTCTCACCGCAGGAATTTATTTTACCTCCAAAACAAAGAAGCCGGGGATTACGGTGCTGATGGTATCCATTGCCTATGCATTAAACAGCTATATGGTAGGATACTGCTGGAATGTCATGTGGCTGGATGCAATCATGATTTTTCCGATTGTGATCATGGGGATTGAACGTCTGATTGAGAAAAAAGATGGAAGACTGTATGGAGCGGCCTTGTTTTATGCTTTGTACTGTAATTATTATATTGCGTTTATGATCTGTATTTTTGCAGTTATCTGGTATCTCTTGTATTCTTTCCGGAATGTGAAGGAATTCTTTTTCCGTGGATTTGCCTTTGCAGGCTATTCGCTTCTGGCGGCGGGGATGGCGGCCGTGTTACTGCTTCCTGCTTACCTGGGCATTAAACAGACGGCCTCCGGCGGAGAGATGGGGCTTCCGGTCCACGGATGGCAGACCGGATTTGCCGATTTGCTGACCCGTCAGTTTAATCTTGGCTATCCGATCACCCATGATAATTTTGATGGGAATGCCAATCTTTTTATCGGCATATTTACAGTGCTTGCGGTGCTTTTGTATTTTATGAACCGGGAGATATCTATTGTTGCCAAGATAAAGAAAGGCTTGCTTCTGGCTTTATTTTATGTAAGCTTCAGCGAGGATATCCTGAACTTTATCTGGCATGGATTCCATAATCAATACGGGATTCCAAACCGATTTTCCTTCTTGTATGGTTTTCTCTTGCTGACAATGGTATTTGAACTCTTTGAACATAAGGAGAGCATACGGAACTGGCAGACAGTATTGGGATGTGTGATTGGCATCGGGCTTCTGGTCTACAGCAGAAATTTTGCGTCAGACCCGATGGATGATGGGATGTATGGACTTGCCGGTTTCCTCCTTCTTACCTACGGCATGATTCTTTTTGTGCTGAGCTTTGACCATCGACACAGGCAGTGGCATACGGTTTTGTTCAGCGTCATTGCAATGGTGGAAATAGGAGCGACGGCAATTGCCGGATTTGACACAAACGGTCAGATTTCGGTCTCAAAGTTTTTCTCCGGCACAGAGGATATGGAAGAGGCGACAAGAGCGTTAGATGATGGCACATTTTTTCGAAGTGAGCTGGCGGATGCCAAAATAGTAGATGAAAATGCCTGGTATGATCTCAACGCAGTTGGACTCTTTGGCTCCACAGCCACCGATGATATGGTGAAAATGATGGATTCTCTGGGATTTTATACAGGGTGTAACGAATATTTATACGAAGGAGCTACCCCGGTGACAAATCTGCTGCTGGGAGTCCGGTACATTTACTATCATCCGGAGGATATGTTGAGAACCAATTTTCAATATAAAGATACCTTTGGAGAATTTGATGTCTATGAGAATCCGACTGCCGGGCTGTCCCTCGGTTATATGATGGATCAGTCCATAGAAGACTGGTATTACGAGAGTGCGTATCCGTTCCGCGTGCAGAATGATCTGTGCTTACAGGCCTGTGGAGTGGAAAATGTATTTGAACCATTACAGGTCGAAGACCCTGTTACCAGCGGCTGTACTGCCTCACGGACCAATGATGGGGAATATTATTTTGAATACGAGTCATCTCTGGCAGATAATATGATTTTTACTATCCCAATCAACCAGACGATAGAGAATCTCCATCTTTTTTATGACGGGACGCAGGTAGAGAATGCCCAGATTGCGGTCGATGGAGAGATTGTGCAGCAGGGAGATCTCGACAGCCGGATTTTGACTGTTGGGGAAGTGGCGGAAGGAAGCACAGTAACGGTAACCTTTGAACTGAAGGGTGAGACACCTACGGGATACGTACGTTTATCCGCAGCTGATTTTAAAGCATCGCGTTATGAGGAATTTGCCGCTCGAATGACTTCCCGGGCATTTCGGATTCAGGAACAGACAGAGCGGTCTGTTTCGGGAACCGTTGACGCAGGGGATGATCAAATTTTGTTTTTGTCCATTCCTTATGATAAGGGCTGGAAGGTTGTCGTAGACGGAAGGGCAACAAAAGCAGAAAAGATAGGAAACGCGTTTATGGCAATTCCTCTGGACGAAGGAGAGCATGAGATTACCCTTACATTTACGCCAGGAGGCTTTTCGATTGGATGGAAAATTTCTCTGATTAGTTTTGGAATCTTTATTCTGCTATGTGTCATGACACCTCGTATTCGCAGAAGGAGACAGCAGAAATGGGAAGCAAGGCTGGAGACCAGCCTGCTGGATGAAGAATTTCTTTTGCAGGAAGAGCGTAAAAGTGAAGAAAGCAGGGTAGATGAAATATCGAATTGCTTATGATATAGTTGTCTTGTTACAGCAAGAACGCCGAGGCGTTCTTGAAATGAGGAGGTATTACAATGAAAAAGAAAATAATTGCGATCGCCGCATTGGCAATTACAGGAACTTTACTTTGCCAGAACGTTGTGTTGGCAGATGGAGTAGAGGAAAAACCATACTTATCATTGGGGGCAGATCTGAATAAAAAAGAAAAGGCAACAGTCCTGGAGCTCCTTGGAGTAGAGGAAGATGAACTGGATGAATATACGGTGGTGACTGTCACTAATAAAGATGAACACGAATATCTGGATGATTATCTGAGCGCGTCGGTGATTGGAACCAGAGCCCTTTCTTCTGTTTTAGTGGAAAAAACGGATAAAGGAGATGGTATTGATGTCACCACAAAAAACATTACCTACTGTACAGAAGGAATGTATCAAAATGCATTGACAACCGCAGGAATTGAAGATGCGGATGTGGTTGTTGCCGGACCATTTAATATTACAGGAACAGCGGCGCTGGTCGGAGCGATGAATGCCTATGAAGATATGACCGGAGAGACGATCAGCGAGGAGAGCAAAGATGCGGCGACCAATGAGCTGGTGGTGACCAGTGAGCTGGCCGAGGAACTGAATGATTCTGAGAAAGCAGAACAGTTCCTGGCGTTAATTAAAGAAGAAGTTTTGTCTGCCGATATCAAAGATCAGGAGGATATCAATGAAGTCATCGGCAATTGTGAGCAGAAAATGCAGATTGAGCTCACAGAAGAGCAACGCCAACAGATTGCAGAATTGATGGAAAAAATCAATGGACTGGATCTTGATCTGGATGTGTTGAAACAGCAGGCCAGTGATATTTATGACGAACTGAGCAAATTAAATATCAATACAGAAGGATTTTTTGCAAAGGTTCAGGCCGCATTATCCAGGATTCTTGATTATCTCAGCAATTTATTCTGAGAGGAAGGCATTTCTGTAGTACGGGAGTTCAGGAAGGAAGAAAACGGAACAGATCGACTGCATATATGAGAAGAATGCCGGGAATTCCGAGCACAGCAGAGATTCCGGCTGTCAGTGGATTGATGCCCACGCAGGTTACGATGTCTCTGGCAGCACAAAATAAGTTAAAGAAATGAATAAAGAAAAGACCGGCAGCACCCCGCCCGAAGAAGGCCAGCAGGATTGCCGGTCTTTTTTTTATGCAGGAAATGAGATAAGCGATGAAGGCAACGATGGAAAATAATAAGATAATCTGGTTTTGCGTCATGGTTATGTCCTTTTTATTGTTTGTAAAACATATGAATTTGTCCGGAAAAATATGAATATCAACATTTCAGAAGGATTCCCCCGCTTCAAGTGCGCAGAGTGCTAAGCGGTGGGTAATTAACCAATTTCAGTAGCGGGTGACAATCCCCTTCTGAAATGTTGAGCCTCCGGCGGATTGCTTAAGATGCGCATTAGAAATTTGTCATGCTAATGCATGACGCGCATCTCGCAGCAAGAACGCCGAGGCGTTCTTGAATGCTAAAAATAACAGATAAAGAAAAAAATGTAAAAAATGTAAAATAATAATAGACAAAATATGGAAATTATGGTATATTGAGTCTGGGATAACAAGAGAGAAGATTATAATGCAGACGAGAACGCCGAGGCGTTCTTGAATTGAGAAGGCGGACAGATGTTTACAATTGTAGTTGGGGAAGAGGAGAGGTATGAAGAATATGCAAGACGACTGGTGAAGTATCTTGAGACCCATTGGAAGGGGCCATTGAGAATTTACAGTTACACTCAGCCGCAACAATTGCTCCGGATTAAGGATGCCGATTGCTATCTGCTGGGAGAGAATTTTGTCAGCGGGATACGGCGCAATGAGGAATTATCTGTTCTGTTTACTCAGTCGGATATCCGGAATCGGGAGATCGTGATTGCCGACGGGGAACAGGAGGGTTGCTTCTGCCGTTATCATGCACCGAAGGAATTACTTCGTATGATTTGTGAGCGTATGCCCACTGTGCAGCGGGAAGATATTGGTGGCAATCTGACCGAAGGTATGTCCTCTTGTCGTATTACAGGGATTATTTCGCCAGTTTTTGATCCGGAGCTGAGGAGTATTGCTACAACCTACATGGAATCCGGAGATTTGTATCTGGGGATGGAGGACATGAATGATTTCGATGAACAGAGAGGAGATATGGGAGATTTATGTTATTTTATCCATCTGAAGGATGAGGAGATTGTGCTGCGGATCCGAGAACTTGCTGAGGAAGTTCAGGAACTGTTTTTTGTGGAATCTCCGGATGCTTATTTTGATTTGCTTGAATTGGAAGAAGAGGAGTATCAGTGGTTTTTTGACCGGCTCAGGCAGGAGAGAGCATATCCGGAGGTTTATGTGGGAATTGGATGTGGGGTACTTGGACGGGGGGAGATATTGAAGATGTTTGACAGATTGCTTTTCATTGATTCCAGAGAGAAACCGTATCAGCATGCCTTTTGCAGTCATTTGGAAAAGGCGATTCAGGCCGGAGTGCTGATATTTAACGGGGCGATTGAGAGAAGATACCGGGAGGACATCCTTCATGAATCGCTTTGATAAACAGAAGCTTCGGCGCCAGGTGTTACAGCAGATGGACGGTTGCAGATATGCGACGGATGAAGACATATACCGGGAGATCGACCGGGCGATTTTAAGGGAAGGTCATGTCTGTTATGGAACCCTTCCGGAGAAAAGGAACTTGAGGGAGCAGATTTTTCACTCCATCCGGGGCTTCGATCTATTGGAAGACTATCTCAAAGATGATAGTGTGACGGAGATTATGGTAATCGGTGCGTCTAAGATTTTCATCGAGAAAAATGGAAAGATAGAGAAGACCTCCACCTCTTTTTCGGAAGAGGAGGAAGTCTACCGCCTGATTGATCTGATGCTGGCTCCGACCAACAGAATCGTCAATGAAGCTTCACCGATTGTTGATGGACGGTTGCCGGATGGGTCTCGAGTTCATATTGTGCTGCCACCGGTTTCTCTGGATGGACCGGTCATTACCATACGTAAGTTCCAAAAAGGCGGTATGACTATGGAGAAGCTCATTGCTTATGAGGAGTTTCCTCCCGAATTGGCGGAGATACTCGCCTGTCTGGTAAGAAGCCGGTATAACATTCTGATCAGTGGCAGCACCAATTCCGGGAAGTCATCTCTGATCAATGCCCTGGCAGGGTATATTATGGCTGATGAGAGAATAATCACCATTGAGGATTCGGCGGAGCTGCAATTTTATCATGTAGATAATCTGGTCCGTCTGGAGACCCGCAATGCCAACGTGGAAGGGATGAATGAGATTACCATGAACGATCTGATCAAGGCAAGCTTGAGGATGCGTCCGACCAGAATTATCGTCGGGGAGGTCCGGGGCGCTGAAGCAGTTTCCATGCTACAGGCAGTTTCCACCGGACATAGTGGTTCGTTCAGCTCCATTCATGCCAATTCCTGCCGGGATGCACTGCGTCGTCTGGAAACTATGGTTTTAATGGGGATGGATATTCCCCTTCGAGCTGTACAGGGCCTGATTGCATCTTCGATGGATATTCTGATTCATCTGGGAAGACTTCCTTCCGGTGAGAGAAGACTTCTGGAAATCAGTGAAGTATTGGATTTTGATGGGACTGAGTATCATTTAAACCCTCTTTTTCACTATGAGAGAAGAAAAGGCGCAGAAGGTGCTTTGAAGGCAGAAAAATTGATGGTTCATACAGATCAGCTGGTGAGCTATGGCCAGTATGATGGCTATATAGAAGCAATGGAGAAGTTTAATGCCGGTAAAAAAGACGTTGCGGAACAGAAATAATAAGAAGGCAGAAAGCCGCCAAATCTCACAGAAACGTTGTTTCAGTAAACTGCGGGAAATGTTTCTGGAGATGCTTGTGGGAGAAGGGTTAATCCTGCTGATTGTAGTATTATGTTATGGCAATCTTTTCTGGATGCTTCCTCTTCAGATTTTTATTTTTCCTTATCGTATGGCAGTAAGCCAGAAAAAGGTTCAGAGAAAAGAAAGACAATATCTGATTGGATTCCGGGAATTTCTACAGTCTCTGGTGACATCGCTGCAGGCCGGGTATTCTCTGGAGAATGCATGCAGGGCGGCATGCGTGGAATTGGAGAATCTTTTTCAGAGCAGAAAGAATCCGACGATGGATCAGCTTCGAAAGATTGTATATGGGATAGAACTCCAGCTCCCTTTGGAAGAATTGTTTATGAATTATGCGGAGGAGACGGGGATAGAAGAGATTTATCAGTTTGCTGTTGTTCTGGATATTTCCAGAAATACCGGAGGGAATGTGGTGGAGATTCTCAAAACAGCCATGGTACATCTGGAGCATCGGATGAATGCGGAAGAGGAGATTCGGGTACTTCTCAGCGGTAAGATATTTGAGAAAAATATTATGCTTCTGATGCCTTTTGGAATGCTTCTATATCTTCGTTTGACAAATCCCCAGTATGTTTCCTGTTTTTATAATACAGCAGGAGGACATGTTCTGATGACCGGGTTTATATTGGCGGTGGTGGTGTGCTTTTTCTGGACAGAAAAAATTATGGATATTTCGTTTTAAACCGTAGCAGGTGACAGTAAAATGAAAAAGATTAAAAAACTATTATACAGACCTGCAGAAATTGTTTTAAAGGTAATTCCTCTGTCCTGGAAATCTTATTGTGTTCATAGGGTAAAGCAATTACTAAAAGGACAGGGAAATACATCCGAACAGGAATTGGAACGACAAACAGAAGATTTTTTGAGAAAAGAGATTACTATCACTTTTTGGGGTGTTGTTGTTCTGATGGTATTATGTACAATTATATTTTTCAGTCGTTACTTTTTATCAGATGACAGAATTTATGAGAGAAATTCCTTTGGATATGGAGAAAAAGAGATTCCTCTGGTGTTGGAGAGGGATGGGAAGATAAAAGAATATTCCCTGAAGTTGGAGGAACAGCGTCTGTCAGCAGAAGAATTAAATGAATTGTATTCAGACTTTTTTGAAAAGCTGGAGAGTAATCTAAGAGGGCGAAATGCTTCCCTGAAAGAGGTCACAACTTCTCTGCAATTTGATGAAAGTCTGGAAGGATATCCTTTTGAAATTACTTATGAACCGGAGAATTCGGATTATATTCAATGGGACGGACAACTCGGAACTGCGTGGGGGCATATGAGTTCAGAAGAAGTTATCGATACGGAAATTCTGGTGACGGCGGAACACGGGGCATACAGCAGAAGCAGGATCTATGAGATTCGTTTAAAAGGAAAAAAGAAAGATGGGAGAAAAACTGCTTTTCAAAAAGCAATTGATGCCCTTCAGGATAAGGAAGAAAGGACAAGGGATAATAAATCCTTTCGGCTTCCCACAATTTGTAATGAAGTAAATATTCAAATGGCAGAGAAAAAGACTTCTGTTTTGGGGTATTTTCTTTTAGGGATGTTTCTCCTTTTGCTTTTTTCTGTTCATAAATTTTTAGAATTACGGGAAGAAGAAAAAAGATGCAGAAAAGAGGTGCTTCAGGATTTTCCTGTGATTGTCCATCTGCTGACTTTGTATATGGGGGCAGGGCTATCCTTTGCCTCTTCCGTCCGAAGAATCAGCGAAGATTATCAAAAGAGACAGAGAAACAAGAAAAGAAAGTATGCGTTTGAAGAGATTATGCGTATGGATCAACTGATGAGGATGGGAGTCAGTCAGAAGGAAGCATGCGTTTTCTGGGGAAAACAATTCCAGGAAACAATTTATCAGAAATTATCACTCACATTAATTCAGACGATTTCCAAAGGGACAAGAGAAGCCAGAACACTCATGGAGAACACGGAAAAAAATGCTTTTTTGCAGAGAGTAGACCGGGTACGGAAAGAGGGCGAGGAGGCGGCAACCAAATTGTTGTTTCCAATGATCGTTCTTCTATGCCTGGTGATGGTACTTATTATGTATCCTGCTCTAATGCGTTTTCAGGGATTTTGAAAAAAGGCAAAAGCCGTAAAGAGAGAGCTGTGCAACCGGTCTGTAAATGCAGGCACATTTGAACATCGGGAAAGGATGGGGTTTAGATGTCGGTTTGGAAAAAGAGGATGAAGATATGGAAAGATAGATGCAATGATATATTAAGAGATGATTCTGGTATGGGTGTTGTAGAAATTATTTTGATTATTGTAGTTCTGATCGGACTTGTGATTATTTTTCAGACAAATATAAAGGGTGTGGTATCCTCTGTTTTTAGTACAATACAGACGAATGCAGGAAAAATTCGTTGATATTATTGCTGACGAACGGGGCCAGGTTACAGTTTTTCTGACATTAATATTTATGATATTGATGGGAGCTATCTTTTGTGTTTTGGAAGGGATGAATATTTATATGGAGACTTCTTTGTCAGAAGAGACTTTTATAGATGCCGGTAACGATGTGTTGTCTAATTACAGCAGAGATCTTTTTGAGCGGTATCATATATTTTTTCTGGATCCCAGAGAGAAAAAGCAGATCGTATCCGATGGAATAAACTATATGGAACATTATTTGGATAAGAGCAGTTATTTTGCCTTTCACTGTGATAATCTCGTGTTGTCGGAAGAGAAGACGGCTGTTGATGAAGATGGGTTGTATCTGAAACATCAGATTCGGGAATGGATGAAATACAGACAGATGGGAAAAGCAGGAAAGGCAATCGAGGAATTATTTGATTCTGCATCAACGGTCGAGAAAGAACTGGGTGCGGTAAAAGATGAAATGAATTCAGTGGATGAAGGAAAAACAGATACAGCGGCATCCGAATCAGATTCTGATACTGGGCAACAGGGGAAGGAGAATTCAAAAGAGGGGATAGAATGGAAATCACTGAAAGAAACACTGGGGCAGATTAGCCACTCGGGAATATTAGGTTATGCTGTAGATGATTTGAGCAAGTTGTCTGATCTGACAGTTTCAGCAGATGATTTTCCCTCAAGGAAGAAAGGGGTAAGCAAAGGAAGAAACAGTGATTTTACACTTTCTTTTTCTGCCCTTTCGGAATGGAAAAATCTTCTTGGAAATCTAGACATCGATATACCGGATTCCCATTTCCTCTCAGACGAGTATTTTCTTTTCGGATATATCCTTGAACATTTTAACTGTTATGGGTCTGAAAATAGTAATCTTCCGTCTGCGTTAAAATATGAGATTGAATATTTGATTGGAGGGGAGAACTCGGATCAGGAGAATCTGAAAAAGGTTGCCAACAGGATTCTGATTTTGCGATTTTTGATGAATTATTCTTATGCGTGCAGAGATAAAGAAATAAATGCAGTTGCAGGAGCAATGGCGGACACATTATGTGGAGTATTGGGGTTGCCGGCAGCAGGAGGTGCGGTTCGAATTCTCTTGATTGCAGCAATCAGTTATGGAGAATCACTGCTGGAATTACATACACTCTTTTCCGGAGGAGAGATTGCAGCAGTAAAAGATGCATCTACCTGGAATCTTTATTTTCATAATGCCACAGAACTGTTAACAACGAAGGCGAAAGTAAAATCCGGAGTGAATAATGTTGGATATGAAGATTATATAAAGCTTCTTTTGGCTATGAACAAGCATCCGAAAGTAATTTATTTTCGGATGATGGATTTAATGCAGGCTAATATTGCTTTGAAACAGCCTGGTTTTTTGATGGAGCAGTGTATTTTTCGATTTCGGTGGCAGGGAAATATGGTGTGTTCAATGGGAATATCTGTTCCGCTGGACCGTGTATGCAGTTATTAAAAAAAGATGAGAGAAGGCAGGCTGACAGGAGGTGAAATCGGGTGCTTTTAAAATAGATAAATGGATAATATATTATTATGTCATTTCAAAAAAAGAAAAGAATCGGTCTCTCCAGGCACAAGCGTCACAGAAGCAAAAGAGAAGAAAAGCATCCGTTTTTGCCTCCTGTAATAATTCTTCCGGTTCTGCTACGGTGGAAACAGTACTTGTACTTCCAATCTTTTTGTGTGCTGTAACAGTATTTCTTATGATAGGACAATGCATTATTACAGAAGGGAAAATACAGCATGCTGTTACGAAAACGGCAGATATCTGTTCCCGCGAAAAAGAGCTCAATAAAAGTCCAAATGTATTTTTAACATTCTATTCTGTGTTTGATATGTCTCCCGGAGACAGGAGTTGTATTACAGGGGATGAAGCAGGGATACAGTTATCATTGGAGGAGCTGGATGGAGGAGAACGGATTCAGGTAAAAGCAGTGTATCGGCTTCGTATAGCAGTTCTTTTCTTTGGAAAGTTCTCGTTTGTAAAAAGAGCGGTATCCGTCCGGAGGGTATTTTGCGGATACACACCCCATGGGGAACAGGAAAGCGGGGAGGACCGGATCGTATATGTGGCAAAAAACGGGGAAGTATACCATACAAATTTGTCCTGCTCTCATATATGTCTAAGCATTTCCGGTGAGAAGGCAACACAGATTATCAATTCTTCCCGACTTCAGGCGTGTGAGAAATGTATCGGGAAAGGGGAAAAGCCTTCCAGACTGTATATTACCGTTTTTGGGGAGTGCTTTCATTCCACTCTGAATTGCAGCGGATTAAAACGATCTGTGACGGCAGTTCAGCTCAGTAAAGTTAAGAATATGAGGATGTGTACGAGATGTGCTTCAAGAGAATCATCTGGAAAAAAATAAAAAGGTTTGATTTTGGATCCTTTGATGATGGAATGATTACTGTGGAGATGGCTGTTATTGTTCCGGTACTTTCTGTTTTGATTGTCGGCGTTGTTTTTCTGATGCTCTTTTTTGTGGATATGGCGGCCGTGAAGGGAGAGGCAATGTTGATATCCAATGAGGTGGCAGATTGCTGGAAAACAGAAGGAGATCTTGTAACAGGAGATTATGTGGCGGAAAAGCTGATAAAGAGAAACATTACCTTTTTGTTGATGAATCAAAGAAAGAAGATGATAAGTCGGGCGGAAACTCGCCTGGGTAAGAGGCTGGAAGAGAGACTGTTTCTCACAGAAATTACACAGAAAAAAGTAAGGATTCAATCGGGGAAGGTGATAACCAAAGTGACTGTACAGTTTTTATGGCCCATCGGAAAGCTGTCTGACTATATGGGGACAAAAGGACTTTGTTTTACCTGCAGTTCCGTGAGTCCCGTTCAGAATCAGGAAGAACAATTGAGAAAAATAAAAAGTAAGGAAGATCAGAATGGAGTGGAAAGGTGAAGATTCAAAAAGAGGGACTGAAAATTTATCGGGTAGAAGAAGCTGTTCAAAGTGAATATTTTTTGTCAGTAGAGTATCAGACCCTACGATTGAATCGGCCGGAAACGTTACTGCCTGTATTGCTTCGAGAGAAAGATGGAGAAAGAATAGTATTATATGATATTACAGAAGGAAAAAATCTCATGGAGCTTGCGGAAGGAAAAGGATTATCCTGGAAAGACTGCAAGCAATTTCTGAATTGTGTCCTTCTTCTGTTGGAAGAAATGGAAGATTTTATGCTTGAAATGGAGCATGTGAGCTTTGAACCAGAGTACATTTACAGAAAGGATGAGAAACATTTCCAGTGGATGTATTTTCCTGATCAGAGTTATGATGTCCGGCAGGAAATTGAGAGCTTTTTTGCCTGGATGTTATCGAAGATTGATTATGGAGATTCTGAATCTGTCCGGTATATTTATCGTGTCTACTGGAGTATCCGCAATCGAGGATTTTCCAGAGAGATGATTGAGGAATGCCTTCATTATCAGGAGGAAGAAAAAGAACCGGGAATCACTTCATATGAGGATTATTTTAAGGATAAAGAGATATCGGAAAAAGAGTCAGAAGATTTTTCGGATGACATCCATTCAAAAGCAGGAAAGAGAAAAAAGATATGGTTGCTGTTGATGATAATATTGCTCGCTTTTCTGCTGATTGATGTAATTATAATGGGATATTTCTTTGTCATATGTGTCCAGAATCATTTTCCGGATGCGGGAATCCGATGTCTGGTGGGAACAGCAGTGGCTTTCCTGTTTTTGGCAGATGGGGTTTATCAGTTCAGGAAGATATGGCTCGAACAACCTTCAGAGGGAACAAAAAAAGAAGAGATATCTGCCCAATTGAGAGAAAAGGTGGGAAAAAGCTCCTGGGAGGATCAAGGAAAAACTGTGATACTCAATGAAAGGAAGGGGATGCCGTATCCGGCATTAAAATCTATGGAAACCGGTGAAGTTACGGGTATGTACACGTTCCCTTTTTACATTGGAAATTTATCGGGACTGAATCAGCTGCTCATCGATGATAAAACTGTGAGTCGGAAGCATGCTGTTATATTGAGAGGACAGCAACCGGGGACCTATCTGATTCGGGATTTACAGTCGACCAACGGAACATGGGTAGAAGAAGTTAGATTGTCTGGTGATAAACCGGTAAAGTTAGAAGATGGGAGTCGAGTCTGTTTTGCTTCTCAGAGGTATCAGTTTATATTAATGGAATCTAATTCTTAGTTCAAGAACGCCTCGGCCTTCTGCGCGCTTGAAGCGAGGAATTCCTTCTGAAATGTTGAATTTTTGGGGAATCTCGTTATAATCATGTATAAGATTATAATGAGGAGGCTTTGAATGGATTTTATTAATGAACTTCAGAAATTTCTGAAACAGCTTGGGTTTCGCCCCATGGAAAGTCAGAGCAAAATAATATGGATCAAAGATACCGACAATGGAATTCAGATGATAGAGATTGTCCCGGAAACTCTGCCGGGACAGACTCGGTGTCCGGTGGCAGATCGGGAGTCAGAGATAACGCAGATTGAAAATGCAGCTATGATTCGTTTTCAGAAACGAGTGGATCGTCTGACGTTGATGATTTTCAAAGAGTTGCCGGAGGAGAAAGTGGTGGAAGAAATTGCCCTTTATCCTGATATCTGGTGTCTCGATAAGAAAAATGGACGATTATTGATTTATGAGAATCAGCGAACAGATTTTGGCAATCTGAGAGACGCTTTGGAGAAGTTTATTACTGCTTACCGGAATTATGAGGTGATGGAAGACAAGAAGGAGCTTCATTCCATCTTGCAGCCGGTAAATACGGGACTTGTTATTTTGAATGTTCTTGTCTTTGTAGTACTTAGCTTTCTGGGCGATGTGCTGGATCCAACGTTCATGGCACAACACGGGGCGATGGTTTTCGAAAATGTAATGAAGCAAGGAGAGTATTATCGTCTGTTTACTTCGATGTTTTTGCATTTTGGAGCGGATCATCTGCTACAGAATATGCTGATTTTGTTGCTGATCGGATGCCGATTGGAACGAATAGTAGGAAAGGGCAAGTATTTACTGATTTATTTTGGCGCAGGCGTTGCTTCTTCGCTGTCATCGCTTTTTATCACGTTGGCAAGGGAGCCATATACCGTATCAGCCGGAGCTTCCGGTGCGATTTTTGGAGTGATGGGTGGTTTGTTATTTCTGATTCTGAAAGATGTGATACAGAAAAAGCGACATAGGATGAAAGAAATAGGGCTGACAGGAATTGTGTTCATTATAGTATCGGCATTATCCTATGGTTTTTCTACAACAGGAGTCGATAATGCTGCTCATCTGGGAGGTTTAATTGCCGGATTCGTCCTGACCGGAATTCTGACCATACGGGAATAGGATGGGCTGTCGCACCAAAAACAGCCCTACCCTATGGCAGTGATTCATGCATTACATGGAATCGCTGCCATAGTTTTTTGAATAAGCGTGGCACCTATGGCATAATCGCAGACAAGTTGCCTTCTTCTGTGCATCTCTGCAATCCGCCGGAGGCCTTTATCGTAGTCGGAGTTTTCTAGGACGAGATAAACAAGCTCCATAATAAGATCCAAAATGACAAGACAGGACATCACCTGTTTGAACTGAAAAAAACAGCATAATTTTTAAAATTTCAAAATACATATCAGGCCGGTCTTTTGTCTAAGACAGAAGGCTTAGATAAGTGCGCTTTTTCGGCAGTACAAGTGCTGTAACTGTAGCCAAAGCAAGCAGATTCTGCTGAAAATGCGCACAAAAAGTCCGTCGGCAGTTACGGTCGTTAGACCGTTACTGCGACGGACCCTTTTTTCGAATGTTGTATTAATTACGAGAATGCTTTCGCTTCCCATTCGTCTGCGTTTGTGGTGAAGTCTTTGTTCATCAACTGTTCTCTTTCTTCCAGATTCTCCAGCATAAACATGTATTTGGAGTCGATTGGCGTCTGAGAAGAT
>JALERO010000052.1 GCA_022764265.1 Eubacterium sp. | reverse complement strand
CAGTTATTATGAAGGCTCCCTTGCTTTGGGAGCAACCCATGAAAGAAGTGTATTCTGCTCCATTCTTCCTGCTGCGAAATCAGGAATTCTTGCGGGAATTATCCTCGGAGTCGGACGTGCCATCGGAGAGACCATGGCGGTGATCATGGTAGCAGGTAACCAGGCAAGAATGCCTCAGGGAATTTTACAGGGTGTCCGTACCTTAACTGCAAATATTGTCATTGAGATGGGTTATGCGGAAGGTCTTCACAGAGAAGCATTGATTGCAACGGGTGTCGTTCTTTTTGCATTTATCCTCATCATTAACCTGTCATTTTCTGTTGTGAAAATGCGCGGAGAAAGGAAGTAAGGCGGATGGCTGTTTTAGATCAAATTGAAAATGTGGAAAATATAAATGAAATGATTCCGGAAAAAAGTCAGGCGATGAACCGCCAGACATTGAAAGATAAATTGATTTCTTATAAAAGAACCCCAGGATCTCTGGCAGTTATGCTTTTGGTTCTTCTCGCAGCGGGAATTACTATTGTAGCTCTGGCATTTCTGCTTGGATATATTCTGATAAACGGAATTCCGTATCTGACTGCAGATTTGTTCTCATGGACTTATACTTCAGATAATGTTTCGGTTGTCCCAGCTATGGTTAACACGGTAATTATGACAGGAATTTCTCTTTTATTTGCGGTACCTTTTGGCATCGGATCTGCAGTATATCTGGTGGAGTATGCCGGTAAAGGTAACAAATTAGTAAAAATTATTCGAATTACTGCTGAGACTCTGACCGGAATTCCATCGATTGTGTATGGTTTGTTTGGTATGCTGTTTTTTGTTACCGCCCTTCATTGGAAGTTTTCCATTCTGGCCGGTGGCTGTACACTGGCAATTATGGTGTTGCCGGTAATCTTAAGAACAACAGAAGAAGCATTGATGGCAGTTCCTGATTCCTATCGGGAAGGAAGCTTTGGCCTTGGAGCCGGAAAGCTTCGTACCATCTTTAAAATTATCCTTCCGGCGGCCGTTCCCGGAATTCTTTCCGGTGTGATTCTTGCAACTGGAAGAATTGTCGGAGAAACAGCCGCATTAATATACACTGCCGGTACTGTTGCCGCTATCCCGAGTGATCTGTTCTCATCAGGAAGAACGCTGGCTGTTCATATGTATGTCTTATCCAATGAAGGTTTACATGTGAATCAGGCATATGCAACTGCAGTAGTTCTGCTGGTACTGGTTATTTTAATTAATGGATTATCCTCTTTCCTGGCAAAGAAGATTCAGAAAGAATAAAGGAGTACAATTTTGAGTAATACGAAAATGATGATTGAAGATCTGGATTTGTATTATGGCCAGTTCCATGCATTAAAGGACATGTCCTTAAAAATCTATGAGAATGAAATTACGGCCTTTATCGGACCATCCGGATGCGGAAAATCTACATTATTGAAATCTTTAAATAGAATGAACGACCTGGTGGAAGGTTGTAAGATCACCGGAAAGGTGACCCTGGACAATGAAGATATTTACAGAGATATGGATGTGAACCTGCTTCGTAAGAGAGTGGGTATGGTATTCCAGAAGCCAAATCCATTTCCGATGAGTGTCTATGACAACGTGGCTTATGGTCCGAGAACCCACGGAATCCGTTCCAAGGCAAAGCTGGATGAGATTGTGGAAGATGCTCTTCGGAAAGCAGCCATCTGGGATGAGTTGAAGGATCGACTGAAAAAAAGTGCTCTCGGATTATCCGGTGGTCAGCAGCAGCGACTTTGTATTGCAAGAGCACTGGCAGTTCAGCCGGAAGTACTTTTGATGGATGAGCCGACCTCAGCGCTGGATCCGATTTCCACAATCAAGATTGAGGAATTGGCCATGGAGCTGAAAAAGGATTACACCATTGTGATGGTAACTCATAATATGCAGCAGGCAACCCGAGTTTCCGACAAAACAGTGTTCTTCCTTCTGGGAGAAATTATTGAAACCGGAAAAACAGAAGAATTATTTTCCATGCCACAGGATAAAAGAACAGAAGACTACATCACAGGGAGGTTCGGTTAAAATATGCGTATTCATTTTGATGAGCAGCTGGATCAGCTGAATAAAGAAATCATTAATATGGGATCCCTCATTGAGCAGGCCATCGGAATGGCAGTGGAAGCTCTGATCAAACAGGATGTGGATAAAGCAAAAAAAGCCATGGAATTTGATGAAGAAGTAGATCATCAGGAAAAAGTGATTGAAACTCTTTGTTTAAAACTGCTTCTTCAGCAGCAGCCGGTGGCGAAGGATCTTCGAATCATTTCCGCAGCCTTAAAGATGATTACGGATATGGAACGAATCGGGGATCATGCTTCAGATATTTCTGACCTGGCAATCCAGCTTTCCGGTCTTCCTCATATTGAGCAGCTCACCCACATTGAACAGATGGCCAAGGAGACCATGGTCATGTTGATTCAGGG
>JALERO010000051.1 GCA_022764265.1 Eubacterium sp. | reverse complement strand
GGAACCAGAAAAAAAAGAATCCTCGATGGATTCTGAGAATAAAATGGAATAAAGAATATTCGAGAAGGGATCATTATTTCAGTCTTAAAAAAAATCATGTGGAAAATTCAGAGAAAAAGTTTTTGTAATCGCGGCATCTGGCGCTGTCTCAATCAGCTCATGAAAGACTTCGAAGAAATGAATAAAACTTTAAATGGAAAATAAATCAGCGGGGAATTGTCTATAAGGGGTCGGGACTGGTGAACATCACAGACTCCAGTTTGCTAATAAGTTCACCAGTCCCGACCCCATTCTTCCGACCTTGGCTGATTTATTCATAATGAATAATCATTTTACAGATCGGATTTCCTTTTTTTACAAATTTCTCTTCATATTCTGTCATCACATTTCCTTCCAGATATTCACTGTGATGAAGATCAAAGGTACATAAATCCAACTTCCACCCGGCTTCTTTCACTTCCTCCAGAGAAAAATCAAATAAATCACGGTTATCCGTCTTGAAAATCACAGATTGATTCTCCCGGATAATATTTTTATATCGGGCAAGGAACTGGCGGGAAGTAAGTCTCCTCTTTGCATGACGATCCTTCGGCCACGGGTCAGAGAAATTCAGATAGATTTCTTCTACTTCGCCTTTATCAAATACCTGATTAATATATTCCGCATCCATTCGGATAAAATGTACATTATCCAGAGGATCCTCTTCCATCTTTTCCAGCGCGCGAACCAGCACACTGGAATATTTTTCGATACCGATATAGTGAATCTCCGGATGCTGTCTTGCCATCTCCATCAGAAACTTTCCCTTTCCCATTCCAATCTCGATATGAATCGGCTTTCCATCCTGAAATAAATCTTTCCATGTTCCCTTATATGTTTCCGCATCTTTTATTACATATTCATTTATTGCGATATGTTCTCTGGAACCTTTTACATTTCTTAAGCGCATATGATTTCCTTTCATTCTAATGTTTCTCATCTTATCTTAATCGGAATCTTACAATTTTGCAAATTATTTTTGCTTTTTCTTGCACTGATGCACCCGATGGTATAAAATAAGGTTCATACTGATTTTAAAAAATAAGGAGTTACCCAGTGATGAAACGATTATCTATATTCTTACTAAGTATTATAACGGGCATTTCCCTCTCCATACCGGTCAATGCCCAATATTCTTTTCAGGATGATAAACCAGCTGTTCAAACCGTTGCCACCTCTGAAACGCCTGCCGAGTCCGACACTGCGGAAGCGGTATCCTCTGAGGAAAACAGTTATGAGACAAAACAGGATTCCGATACTGCTACAGAAAGCCTGGCTCCGGAATACGCTACTTCTTACGGACTTGAGGATCTGGGCAACGGTCCGGATATTTCCGCAGAATCCGCGATTCTTATGGATGTCGCTTCCGGCGCCGTTCTCTATGAAAAAGAAGCGGAGACCAAGCGTTATCCTGCCAGCATCACCAAGGTCATGACCACTCTCCTTGCCATTGAAAAATGCAACATGTCTGATATTGTCACATTTTCCAACGCTGCTGTCAATGGTATTGAAGCAGGAAGCAGTACGGCCGGTATCAATGTGGGAGCACAGCTTACTGTAGAAGATACCCTTTACGCATTGATGCTTGTCTCTGCCAACGAAGCGGGAGCCGCTCTGGCCGAGCACATTTCCGGATCCACCGAAGAATTTGCCAAATTAATGACTCAACGGGCAAAGGAGCTTGGATGTACCGGAACCAATTTTAAGAACCCTCACGGATTGCCGGATGAAGACCATTATACTACTGCCCACGATATGGGACTGATCTTAAAGGAAGCATTGAAACACGATGAATTCCGCAAAATTGCCGGTGCTGATTCCTATACTTTACAGAAAAGTGATACTCTCACCAACACCCTGGAATTATGGAATCATGCAAAAATTCTCCGGGAAAACAGCGAGTATTATTATGAACCAGTGGAGGGAGCCAAGACCGGATATACCCAGGCGGCTCTGAATACACTGGTTACATATGCCAAAAAAGATAATGTGGAACTGCTCTGTGTTATCCTCAAGGATTACGGTGCCGATAACAGCTACTATGACAGTGAAGAGCTCTATGAATGGGGATTTAAGCAGGTGGAAGGAATCACTCCTTTAACCAACTTTGATTTCGATGAAGCTTTAGATCAGGACAAATCCCTGAAAGACGATAAATTAACGGACATTGAACGACTGGGCTGCACTTTCCCACAGGATTACTACATTCTTGTGAAGAAAGGGTTTGACTCTTCCGGTCTGAAAACTGCCTTCACACTGGATGAAGACGCCAAAGCCGGCCGTATGGGTTACATCAATATCTCTTCCGGAGATCAACTCATTGGCAGTGCACCGGTCACATATGATACAAATACAAATGCCGCAAAAAGTTATATTAATGGCGAAGAGATTGATGACGACCTGGAAACCGTTCCGGATCCGGATACTTCGGATAAGCTGACACCGCGAAAAGTTTTGAACTATATGCTTCGGATTGCCGTTGCTTTTCTGTTAATCTTTATTATCATGCGGTTTATCAGAGCATGGGAAGCAGAGAAAAGAAGAAAAAACCGGATTGCTCAGCGAAGAAAACGCCGTTCCACTGATCAGGACAGCTATCATCCAACCAACAGCAACTCAGAAAAGCGGAAACAGACAACCCAAAAGAAAAAACGTCGGAAATAATGATACAGGGACTGTCGCACCAAAAACAGCCCTACCCTATGGCAGGGATTCATGCATTGCATGGAATCGCTGCCATAGTTTTATGAACAAGCGTGGGACCTATGGTATAATCGCAGACGACTTGCGTTTTGCTACTCAACTTTCGAACGTTTATGGAAACGCCATTCGCGCTAAACTCGCTAACGCTCAGACAACGCGCTCGGTGGCGGATTCGTTCTCAAGTTTCGTGACGCAAAACCTGCAAAGCATCTGCTCTTTATACCATAGGCATCCACGCTTTTT
>JALERO010000048.1 GCA_022764265.1 Eubacterium sp. | reverse complement strand
ACGAGACGGGCAATGCTTTCCAGAGAGGCTTCTGTGATCCGTAATAAAACCCTGATCGTCAATCTGCCGGGAAGTCCGAAGGCGGTAAAGGAAAGTCTGGGGTTTGTCATTGATCAGCTGGAGCATGGCATTCGGATTCTGACAGGAAGAGATTCCGAATGTGCCAGAAAATAAAACGAAAAGGGCGAGAAAAAGATGCGGTATCAGATTACAAACGGTACGGTTTCCCTTGGCGGGGAGACCATATTAAATCATATTGATTTTGAAATTCGGGGAAATGAGAAGATTGCAGTGGTTGGCCGGAACGGGGCAGGGAAAACGACTCTTTTAAAACTGATTGCCGGTGAGCTGTCCCTTGACAGGGATGATAAACGATTTCAGCCGGGAATTTGGATGGCGAGAAATACGACCATAGGGATGCTTCATCAAAGCCTGTTTGGCAATCTGGAATCCACTGTGGAAGATGAGATTCTCTCTCAGATTTCAGGAGAAGAGCTTTATTCCAGGGAGCGATATGAGTTTGAGCAGGAATATAACCGTCTTTTTACCGGCTTTGGGTTTGCCATGGAGGACAGAACAAAGAAATTACGGGAATTTTCCGGTGGAGAACAGACCAAACTTGCCCTTATCAAACTTTTGTTGCTGAAACCGGATATTTTGTTGTTAGATGAACCGACCAATCATCTGGATATGGATGTCACAGCCTGGTTGGAGGAATATCTTCAATCCTATGAAAAGGCGGTTGTAATGGTATCTCATGATCGCTTTTTTCTGGATCAGACTGCCAATGTGGTTTATGAACTTTCCGAAGGAAAGCTGAAACGTTATGCCGGAAATTATACAGCCTATAGAATCCAGCGAGAAAAGGACAGGCAGCTTCAGCACAAAAAATATCAGGCACAGCAAAAGGAGATTCAGCGTCTCAATGAACTGATCGAGCGTTTTAAACATAAACCGAAAAAAGCCTCCATGGCAAGATCGAAAAAAAAGGTGCTGGAGCGAATGCAAAAAGTAGATCGCCCACAAAAGAACGGAGCACATATTTTTACAGATAAAATTCAGCCAAATGTGCTGGGCAGTAAATGTGTATTGGATACCGATAAACTTCAGATCGGCTATGACCGTCCCCTTCAGGAGATAACTCTTCGAGTAAAACGGGGACAGAAGATAGGAATTCTGGGTGTAAATGGAATCGGAAAAACTACATTTATAAAAACGATTACGGAGCAGATTCCCCCTGTTTCCGGAACTTTTCAAATGGGAAATGGAATTGAAATCGGATATTTTGATCAGCATTCAGGAGAAATTGCATCCGATAAAAGGGTTTTTGAACATTTTCATGATCTCTATCCGAAGCTGACAATGAAGGAAGTCAAACAGGCCCTTGGGAATTATCTCTTCCGGGGTGATGATGCCGGTAAAAAGATTACAGATCTTTCCGGAGGAGAAAAAAGTCGCCTTGTCCTCGCAGAGTTGATGGAGGGAAGACCGAATTTCCTCGTTTTGGATGAACCGACCAACCACATGGATATACCGGCTAAGGAAACATTGGAATCCGCTTTTGGTTCATATGAAGGAACGATTCTTTTTATTTCCCATGACCGTTATTTTATAAAGGAAGTAGCCGATGCTCTGTTGATCTTTGAAGAAAATAAGGTGACCTATTATCCTTTTGGTTATGAGCATTATCTCGAATCGCTCCGGAAAAAAAGAGAATGTAAAGAAAGCGGCATCAATGCGGTGGAGGCGGAAAATACCCTGTTGCTTGACCAGTTAAAAGCGGTTCCGGAATCAAAACGAATGCAGAGTGCCCGTTTTTCCACAGAGCAATCTTATACCGACTGGCAGCTGGAATTGGCAGGAGAACAGTTGGACAGAATTCGATTTCAGATAGAGAAACATTTGAAAGAAAGAGAAGATGAGGCTTACTGGATGTCAGATGCCTATCATGAGAAATGGAATCAGAGATTAACCAAATTAGAGGAAGAATATACAAATACCTGCCATCTCTGGTATGAGAAATGGCAGGATTATGAACAAGCATTTGAATCCTATCGGGATTAAGCTATAATGTTAAACCTTCCAGTAAGCGACACTGTGCGGAGGAAGCTCCCGTCCGCCCTGGAAGGAAACGGCTTCTCCGGTTATCAGGTCAATTCCTTCCGTTGCCTGCGCATCAAATGGTGCAACATACGGAACATCATCCATATTAAGAGCAACGATGATTCGCTCTTCCTCGCAGGCTCTCTCAAACACAAGCTGTTTACTCCATACATGGAGATTGCGATAGCCACCGTAGCACAGAGCCGGATGGGAAGTGTGTGCGTTTGCACAAGTGGCAATGAAATCTGTCAGTTCGTTCCATTCCGGCGCTTCAATGGCAGGTCGTAATGCCTCGTCACCGTCCCGCTTGCGGCCTTCGATTCCCCACTCACTTCCATAATAAATGGAAGGAACACCCGGCATTCCAAACAGGAGACCATAGATTACCGACAGATTTGTTTTATCTTCTAAAATGCTGGCAATTCGCTCTACATCATGATTATCTACGAAACTTAACAAATGTTTCCCACGGTAAATACACCAGTTCTCATAACCAAACTGACGATTCAGGCTGAAACTGATCTCATGCATATTGGCACTGTTAAAGCTGGAATAGAGTCCCTTATAACATTCGTAATTCGTAACAGAATAACATTTCTCATCACTCATCCAGAGATTGTAATCACCGTGGAGTGTTTCTCCCATCAAAACAAAGTCCGGTTTTACTCCGTTGGCAAACTGACGAAGTGCTCTTAAATAAGAATCATTGAGGCAGTATGCCACATCCAGCCGAAGACCGTCAATATCATATAAATCAATCCAGTTTTGAATGGTAGCAAACTGATGGTTACGTACATCCGGATTATCCAGATTTAATTTGACCAGTTCATTGTGTCCTTCCCAGCCTTCATACCAGAACCCATCGTTGTATTCCGTATTGCCGTCAAAATTGAGATGGAACCATCCGCAGTAAGGGCTGTCCCATTTCTTTTCCTGAATGTCTTTAAAAGCCCAGAAACCTCTTCCCACATGGTTAAAAACGCCATCGAGCATGATTTTCATTCCTGCTTTATGGATGGCCTGACAAACTGTCTGAAAATCTTCTTCTGTACCAAGGCGGTGATCAATGAGATTATAATCTCTGGTATCATATCCGTGATAATCGCTCTCCATAACCGGATTAAAAAGAACACAGGTTGCCCCCGTCTCCTTGATATGATCCACCCAGTCAAGAATGCGGAGAATCCGGTGATCGGAATCCTTTTTATCTAACGCGTCGCATAATCCCAGCGGATAAATCTGATAAATAACCGCTTCATCAAACCACATAATGTGAAACCTCCTGAATTGTGATGATTGCTATATTAATTTTCTATTGAATAACAAAAATGGGTCCATCCGCTAAGACAAATGGACCCTCAACTAATATATCATATTCATAAAAATATATCAATAACGATTTCTCATACTTTCTATTGTATTATGGTTAGTATTTTATCAAAATTTGTAAATTCAAAATTGCCCGAGATAAATCTATGCTGCAATATAAGGGGTAATTGCTTCAATGATCTGTTCCATCTCCCCGTTGCGTTCCATCACACGAAGATCAACTGCTTTTCTGAGATTCATGGTCATAACTCCGAGAATAGACTGTGCATCTACCACATATTTGCCGTAAATCAGATCAAAATGGCTGTCAAAATCTTCAATGGATTTTACAAAAGAGGCAGCGTTGTCTACAGTATCAAATTTAACGGTAAAAGTTTTCATTGTTTCCATCTCCTTAATCAAATATCGCAAAAGTATATTGGAAATCGATTGGGCTAATCATATATGATTTCTTTTGGGTTGTCAATCTTTTTTTATTTTATTTTTGAATTTTTTTATGTACAATCTTTCGTTTTGTGTCTCTTTATAATTTTGAATCTTTCTATTGACAGTATAAGGAAAATAAAGTAAAATTTAAAAAAACAAAGGCGTTTTACAGATTTGTAAAGCGCCTTTTTCTTATGCCAAAATAAAAAAAGAGAGGTGAGTCTATGTTTGATTTATTAGATCATACGGAATCAATTAACCGATTATTGGCCAGATATGGCGTGAAATTTGGAATTTATAAAGATGGAGTATTCAAAGAACAGTTATTTCCTTTTGACCCGATTCCCAGAATTATCACACCGGAAGAATTTGATGAACTCGAAGTAGGGCTCCGCCAGCGTGTGGATGCACTGAACCTGTTTCTGGGTGATATTTACGGAGAGAAAAATATTCTAAAAGACGGCGTCATCCCGGAAGACTTCATTTTTTCTTCGCCGGGTTATCTGAAGCAGTGCGAGGGAATCCTGCCGCCGAAAGGAATATACAGTCACATTTCCGGAATTGATCTTGTGCAGGCCAAGGATAAATCCTGGTACATCCTGGAAGACAATCTGCGGGTTCCGTCGGGGGCGTCCTATCCGATGATTGCCCGGAATCTGTGCAGAAGAGCTGCACCTGAAATTTTCCGCAAGCATAAGATTCTGGATAACAGAAATTATGCGGATTTGTTAAAGGAGACAATGGATTATTCCAACACCGGAGGAATCAATGTGATTTTGACCCCGGGACGATATAATGCGGCATACTTTGAGCATTCCTATCTGGCGGAGAAATCCGGAGCGGTTTTGGCCATGAACTCCGATTTGGTTGTAAAAGGAGATTATCTATATTATAAAGATTTCCACGGAAATGATCAGAAAGTCGGTGCTGTTTATCGCCGTATTTCAGATGATTATCTGGATCCGATGACCTTCCTTGAGGAATCTCTGATTGGAGTTCCACATATCATGGACATTTATCGAAAAGGCAATGTGGCAATTATCAATGCACCGGGCAACGGAATTGCCGATGACAAAGGAATCTATTATTTTGTGCCGAAAATGATTGAATACTATTTGCATGAAAAACCTATTTTGAAAAATGCACCTACATACCTGCCGTTTTATGATGAAGATTTCCAGTATGTCATGGATAATTTTGATAAACTGGTCATCAAAGATGTGGCGGAAGCAGGAGGCTACGGTGTTGTTTTCGGAAGTTCTCTTTCTCCTGAAAAGAGAGAAGAATTTAAGGAGACGGTCCGCAAGGAAAGAAGACGTTTTATCGCTCAGGAAGTAATTGACTTTCTGGATATTGATATTATGGACAATAATGAAATTGTGCCGAGAAAAGCAGATTTACGTGCTTTTGTTCTCAGTGGTAAAGAAACGAAAATCTGGGCAAGTGGCCTGACCCGTTTTTCCAGAGTGCCGGATT
>JALERO010000252.1 GCA_022764265.1 Eubacterium sp. | reverse complement strand
TCTGATGTAAAATAAACAAGTGGAAGACTGGCGCTGGCAGACAACAACAGTCTATGTGTTTCCTTTTGATTCTTTATAACCAGAAGCAGCTCGTCTGTTTCCGGCTGATATATCTTATAGATTCGCCCCCCGGTGAGAAGGCGGTTCATATCATAAACGATATTGGCAATTACGGTTCCGTCAAAAGCCATAGGGATACCTCCATATTAATTATAATCGAAATCTTAAGTACTATACCATAAGCACTGACTTTATGTCAAAATGAGGCTGAAACATAGCACATTATTTTTGACTAATAATTCCACCTATGATATTATTAGAACCAAAATTATGAATTGATGAAAGAGGAGGCCAATATGAGTAATAATATAGAAACCGCAGAAATTCGCGAAGTTGGTAAGGATGAAATCTGGCAGGACAGAAAGCATCATTTATGGTTCCCGATCAGTTTTACGAAGTATTCCATTGAAAATGGAAGAATTTATACGAATTCCGGATTATTATCCTCCAGAGAGGATGAATGTCTATTATACCGCGTGACTGACATTACTCTGACCAGATCTCTTGGTCAGAAAATATTTGGTACCGGAACAATCCACATGAACACAAAGGATCGCTCTACTCCTGTTATTCATCTGGAAAATATTAAAAATCCGGTACAGGTAAAACGAATGATCAGTAATCTGATTGAGAAGGAGCGCGAAGAGAAACATGTAGTCGGAAGAGATATGTATGGGGCATCCGGCAATATGAGCGATGCTGAGATGGATTTCGACTGTGATGACCATGATCTTGATGAATAGATAATATGCATTTTGCAAAACAGTCTTACACTATTTTATATAAGTAGTAAGGCTGTTTTATCGATTTAAAAACAGAAAGAGAAAAGGATAATATTCTTGACAAAATTAACCGGAATGGTATAATGAGGATTGTGTCACATCGTTGCGTTATCACTCTACCTCAATAAAGTGGCAAAGATGTTTGATGACAATTTTAACATAAATTTTTGGAGGATTCTTGAATGATAGAACAATTACTTCACACACCGGAGGGTGTACGTGATATATATAATTCAGAATGTAAGAAAAAAACTGCTCTGGAACAAAAACTTCATCAGGTTTTAGCTCTTTATGGATATCAGGATATTGAAACTCCGACTTTTGAGTTTTTTGACGTGTTTAACAGCGATACCGGTACGGTAAGCTCCAGAGAAATGTTTAAGTTTTTTGATAGAGACAACAATACACTGGTGCTTCGTCCGGATATGACTCCTTCCATTGCCAGAAGTGTGGCAAAGTATTACAGTGATTGTGACTTTCCACTTCGACTTTCCTATGTGGGCAATACGTTCCTGAATAA
This sequence comes from Eubacterium sp., assembly GCA_022764265.1. Taxonomy (GTDB): domain Bacteria; phylum Bacillota; class Clostridia; order Lachnospirales; family Lachnospiraceae; genus Anaerobutyricum. The sequence continues at coordinate 1,824 of JALERO010000252.1, read as the reverse complement.
TCGCAGTTATCAGGGTAAGCTCACAGAGAAGACCGAATTGGGTGCCGAACATATTAATGACGATTCACCGGAAGCAGATGCGGAAGCCATTGTGATGATGATCGACTGTTTCCTGTCTGCCGGTTTGCAGGATTTCCGAGTGGATATCGGTCAGACGGATTTTTACCGCGGAATCATGGATGCCCTTGATACAACTGATGAGGTAAAGGCACAGATTCACGAATATATTGAGAACAAAAATACACTTGGAATGGAAATGCTTGTTTCCAATCTTGAGATGAAGGATTGCTACAGAAACATTCTTCTTGAATATAATGAACTTTACGGAGATGCCTCTATGTTGGAGCGTGCGAAAAGCCTGACCATCAATCCGCGCTGCCGGGCTGCGATCGAGCGTCTGGAACAGGTTTATGAAGTGGTTTGTCAGTATGGTTATGAGAAATATATCAGCTTTGACCTTGGTATGGTGAATCATTACGATTATTATACCGGTATCATTTTCCGCGGTTACACCTTTGGAACGGGAGATGCCATCGGAAAAGGCGGACGATACGATAACCTTCTGGTTCATTTTGGGAAAAATGCACCGGCTATCGGCTTTACCATTCTGGTAGACGATATGCTTTCTGCCCTTGACAGACAAAAGATTGGAATTTCCTTGAAAGATTTTGAACATTCCGTTCTTTTATACCAAAAAGAAGATCTGAATGATGCCATTTCTTTTGCCGTAGAGCTTCGAAACAGCGGAGTGAAAACTGAACTTCTCTGTAAAAATACGGATAAAACAGAAGAGAAGTATGTGGAATTTGCCCGCTCTCAGGGAGCACAAAGTGTTTTTTCCATGGCAGGAGACGATCTGACAATTTACGATTTTACAACAGAAAAAACGGCAAAAACCAGTTTATCTGAATTCAGAAAGGAGTACTAAAATGCGATATTTAACATTTGCCCTCGCGAAGGGACGTCTTGCGAAAAAGACCATGGCGATGTTTGAGGAGCTTGGTATTACTTGTGAAGCCATGAAGGATAAGGACACAAGAAAACTGATTTTTGTCAATGAAGAGTTAAAATTAAAATTTTTCCTGGCAAAGGCATCGGACGTTCCGACTTATGTGGAGTACGGAGCCGCAGATATCGGTGTTGTGGGAGAGGACACCATTCTTGAAGAAGGAAGAAATCTGTATGAGATGATGGATCTGGGCTTTGGAAAATGTAAGATGTGTGTCTGCGGACCGGAATCTGCCAGAGAGAAGCTGAAACACGGCGAGCTGATTCGTGTCGCATCCAAATACCCTCATATTGCCAAGGATTATTTCTATAATAAGAAGTTTCAGACAGTGGAGATTATCAAGTTAAATGGTTCTGTGGAGCTGGCTCCAATCGTCGGATTGTCAGAAGTGATCGTTGATATTGTTGAGACGGGATCCACACTGAAAGCCAATGGATTAACTGTACTTGAGGAAATCTGTGAGCTTTCGGCCAGAATGGTGGTGAATCAGGTCAGTCTGAAGATGGAACAGGATCGAATTCGCAAATTAATTTATGATTTGCGTCAATTGAATGCAGGAGGAAATCAATGAAATCATTGAAAGTAAATAAAGAAAATACCAAAAACATTTTAAATGATTTGTTAAAAAGAAGTCCGAATAATTATGATGCCTATGCCGGAAAGGTACAGGTAATTCTCGATGATGTAAAGGAAAAAGGGGATGAAGCCCTTTTTGGATATACAGAGAAATTTGATCAGTGCCATCTTACTGCCGATACGGTTCAGGTCACAAAAGAAGAAATTCAGGCCGCTTATGAAAAGGTGGATGATTCTCT
>JALERO010000249.1 GCA_022764265.1 Eubacterium sp. | reverse complement strand
CCGGCAATTCTGGTGGAGTTGGGATATATTACCAATTACGAGGACAATCAGCTAATGGTACAGGAACCCTATCAGTTTGCTTACGGAATTTATGTGGGATTGTTAAATTATCTGGGACTGCCACAGATTTTGTTCTGATGTCATGGACTGCGCTTCTTTTTGGGACAGAAGCCAAAATAGCTTGAAAATAGAACAAAGAGTTCCGCTCGCGGAACTCTCGCGCCGAGCGCGGTCGCATCAGCGACATCTTCTTATCGCGCGAGTGTGCATCCCCCGGAGGGTTTTTATTTGATAGGAAATGGAGTAATTTCCTATCAAATAAGAAAAGCCTGTTTCATTTTAAGTATATGAAACAGGCTTAAAGATATGATTATATTTAGTACAAGGCTCTCGGATTTTTCTCCACCGGATCATATCCACCATTTCTTAAAGCGTGGATAATGCTCTGTTTATGATCCTCTCCAAAAGCTTCCATGGTGATGGTCAGCTCCACAGAGCTGTTTCGGTTTACGCTGATAAACTGGTTATGCTCCAGCTTGATGACGTTCCCCTGAACATCTGCAATAATCTTGGATACCTTGTTTAACTGACCCGGTACATCCGGCAGGCATACGGAAACCGTAAAGATTCTGGAGCGCTGAATGAGACCATTCTGAACGACAGATGAAAGGGTAATGATATCCATATTTCCACCGCTTAAAATGGAAACGATCTTTTTATTTTCCGGTGGAAGATGCTTTAACGCAGCCACCGTAAGAAGACCGGAATTCTCCACCAGCAGTTTATGATTTTCCAGAATATCCAGAAAAGCCACGATCAACTCATCATCTTCAATGGTGATGACATCATCAAGATTCTCCATGAGATATGGGAAAATATTCTCCCCCGGTGTTTTTACTGCGGTACCATCGGCAATAGTGTTAATCTTATCCAGAGTTGTCACTTTTCCTGCTTTTAAGGATTCCTGCAGGCAGTTGGCTCCCGCCGGTTCCACACCGATGACCTTAATTTTCGGATTCAGCATTTTAGCGAGAGTAGAAACACCGGTTGCCAGACCGCCTCCGCCAACCGGCACTAAAATTGTATCCACAGTCGGAAGTTCCTTTACAATTTCCATGGCGATGGACCCCTGCCCCGTTGCCACATCCAGATCATCAAAAGGATGTACAAAGGTATATCCGTGCTCTCTGGCCAATTCTTTCGCTTTCTCACAGGCCTCATCATATACATTGCCATGGAGAATGACCACCGCACCCAGGGCCTTGGTCCGATTTACCTTAAGAAGCGGTGTCGTCGTCGGCATAACGATGGTTGCCGGCACACCGAACTTCTTAGCAGCATAGGCAACACCCTGCGCATGGTTTCCGGCAGATGCGGTAATCAGGCCCTTTTCCTTCTCTTCTTCCGAGAGAGTACTGATTTTATAATAAGCACCACGAATTTTATAAGCACCGGTCAGCTGCAGGTTTTCCGGTTTAAAATATACTTTATTTCCTGTCATCTGAGAAAAGAAGTCACTCTTGATCAGGTTAGTCGGCAGGATGACGTCCTGAACGGTCTCATAGGCTTCTTCAAATTTATCTAAAGATAAATGATCCATTTATTCTTCCTCCTCTGGTTTTTCAAATAATGCATTGACAAATGAATCAGAATCAAACTTCTGTAAATCTTCAATCTTTTCTCCGATTCCGATATATTTTACCGGAATTCCCATCTCGGACTGAATCGCGATGGCGATTCCACCCTTGGCAGTGCCGTCCAGTTTGGTGAGCACAATACCGGAAATATCTGTTACTTCCTTAAACTGTCTGGCCTGCATCAGCGCGTTCTGTCCGGTAGTTCCGTCCAGCACGATAAGTGTTTCCAGATAAGCTTCCGGGAACTCTCTCTCAATCACGCGGCGGATTTTGGACAGCTCATTCATCAGATTCTTTTTGTTGTGAAGACGGCCTGCGGTATCAACGAGAAGCACATCAGCCTTTCTTGATTTTGCAGCCTGACAGGCATCATATACCACCGCTGCCGGATCGGAGCCCTCCTGATGGGCGATGATATCCACGCCGGCACGATTGGACCACTCGGTCAGCTGCTCAATGGCTGCCGCACGGAAGGTATCGGCTGCCGCCATAATTACCTTTTTATTTTGTGCTTTCAGCTGTGCTGCCAGTTTTCCGATGGTCGTTGTCTTACCCACACCGTTGACCCCGATCACCAGCACAACAGAGGTACGGTTTTCATATTCATAAGCGGTCTCATCGACATCCATCTGTTTTTTTATAATATCAATGAGTAACTGTCTACATTCGGAAGGCTCTTTGATTTTCTCTTCCTTCACTTTATCCTGAAGATCATCGATGATATTCATGGTAGTGTCCACACCCAGATCGCCCATGATCAGAATCTCTTCCAGTTCCTCATAAAAATCATCATCGATTTTGGAAAATCCACTGAAAATTGAATCCAGTCCGGATGCAATACTTTTTCTTGTTTTGGACAGGCCGCTGACCAGTCTGCTGAAAAATCCTTTTTTCTCTCCCATCTCTATCCTTTCCTGCTGCAAAGGGCAGCATCCATTTTGTTATGTTTATTCATCCAGCTGCTTGTCAATAAGATCGACGGAAATCAGGGTGGAAACCCCCTTTTCCTGCATGGTGATACCATAAAGAGCTTCCATCGCATTCATGGTTCCCCTTCGATGGGTGATGACAATAAACTGCGTATCTACTGACAATTTTTTCAAATATTTCGAAAAACGGACAATATTGGCATCATCCAGTGCCGCCTCAATCTCATCCAGAAGACAGAATGGAGACGGTTTCAGGCGCTGAATCGCAAAAAGCAGCGCAATGGCTGTAAGGGCCCTCTCCCCTCCGGACAAAAGCATGATATTCTGAAGCTTTTTGCCCGGTGGCTGTGCCACGATGCGGATACCACATTCCAGCATATTGCTGTCATCCATCAATTCCAGGTCCGCGGTTCCACCTTCAAAAAGATCTTTAAATACGGCGGTAAACATCTCCCGGATTTCCTGGAACCTGCTTGTAAATTGTTCCTTCATGGCGTCGTTGAGTTCCTGAATCATATCCTGCAGATGCTCCTCGGCTTCTTTGATATCATCATACTGCCCACGCAGAAACTCATATCGTTCTCCGACATTCTTGTATTCTTCAATGGCATTGATATTCACGTTGCCCAGCTGTTTAAGCTGCTGTAGGATTTCTTTTTTCTCTTTTCGATAAGCTTCGGTCTCCCCCGCCTTAATCTCATACCGTTTCAGTTCTCTGGCATAATTATAGGTGATCTCATAATTTTCCCACATATAATCAATTCTGGATTCCAGATCATTTTCCAGCTTTTCCTTTCGGGAAAGAAGACGGGTATTTTGTTTCTCCAGAACGAGAAGTCTCTCATTATGATCTTCCAGTTCCCGGAAAATGAGATTATGTTTTCCTGAAATATTTTTCTGTTCTGCCTTAAATTGTTCTAACCTTTTTGATACTTCGGAAAGCTTTTCTGTGAGTTTTTGCACTTTTTCTTCCAGAACAAGAAGACTCTCTCCGGATTCCTGGTTCTGTTGCAGCAACTGTTTCTGCTGTTTTTCATTTTCTGCCCGACTCTCCTCACAGGAGGCGATTTCAGACTGAAGTCGTTCGCAATCACCGGAGGCAAATTCGAGATGCTGTTTCAGCTGAGCAATCTCCAGAATCTTTTTATTCTCCTGAGCCTCTTTCTCGCGGATTCGGATGGCAAGTTCTTCGCTCTCCTTTTCCAGACGGTCAATGGTATCGTTATTTTTTTCATGCAGTTTTTCATTCTGCAGCTGGTCTTCCGACAGGATTTCCTTTTCTTTTCGGATATCCTCCAATTGACGTTTTAAGGCTTCGTGCTCTTCTTTTAATGTACTGATTTTATATTTTAATTCTTTTTCCTTTTCCGACAGCTCCGGAATCTGATTATTTAAATCATGAATCTGAAGCTGGAAGTCATCCAGAATTTCTTTTTGTGACTGTATTTCTGATTGCAGTCCTTCCTTTTTCTGTCCCAGAACAGCCATCTTTTTCTTCACCGACTGACAGTTCTCCCGGGCTTCTTCCATTCGATTTTTGCATTCTTCCATCTCCCGTTTTCTTCCCAGAAGATTACCGGAGTGACGGAATGCCCCACCGGTGATGGAACCGCCGGGATTCAGCAGCTCACCGCCAATGGTAACAATACGCAGACTGTAGTTATTCTTTTTTGAAAGTAACAGGGCATGGTCGATGGTATCCACAACCACCGTCCGACCCAGAAGGGATTGCACCAGATTATCAAATCTCGGCTCTACGGTCACCAGGTCGCTGGCCACACCGATAACCCCCTCATCCTCCAAAACTGCCGGATGAATGGCAATGTTTTTTTTGCGAATATTGGTCAGTGGCAGGAAGGTCGCTCTTCCCAAACGATTCTTTTTGAGAAACGCAATCATTTCTTTGGCAATCTGGTCGTTCTCGGTCACTACATTCTGGAGAGCACCGCCAAGGGCAATCTCGATGGCCGTCTCATACTTTTTGTCCAATTTCAGAATATCCGCCACCACTCCGATAATTCCGGGATGGGATTTCTTCTGTTCCATGATGTGCTTGATGGATTGATTATATCCCTCATAGCGCTCTGTGATTCCTGCCAGAGTTTCATAGCGGGAGCGCGATTTCAGGAATTCCTGATTCTCGCTGTCAAACAAAGCTCTTTGTTGTTTTTCAGTTTCTTCCAACGCGGTATAATCACGAAGCTTTTCATCGTACAGAGCCTGGGCCTCCTGATATTTTTCCCGAAGCTTATGCATATCTGTTTCCAGACGGGCTGCTTTCTCATTGTATTCTTTCTTCTCTGACTGGAAAGAAATCAGCCGACTGTTATACTCCGCATTCCGAATCTGGAGTTGTTCTTCCATGGTATCATAGCGGCTGAGCTTCTCCTTTGTGTCGGAATGGGTGTCCATCATGGAGAAAAGAGCATCTTTTTTGGCAGACATCTTTTCTCCCAGTGACGCTTGTTGCTCCTGAAGTTGTTTTCGCTCGTTTTCCTGCTGTTCTTTCTCCGCTTCCAGTTGCTTAAGCTGTTCTTTTTCTGCAGAAATCTGCGTTTTCTGCTCCTCCAGAGCCTTTTCTTTCTCTGCTTTTTCTGCAAGATTCTGGTCAATTAATTCCCCATAATGATCCATCAGAAGCTGATTGGAATCAACTCTGTGGCGAAGAAGCAGGATCTCGTTATCTGTCTCATCTCTTTGGGATGTCAGTTCTTCTTTTTCAGATTCTGTCTGTTCAATCTTCCGGGAAACTTTCTCTGCTTCCTCCTGAAGAAGATTGTTTTTCTCCTTCACACTCTCATAGGCTTCTCTGGTCTGCTCCAAATCTTTTTCGGTGATGGATTGCTGTCGTCCTACATCATCCAGCTCTGTTTTCATTTGATCATGATCATAAAGGAACAGATGGATATCCAGATCCTTTTCTTTTTCTTTTAATTTCAGATATTCTTTCGCTTTCTTACTCTGGCTCTCCAGAGGACCCACCTGTTTTTCCAGCTCCGATAAAATATCGGTAACCCTTTCCAGATTCTGGTGTTCCTGCTCCAGAGATTTCTCTGTCACAGAACGATTCTTTTTATATTTGGCAATTCCCGCAGCTTCATCAAAAAGTTCCCGGCTGTCTTCAATCTTTCCGGATAAAATCTTTTCTACCTGGCCCTGACCGATAATGGAATAGCCTTCCTTTCCGATACCGGTGTCATAAAAGATTTCTACAATATCTCTTCGACGGCAGGTGGAGCCGTTTAGAAGATATTCGCTCTCTCCGGAACGATATACCCTTCTTGCAACCTTCACCTCATCATAATCCAACTGGATTTTCCTGTCAGAGTTGTCAAAAATAATCGCCACATAAGCAAACCCCAGAGGTCTCCGGTTTTCGGTTCCGGAAAAGATTACATCCTCCATTTTAGAACCTCTTAACTGCTTCGCGCTCTGCTCTCCCAAAACCCATCGGACCGCATCTCCGATATTACTTTTTCCACTTCCGTTTGGACCGACAATTCCGGTAATGCCATGGGGAAATTCAAATACTATTTTGTTGGCAAAGGATTTGAATCCATTTATCTCAATACTTTTTAAATACATATCTCTCCTGTTAACATTTCTTCGGAATTTACTGGTTCTTTAATTGGAGAATAGTCTGATAAGCGGCAATCTGTTCCGCTCCCTTTTTGGTTTTACCGATACCTCTGGCATAAACCTTCTCTCCGATCTTTGTCTCCACCGTAAATTCTTTGTTATGATCGGGACCTGTCTCCTTCACCAGAACATATTTCAACAATCCCTTTCCCTTTGACTGCACCATTTCCTGCAAAATCGTTTTTGCATCATAAAAAAGGGTCTTGTCCTCCACATCTTTCAGCAGATTTTTCTGTATGAACGCCGCTGCATTTTCCATTCCTCCATCGAGATAAATGGCTCCGATCAGCGCTTCAAATGCATCGGAAAGAATGGAATCTCTCTCTCTGCCACCGGTCATATCCTCCCCCTTACTTAAAAGAAGGAACTGACCCAATCCGACATCTCTGGCACAGATCGCCAGAGTATATTCGCAGACCAGACTGGAGCGGAGCTTGGTCAATCGGCCTTCATCGTGCCCCGGATACTGTTTATATAAATAATCCGAAATCGTAATCTCCAGTACCGCATCTCCCAAAAACTCAAGTCTCTCGTTATTCTCTTTTCTTTTCCCCTTCTGTTCATTGGCATAAGAACTGTGGGTCATCGCCAGCAGAAGTAGATTTTTATCGTTAAAAGAGTAGCCAATTCGTTTTTCTAATTCACCAAATTTTACAGGCTTCATTTCTACCTCCGAATATCAGGCATCTGCCTGTTCTGTTTCAGGAGTCAGATGTTCCATAATTTTTTCGTTAATCTTTGCTTCTTTAAAGGATACACACTGCAAAATGGCATTCTTTGTTTCTTTTGCCGTTGAGCTTCCGTGAATTTTCACCACCAGGCCTCGTAATCCAAGAAGCGGGGCTCCTCCATGTTCGGAAGCATCGAAAGTCTTCAATGTCTTCTTCAGAGACGGTTTCACCAGTAAACCGCCGATCTTACCGCGAAGAGAAGACATCATGCCCTTTTTCACCACACCAATCAATGTGCTTGCCAGTCCTTCCTCGAGCTTCAGGATGACATTTCCCACAAATGCTTCGGTAACAATAACATCCACGTCTCCCTTTGGAATATCTCTGGCTTCAATACTGCCGACAAAGTTTATATTTTTACATTCCTTTAATAAAGGATAGGTTTCTTTCACCAATGCATTTCCTTTGGCTTCCTCCGCACCGATATTGACGATGGCAACCTTTGGTTTTTTAATTCCCACAACATTTTCCATATAAATGGAACCCATCTGCGCAAACTGTACGAGATGTTCCGGACGGGCATCCACATTGGCACCGCAGTCAATAAGCAGAGAAATTCCCTTCTCCGTTGGCACAAGGGGAGCCAGCGGTGCTCTCTTCACCCCTTTACACTTTCCAACCAGAACCTGTCCGCCAACCAGAACCGCACCGGAGCTTCCGGCAGAAATAAAGGCATCACACTCACCTGCCTTCACAGATTTCAATCCCACAACCAGAGAAGAATCCTTTTTCTTCTTGATTGCCATGGCCGGTGCCTCATCACAGCTAATTTCTTCTGTCGTGTGGGTGATTTCTGTCTGATCCGCATCATACTGATATTTGGACAGCTCCGCCTCAATCTTTTCCTTATCTCCAAAAAAATGAATTTTGATATCTTTTCGTGCGTTGATTGCCTCCACGGCACCCTTCACAATTTCTCCAGGGGCATTATCGCCACCCATCGCATCCAATGCAATTACCGTATTATAAGTCATATGATCTCCTTTCTGTGCCCCTCGGCACATCTGACATGAAAGTACTCTCGGAAACTCTATTCAGGGAAGAAAATTTGCGAGAATACTTTAGTTCAAGAACGCCTCGGCGTTCTTGCTGCGAGATGCGCGTCATGCGTTAGCATGACAAATTTCTAATGCGCATCTCTGCAATCCGCCGGAGGCTCAACATTTCAGAAGGGGGATTGTCACCCGCGACTGAAACTATTGATTTCCCACCGTTTAGCGCTCTGCGCGCTTGAAGCGGGGGACTCATTCTGAAATGTTAACTAGCTTATTATCATATCATATCTTTTTTTTATTGTAAATAATCATGACGGATTGTCTTCCTAAAATGACGTGCAGCTTCCAAGGACATTTATAAAGAAAATCGTTCGATTTTGTTGATAATTTCGCACAAAATGTATATAATAATAGTACCAAAACTGAAGGGAGGAATGAAAAATGTCAATTACAGCTACAGAATTTAAAACACATTTCAGTAAGTATCTTATGATGGCTGAAAAAGAGGATATTTATATCACACAATATGGAAAAGTTGTCGCTAAATTAACGAATCCTTACCAGGATCGAGTTGATATTGCACAATCTTTATTTGGAATCATTCCATCTGATATTTCTCTGGAAGAATCCATTGAAGAAAGGTTAAAAAATATATGAGAGCGTTAATTGATACCTGCATTATCATTGATGCTTTACAAGACAGAAAGCCTTTTAACAGTGATGCTCAAAAAATATTTCTTGCTGTTGCAAACAAACATCTGACGGGATGTATTGCAGCGAAATCTTCTACAGATATCTATTATTTAACCCATCGTGCGACCCACAGCGATAAGGAAACCCGAAAGATTCTTACAAAACTATTCCTATTGTTTGAAGTATTGGACACCGCAGGTATTGACTGTCGAAAAGCAATCTCTTCTTCGGTTTCTGATTATGAAGATGCAGTGATGATTGAAACTGCGATTCATTCTGATGTAGATTGTATCGTCACTCGAAATATAAAAGATTACACCCAATCTCCTGTAAAAGTATATCGTCCTTCCGAACTTTTAAACCAACTCATGACAAAATAAAATGAAAGAATAATCTGACATAAGGTCATTTTTATTCTTGTGCCATCGAGCAGAAAAGGTTATAATTTGATAAAACGTAGAAGGAGGTATACAACATGTATGATGTTTTAATTATCGGTGCCGGAATTGCCGGTACTGCCATTGCCCGAAGATTATCCCGCTATCAGCTGTCCATCTGTCTGGTGGATAAAGGAAATGATGTGGCGACAGGCTCCACAAAAGCCAACAGTGCCATCGTTCACGGGGGGTATGCGGAAGCAAATGCAAAGTTAAAAGGAAGACTGTGCTACAAGGGAAGAGTACAGTTTGAACAGCTTAATAAAGAATTGAATTTCGGTTTCCGCAAAACCGGAAGTATCGTGATGACCACCGATGAAAATGATCTGCCAAAGCTTCAATCCATGCTGGAAAACGGACAGAAAAACGGTCTGACTGATCTGAGCATTCTGACCCATGATGAGATTATGGAATTGGAACCAAACATTAATCCGGAAGTAAAATACGCACTTTACTGTGAAGGTGCCGGTGTCTGTTCACCTTATGAGATGGCCATCGCTCTTGCAGAAAATGCGATTCATAATGGCGTAGAGTTGTTTTTATATTCAGAAATCACCGGAATTGACAAAAAAGAAGATCATTTTGTGGTACATATGGAAGGTAGAGATTTTGAAGCCCGCTATGTAATCAATGCTGCCGGTCTCGGATCCGATAAGGTAAATGAAATGGTCAACGAAAAAAGCTTTGAAATCCGCCCTCGTTCCGGTGAGTACATTCTCTTTGCACCAGGTACCGGCAAGGCACTGAATACGGTTGTTTTCCAGATGCCATCCAAAATGGGCAAGGGAATCCTTGTGACCAGCACCTATCACGGCAACCTGCTCTTAGGACCGGATGCCATCGATGAGAACGGTGCCGTTGACCGAAGCACTCACATCGAGCGGTTATGGGATATCTATCAGGCCGGTCTCTTTACCACGACCGAAATGGATCCGGAAATGTTCATCCGAAGCTTCACCGGTATCCGTGCCGTTGCCAGCACCGACGATTTCATCATCGGCGCTACAGATACCCCGGGCTTTATCAATGTAGCAGGCATTCAGTCACCGGGTCTGACATCCTCCCCGGCTATCGCTGACATGGTAACCGAAGAACTTAAGGCACAGGGTCTTGAACTCATAGAAGACCCGACCTACGACCCATACCGGGCTCCGATCATCGAGCGCAAAGAAGAACTACTCCCATACGACGAAGTGATGAAACGGGCAGAGCTTCCGCCTTGCCCGGAACGAATCATCTGCCGCTGTGAACAGGTTGAGGAAAAAACCATCGTGGACTGTCTCCACAGAGGTATTCCGGTTCTGACTGTTGACGGCGTCAAGAGAAGAACCCGAGGCTCCATGGGATACTGCCAGGGCGAATTCTGCCGTCCTCGCATCAAGAGCATCATCGAAAGAGAATACGGTGTGCCGATCGACGGTCAGACCGATATCCAAAAGGAAGGTGCTACGAGGGTGACCAGAGAAGAATTTACAGCATACTGTAAAAAACAGAATAATAAATAGTGTTTGAAACATAATAAAGCATTAACTCACAAAAAGGAGCTGCCCTTTTATAGTCATTCCACCGATCGACTATAAGAGTGACAGCTCCTGATATTTTATTCCATTTCCGCCAAAATTTCTTTCAGCTTTGAAAGCACGGCATCTTCTTCCATCGGACCGATGACCTCGTATGCAATCTGCTTCAGATTCTCTGATGCACCGGCAACGGCGTAGCCATATTTTGCCTGCTTTATCATCGGAATATCATTATCCGCGTTACCAAAGGCAACGGTCTCCTCAGGTGTAATCCCAAAGTGCTCCTGAATCATGGTGAGGGCATTTCCCTTATTGGCACCTTTGGCAGTAAAATCCAACCAAACCCGACCGGCGATGGCAACTTCCATCCGATCCGACCATTTTTCACGAAGAGCAAGTCTGACCTCATCCGGCACGCCTCCGTCATGATAGAGCGACACTTTTGTAATGTCATGAAGCTGTGTCAGATCTGCCACTTCTGTAAGTCCGAATCCATAGGTTCCCAGTACTTTTTTAAAGTCCTCTGATTCCTGATTCACATACACATCGCCGGGACGGCAAGGCATAAAATCATATTCCTCATTGAGATTAAGAAGATCCCGGGCAAGCTCCCTGTAATCCTCGTCTTCCAATTTCTTTGTACAAGTGCATTTTCCCGCTGCAATATCGGTTCCGTTATCGCCTATGTAATAGATTTCATCCTTTATAGGAGCAAAAGCAATCCGGACACCCTCAATGGGACGACCGCTGGCTCCCACAAAAATGACTCCCTTTGCCTGTAATTGTCGAATCACCTCAAAGTATTCCGGATTTAAATCGATGCTTCCCTCCGGAACCAGGGTATCATCCACGTCAGATACAATTAATTTAATCATTTTTCACTTCCAAGTCCTTTTTCTAGTCAATTTATTTATTCAAGAACGCCTCGGCGTTCTTGCTGCGAGATGTGCGTCATGCATTAGCATGACAAATTTCAAATGCGCATCTCTACAATCCTAAAGCAACGGCTCTATTCTAACACAAGCTCATTTATTACGCAAATCATTTGTTTTTAAGAAAAAACAGAGGAATTACTCCCTCTGTTTTTGTTTCACTTCATTTCTTTTTGTTTTTCAAAAAACGGAAAAGTCCCCTGACATTTTCTGCACGATTTCTGGCGATGGTATAATCTGCCATCGTTCCTTCTTCCAGCATCCGTTCTCTGGATTGACTGATCTGCTCGTCCCTGATATCATTAAACACTCGATTTGCAGATTCTGTCAAAGCATTTTTTGCCAGTTCTTTTCGATTTTCCTTTAATATTTCTTTTGCTGTTTCAACGGAATGTCTTTTTTGTTCCTTTGTCATTTTGACCGATTTGGGATGACACTTCGGAATGATTCCATTGAACCGATCTGACAAACCCGTTGAGACAAATTTTTCTTCGAATTCTGCCGCACTGCTGCAATTTTCACCCAGTTCCGTTGTTTCCCGGATAAATGCATCGACTTCCCCCTGAAGACTATTCGGAACCTCAAAATACAGCTCAAAGAATTTCACCTTCGCATCAACACAGACTTTTACCTCATCAATCATCCTGTTGCTCCTCACCTGCTATTCCTCAGGTTCCACTTCTATGCTTTTGATGATATTCTGAACAGCCTCATCATCGATGTTGATCTCATTGTCATGAGAGACGATGACGGTCACACTATTCTTTGTTCCATACATCGATTTATAACCAAAATCCGGAATAAAATAGGAGAAGGTGACATCGCCAATGGTCTTTTCTTCCACAGTGTAAGTCGTTCCCCATTCCTTCGCATTCTCTTCCGCGTTTTCCAGCATGCTCTCCGGTGTATCGAAATCCGAAATGTCAATCCACAATCTCACCGTATAAGGATCTTCCCCGTCTTCCTGATATTCCGTTTCATAAGCCAGCTGGTCATCCGAACTGGTTTCTCCCTGCACCCAGCCTTCCGGTGCCTCAATGGCACTCAACCGCCCATTGGTAACCAGCTTAACTTCTTCCTTCTCCGGCTCCTGCTGGGCTTCGCCGCCCTTGCTTCCACCGGAACATGCAGTTACACCAAACGCAACTAAAACAACCAATAATAATGCAATCCATTTCTTTTTCATCGTCATTTCCTCCCGTGTTAAAAGATTCGCTTTTTGCTACTTTATTTTTAACAAATTTAACGAGAAAATGAAATAATACGGAGTAGTATTTTAAGCGTATATGCTTTTTTGGTCGCATTCGACAAAAATTGCAGAGCATCTACATACAACTCCCGGTCTGCCTGTTCTCTCATAATCTGCAGATACCGTTCTTTCTGTTCTGCCAGCCTCTCATCCATAAGGATAAACTTATGCCGCATGTATTCATCCGCAATTTGCCTTTTAAGCATGCTATAAGCCAGTTCAAAATCTGGCTGCTTTCCACCTTTCTCATCCCTTACATCCTCAAAGAAATACTGTAGCATGCTCATGTTTAACGTCTTTCCAAAACGACGCGGACGGGTAAAGAGATTCACTTTTACTTACACTCTCTTTTACGATATAATGAGAAAAATGAAATTTACAAAGAACCTATTATTGAAGTGAAATTGGAAGGTGAAAAATGGCATTTCGTTTGGATAGTGTTGTTCCATGGGGAAGAAATCTGGCTGAATACAGATGTATATTTCAATTGTCTGATGACGACATGAAAAAGGAAATTGCAGGATTTGGAGATGGACCTGCCAGCTTTAATTATGAAGCAACGAAACAGGGATATACCGTTACATCATTTGATCCTATATATTGTTTTTCAAAAAGTGATATACAAAGCCGTATTGATGAGGTTCGGGGTTCTGTTATGGAACAGATGAAACAAAATATGAATAACTATGTGTGGACACAAATAAAAAGCCTTGACGAATTGGAAGAAGTAAGAATGTCTGCCATGCGGATGTTTTTATCTGACTATGCGTCTGGAAAGAAAGAGAATCGATATATTTGTCATGAATTACCGGAAAGATTGCCATATTCCGATAAAACATTCGATATTGGATTAAGTTCTCATTTTCTGCTGATGTATACTATGCTCGGATATGACTTCCATATAAAAGCAATGACAGAAATGCTGCGTGTCTGCAAAGAAATAAGGATATTTCCTATTGTAGATCTGGATGCAAATAAAACAGAGTTGATTTCATCGGTAATAGACTATTTCAAGCAAAAGCATCATGTGGAAATCGTAAGCACAGAATATGAATTTCAAAAAGGTGCTAACAAAATGCTGATAATAAGATAGAGGATTCATAGCTAGAATTTGAAAAGTTGGAATTTAAAATTTAATTGGAGGACACCATGAAAAAAATTTTTCTCGATTTTATCCATAATACAATCCTTGTCTTCGTGCACTTTCTTGTATTTTTTTGAGCGAAAAAAAACGGGGTTTTGAAAACTTCCAAAAAACCCCGATTTTAAGCGCTCTAATAAGAATTAGTTAGCAGAAATAATCTCTTTTTTATTGTAGGATCCGCATGCTTTGCATACTCTGTGAGGCATTGTTAAAGCGCCACACTTGCTGCATTTCACTAATGTAGGAGCAGACATTTTCCAGTTTGCTCTACGGCGGTCTCTTCTTCCTTTAGAAGATTTATTCTTTGGACAAATTGACATGGTCACACCTCCTCTTGCACAATGTTGTAACAGACGTTTGAATGTATACCTGTTTCATCATTACTGTATTCATATTAAAGGTAACTACTCATTAAAGTTACGAAAGATATCCTGGATAGCCGCCATGCGCGGATCAAGAACCTGCCGGTCACAATCACAGGTGCCATAATTCAGATTCGTTCCGCAGACGCTGCACAATCCTTTACAATCTTCTTTACAAAGAACCTTCGTAGGGAGTGCAACCACAATCTCGTCAGCAACGAGCTTGTCTACATCCAGTATACATCCATCCATGAAACTGTGTTCATCAACGTCTTCAATGCCATCTGATT
>JALERO010000247.1 GCA_022764265.1 Eubacterium sp. | reverse complement strand
TTCACTCATATCGATACGTACCATGTTTTGTTCGTTGTCAAAGAGGCTTTCTGCCAGAGCTTTGGCCAGTTCGGTTTTGCCAACACCGGTTGGTCCCAGGAAGAGGAAAGAACCGATTGGTTTGGTCGGGTCTTTGATTCCGGCTTTAGAACGAATGATGGCTTCGGTTACTTTTTCTACGCCTTCGTCCTGACCTACCACTCGTTTGTGGAGTTCTTTGTCCAGATTCAGGGTTTTGTTTCTTTCACTTTCGGTCAGTTTGGCAACCGGGATTCCGGTCCATCTGCTGATGATTTTGGCGATTTCATCGTCGGTGACACTCTCATGAACGAGGGAGGCATCTTTCTTTTTCGCCAGTTCTTCTTCCTGTGCCAGCTGTTTTTGCAGTTCTGGAAGCTTGCCGTACTGTAATTCTGCGGCTTTATTGAGGTCATAGTTGCGCTGGGCAATCTGAATTTCATTGTTTAATGCTTCGATTTCTTCTTTAATTTTTGATACGCGTTCTACTGCAGATTTTTCCTGATCCCAGGTTGCTTTCTGAGACTGGAAGTCTTCGCGGAGCTCTGCCAGTTCCTTTTGCAGGTTGGCAAGTCGCTCTTTACTCATATGGTCGGTTTCTTTTTTCAGCGCAGCTTCTTCAATTTCCATCTGCATGATCTTTCTCTGGACTTCATCGAGTTCTGTCGGCAGGGAATCCAGCTCTGTCTTGATCATGGCACAGGCTTCATCTACCAGGTCGATAGCCTTGTCCGGCAGAAAACGATCGGTGATATAACGGTTGGAAAGGACTGCGGCACTGACCAGCGCAGAGTCTGTGATTTTTACTCCATGGTAAACCTCATAGCGATCCTTCAAACCTCTCAGGATGGAAATGGTATCCTCCACGGTCGGCTCATCTACCGTAACCGGCTGGAAACGACGTTCCAGAGCGGCATCTTTTTCAATATATTGACGGTATTCATTTAAGGTTGTGGCTCCGATACAGTGAAGCTCGCCTCTGGCCAGCATTGGTTTCAACAGATTGCCGGCGTCCATGGCACCGTCAGTTTTTCCGGCACCGACGATGGTGTGAAGCTCATCAATGAAAAGAATAATCTGTCCGTTGCTGGCTTTAATTTCTTCCAGAACCGCTTTCAGACGCTCCTCGAATTCACCACGGTATTTTGCTCCTGCAACGAGGGAGCCCATGTCAAGGGCAAATACCTTTTTATCCTTCAGAGATTCCGGCACATCGCCCTTTACAATACGCTGCGCCAAGCCTTCCACAACAGCAGTTTTACCAACACCGGGCTCACCGATGAGCACTGGGTTATTCTTTGTTTTTCTGGAAAGGATTCGGATCACATTTCGAATCTCCCCATCTCGGCCGATGACCGGATCCAGCTTCTGCTGTTTTGCTCTTTCCACCAGATCGTAACCATATTTCTCCAGCGTCTCATAGGTGGCTTCCGGATTATCACTGACCACTTTCTGATTGCCCCTTACTGTAGAAAGTGCCTGCAGGAAACGCTCTCTGGAAATGCCGTAAGCCTGGAATAATTTCTTCACTTCATTGTTCGGGTGCTTGAGCAGAGAAAGGAACAAATGCTCCACGGAGACATATTCATCTCCCATGGCTTTGGATTCATCCTCGGCACTGACCAGTACCTGATTCAGGCTTTTGCTGATGTAAACCTGCCCGCCGGAAACCTTCGGCTTCTTCTCCACCAGCTTTCTGGTCTGAGAAAGGAAATCTTCCTTATTAATTTCCATTTTCTCGATTAATTTCATAATCAGACTGTCTTCAATGGTTAAAAGACTGTATAAAAAATGTTCCTGATCAATTTCAGGGCTGCCATATTCATAGGCAAGCTTTTCACACTGATTCACTGCTTCCAGGGATTTTTGTGTAAATTTATTAATATTCATAAAGATACCTCCTTACTTGAAAGATATTCTGTTATATTTCTTGTATAACAATTTTCATAACTCATATATACCACGTTTTATTAGCCACGTCAATAGTTGAGTGCTAAAAAAATTGAAACAATATTTGTATGAACAAAAGTAGTTTTGATTACTATTATCGCATTGAAAAATATAGTTTTATCTGATATAGTATATACAAATAAATTGTTTTTAAATTATTTTAAAGGAGGATGACTATGAATAACAATGTTATGTTCTCGCTTACTTATGGCTTATATGTTGTGACAGCAAGAGAAGGATCCAAAGACAATGGATGTATCACCAACACAGCAGCACAGGTTACTGCTACTCCGAACAGAATCTCACTGACTGTGAATAAAGCCAACTACACCCATGATATGATCCTTCGTACCGGAGAGTTCAATGTATCGATTCTTTCCGAGAAAGCAAGCTTTGATACATTTAAACATTTCGGATTCCAGAGCGGACGTGATGTAGATAAATTTGCAGATTATCCGGCAGCAAAAAGAGCTGCGAACGGCATTTACTACACCACTGACGGAACCAATGCATGGATGTCAGCAAAGGTTGTTCAGAGCATTGATCTGGGAACTCACACCATGTTTATCGCTGATGTGACTGATGGCGAGATTCTCACAGATGACCCGTCTACTACCTATTCTTATTATCAGTCCAATATCAAACCTTCACCAGCTGCTCCGAAGTCTTCCAAGACCACATGGGTATGTAAGATCTGCGGTTATGTATATGAAGGCGAAGAGCTTCCGGCAGATTTCATCTGTCCACTTTGCAAACACGGTGCAGCCGATTTCGAGAAAGTGGTTGCTTCCTAAAAACATTTTCAGATAATATTATCTCGTCGGAGAGAACTCCGACTTCGATAAAAGCCTCCGGCGGATTGCAGAGATGCGCATTAGAAATTTGTCATGCTGATGCATGACGCGCATCTCGCAGCAAGAACGCTGAAGCGTTCTTGAATGTAACAAAAAATATCTGGCCGAAGAATACGTAAATCTTCGGCCAGATGTTTTTATCCTGATATTCAAGAATGCCTTGGCGTTCTTGAAGGTGAACTAACTGTTTTAGGATACCGCAACTCTGGACATCATCTCAGCTCTGTGCCTTCCCTTATCCGTAATGTGAATGACACCATTCTCATCTTCAAAAAGGTAATCCTTATCCGCAAGCTCTTTCAGTATCTCTTTTATTTTCTTCAAAGGCATCTTCCCATATCCTGCCAAGCTTGCCGGCCATACGGTGTATCCATCCTTTTGCAGATTTACAATTGTCTGCAGGCAATGTCTTAATTCCTTTTTCATAAACAACCTCCTGCTCCATTCAATAGCTAACAATATTAGCTTTCTTATTGAGGAATTCTATCACAGAATGGAAATTTGTCAAGCATTTTTTTCTTGGTATCACATCTATACCAGTTAACCTCTTCTTGACAAACTTTTTTTAAAAAGCTATGATTACTAACAAAACTAGGATTTGGAGGCCATTTTATGAATTATTATACACTCGCCAGAGAATGGATGGAATTAAGAACCGATATGCCTCAAATGCGTGAAAACCGTCAATTATCCAAGATGATGCAGGGAGAAATCTATGTTTTAATATATCTTGCCATGAATGGGAATCAGGCATATCCCAAAGATATCAGCACAAGAATGTCCGTCAGTTCCGCCCGTATCGCAAAGATACTCAACTGTCTGGAGGAAACAGAAATCATTACCCGGACAAAGGATCCGAATAACAGCCGTCAGACCATTGTCACTCTGACAGAAAAAGGGGCGGCGATCACCAGAAAGCATCAGCAGGCCATTCTCGACCGGATGGCATGGATGCTGGAGCTTTTAGGACCTGAAGATGCGAAAGAATATGTCCGGCTTCAGAAAAAACTGACAGAATGTTTTCAAAAAGCTACTTTTCATCCCCAGGAAGGATATTGACATTTTTTTCCTGTGAATTATAATAAGGTTTGTGATCAAATATGGTAACAAATGAATCAAAAGACTTTGTTACCAAATTAAAAATAGAAAGAAGTGTTATTATGACAATTGAAAAAATGAGATCCGATATGGTTGCTGCCATGAAGGCAAAGGATAAGATAAGAAAGGATGCGATTTCTGCATTAATTTCCGCTGCAAAAAAGGTTGCCATTGATGAAGGCTGCCGGGATAACATTCCGGAAGAGCTGGTTGACCGTGTCATTTTAAAAGAGATCAAATCTGTTAAAGAACAAATTGACACCTGCCCGGATTCTCGCGCTGAATTAAAAGCCGAATATCAGGCAAGATATGATATCATGAATGAATATGCTCCGAAGCTGCTCAGTGCCGATGAAATTCGTGAAATTCTCACCACCAAATACGCTGACGTTGTCGCTACCAAAAACCGTGGTCAGATTATGAAAAATGTTATGGGCGAGCTGAAAGGCAAAGCCGACGGAAAGCTGATTAATCAGATTGTCGGGGAACTATGTAAATAATTTATAATTTAAGAAGGGGGAGACGCAGGAAAAAGCTTTTAAAGCATTACAGTCGTCTCCCCCCCTTATTCATTTATTGTTCTTCACACACCCGGATGATCTCGCGATAGACCTCCTGGTAAGAAAGTCCTTTTTCTTTACAGATTCCAACAACACTCTCATATTCCGGATAGCATCTTATCTCCTCTTCCAGAACACAAACCTTGACTTCTGCCTTTCCGTATTTTGTCTCCACCGTTTTCTTTTCCCGTGGTAAAACGCTGCGCTCCATGGCAATTCTCCGGATTCCGATAGTGGTAGTTTCTCGGAAAATTATCTGTTCCAGCTTTGGAATATCTTCCTCACAGCAGATCACATTAAGCTGCCATGCAGGTCGATTCTTTTTCATATAGACCGGATGATAGTGGACATCTCTGGCTCCTGCTTCCAGTAATTGTTCCATAACATAGCCCAGTGCTTCTCCGGTACAGTCATCGATATTGCTTTCCAGCTTGTAAATATAATCCTTTTGTGGCGATATCTCTTTTGGCGTTTCAATGAGCATCGCCCGCAAGATACTTGGTCGTTCATAGGTACGTTTTCCGGCACCCATACCGATTTTCTTGATCCGAAATGGGTCCGGGAGCTGATTGGCTGTCTGAATCGCCGCTGCGATTGCGGCACCGGTCGGTGTCACGAATTCTCCTTTTACATCCATGATTTCCAGATTTAATCCGTACTTTTCTATGATATTGGCCACAGCCGGAACCGGAATTGGCAGAACACCATGCTGACAACGAACCGTTCCGGTTCCCTCACAGAGTTTTGGAATAATCACTTGTTCAACATTTAAATCATCCAGGCAGACTGCCACAGAAATCACATCCACAATGGAATCTACCGCACCCACTTCGTGAAAATGAACCTGATCCACAGAAACTCCATGGGCCTTCGCTTCTGCCTCTCCAATAATTCCAAAGATTTTCAGAGCAATCGCTCTCGCATTTTCCGTCATCTGGGTCCGTTGGATAATATCGGTCACTTCTGCCATTCCCCGATGAACATGACTATGGTGGCGATGCTCATCCCCATGGTGATGATGCTCGCCCTCATGATGATGCTCTTCTTCATGGTGATGGTGGTCTTCTCCATGATGTTCATGATGGTGTCCATGAAGATATTCCATATCATGATCGTGATTTTCATGTTCCTTATCCAAAATCACATTGAAATCACTGCAATCCAATCCGCCCTTTTTTACCCGGCTGATTTCTACGGAAAATCCTTCGACTGGAATGGTGTGTAGAACAGATTTCAAATGATCGCTGTTTCCATACAAGTCCAAAAGCGCCGCGACCATCATATCACCGCTGATTCCTGCATTGCACTCCAAATATAATTGATTCATCATTTTATTTCCTCATAATATTTCATTCATACTGCCGGTCCGGTAGCCTTTCAGGTCAAGGGAGACATAGGCAAACCCATATTCTCGAAATTTGCGTTGGATTGTCTCTCGCAGTTCTGGTTTCATAAATCGGGAAATGTCTTCCGGAAGGACTTCGATTCTGGCAAGATTTCCATGTATCCGCACTCGCATCTGTCGGAACCCCAGATCCAGCAATAGCTGCTCTGCCTGCTCCACCATCCCTAATTTCTCCTTTGTGATCTGTTCTCCGTACACAAAACGGGATGCCAGACAGGCAAAGGAGGGCTTCTCCCAGGTTGACAGGTTTAATTGTTTTGATAGTAAGCGTATCTCGCTTTTTGTCAGTTCCGCTTCCCGGAGAGGACTTCGAATTCCAAGCTCCGCTACAGCCTTCAGACCCGGCCGGTAATCGCCCAGGTCATCCATGTTGGAACCCTCCGCTATTATCTGAATTCCCTCTTCTTGTGCTTTTTCCTTCATTGCCTGAAACAATGCCGTTTTACATAGATAGCATCGATTCGGCGGATTGTCTCGAAAGCCTTCTACCTTAAGTTCATCAAAAGAAAGCACAATTTGCCGGATTCCTTCCTGTCGGCAGAAATTCTTTGCTTCCTGAAGTTCTCTTTCGGGAAATACCCTGGAACGGACGGTCAGGGCAATGGCATTTTCCCCTAACAGATCATGGGCTGTTTTCAATAAGAAGGTAGAGTCCACTCCGCCGGAAAAGGCGATGGCAACCCGCCCCATTTCCTGAAAGATGGATTTCAGATGTTCCATTTTGTCAATAGCCGTTTTACTTAAGCCGGCTTCCGTCATGTTCTGATTCATTTTCAATACCTCTTTGAGATCCGTAAGCTGCCAGACGGTTAATCTGGGTTGCCAGGTAACCGGCGCCATATCCGTTATCGATATTGACCACCGCCACACCGTTGGCACAGGAGTTAATCATGGTTAGAAGCGCCGACACGCCGTGAAAGCTGGCACCGTAACCGACAGAGGTGGGAACGGCAATCACCGGATTACTCACAAGGCCGCCCAGCACACTGGCAAGGGCTCCTTCCATACCGGCAACGGCAATCACACAATTGGCTTCCTGAATTGCCTCCACTCTTGATAACAGACGATGAATTCCGCTGACACCCACATCAAAGATGCGATCTACATTCGCCCCAAAATATTCTGCGGTCTGTGCTGCTTCCTCGGCCACCGGAATATCTGCGGTTCCGGCACTGCAGACCGCAATTTTTCCAATTCGTTTTTTCTCTTTCTCCACTTTCAGAATTCGGGAGACCTTATCATATTCCACGGATGGGATGACTTTCTTCACCAGCTCAAATTGATGCTCACTGGCTCTGGTTCCAAACACTTCCCCGTTCTCCTGGTACATTTTCTGATAGATCGATACCAGATATTCATCGGGCTTTCCGCTGCAATATATCACTTCCGGAAAGCCGGAGCGAATCTCCCGGTGGGTATCTAATTTGGCATAGCCCAGCTCTTCATAAGGCTGGCGCTTAAAAAATCGTTCCGCTTCCTCGACGGAGATTTTTCCGTCTTTCAATTGATTTAAAACTTCTCTGGTTTCCAATGCAATTACTCCTCAAAATGACCTGCCACCGTTTTTAAATGCTCAATAATCGGCAGATGCTGCGGGCAGGCCGACTCACACTGACCACAGGCAATGCAGTCACTGGCTTTTCCAAAGGACTTCGTAAGATTATCATAGTATTCTCCCTGTGGTGTCCAGGATTTCTCTTTGATTTCCTGCAGATCGGCATTGTATAAAGAAAAGTATTTCGGAATCGCAATATTCATCGGGCATCCATCGGTACAATAGGAACATCCGGTACATGGCACAGCGATGTTTTCATTGATCAGGTTCACCGCCTGCAGGACGATCTGCTGCTCTCGCTCATCCAGAGGCTGAAAGTTTTCCATATAACTTAGGTTATCCAGCATCTGTTCCATATTACTCATGCCGCTTAAAACCATCATGACATTATCAAGGCTGGCCGCGAAACGAATGGCCCAGGATGGCACCGAAAGTTCCGGATGATACTCTTTAAACATCTTTTCCACCGATTTCGGAACCTGAGCAAGGGTGCCGCCTTTTACCGGTTCCATGACGATGACCGGAACGTTATGTTTCTTTGCCACCTCATAGCATTTACGGGACTGGATGCCCTCACTGTCCCAATCCAGATAATTGATCTGAAGCTGCACGAACTCCATACCTGGCTGTTCTGTCAAAACCTTGTCCAAGAGTTCTGCAGTATCATGGAAGGAAAAGCCGATCTTTTTCACCAGTCCCTGCTCTTTTTTCTCCCGCAGCCACTGGAAGCAATCCAGTTTTTTATAGATTTCATAATGTTCTACTCCCACATCGTGAAGGAGATAATAATCAAAAAATGTGGCGCCGGTCTTTTTCCTTTGCTCATTAAAAATGCGGTCACGATCTTCTTTTGTCTTAATGTATCCTGCATGCAGTTTTGTTGCCAGGGTAAAGCTGTCCCTCGGATGCCTGTCTACCAATACTTCCTTTGTTGCATTCTCACTCTGAAAGCCACAGTACATCCATGCGGTATCAAAATATGTAAAGCCTCGTTCAAGAAATGTGTCCACCATCTGTTTGGTCTGTTCCAGATCAATTTTGGAAGGATCATTTGGATCCAGAGAAGGCAGACGCATTAATCCAAAACCTAATTTTTTTGCGCTCATTTTTGTTTTCTCCTTTTTCTATTCTCTTATTCCACTTTAAGCATCCGGTATCCCACACCGATATGGGTTTGAATATACTGTACCGAATCGGCATTTTTATCCAGTTTTTTCCGCAAGGTAGCCATAAATACCCGCAAAGATGCGATATCATTCTCCCAGCTGTGTCCCCAGATCTGCTGCGTGATAAAGGTGTGTGTCAATACTTTTCCTACATTTCTGGAAAGGAGACACAATAATTTATATTCAATCGGGGTCAAATGCAACTCCTCATCATCCAGGTAAGCACAGCCGGCAGAGTAATCCACTCGCAGCTTTCCGTTGATGAACACAGAATCCGTCATCTGTTTTCCCTGCATCGCCGCCAGCCTTCTCTCTGTCACCCTCAGTCTTGCCAGCAGTTCTTCGACAGAAAAGGGTTTAGTCAGATAGTCATCGGCTCCCGCATCCAGGGCTTCAATCTTATCGGTGTCCTCACTTCTGGCACTGATCACGATAATGGGCACATCAGACCAGGTTCTGATTTTTTTTATTATATCAATTCCATCCATATCCGGCAGTCCCAGATCCAGCAGAATGATATCCGGATTGTGAGAAGAAGCCTCCAAAATGGCAGTCTCACCATTGGCAGCTGTCAGATATTTGTAATCGTGAGCCTTCAGGGTGGTCACCATCAGATTCTGGATGGATCGGTCATCCTCCACAACTAATATTAAGGTTTTATTCATGTAAATCTACCTCCTCTAAGGGCAGAGAAAATGTAAATACGGCACCATGGGGAACATTGTCCGTCACCTTCAGAACACCACCATGGGCCTGAATAATGGATTTGCACAAAGCCAATCCCAGTCCGAGACTTCTTCTGCTGTCCGCAATACTTTTTGCTCCACTGTAAAACATATCAAAAATATAAGGTTTCATTTCATCTGAGATGCCCGGTCCGTTATCTGCGATACAGACCACGGCCTGATTCTTTTCCTTTCTGGTTGTAATAAGAATCTCAGAATCTTTCTGCGTATATTTTATAGCATTATCGATAAGATTAATGATTACCTGCATGATCAGCCGGGCATCTGCCTTGATCAGAAGAAACTCTTCCGAAGGCCGGACAATAATATGATGCTCGGTTTTTTTCCGGTTAATATGTCGAAGAGATTCCGTAATCACCTCATCTAATAGCTCTGTGGAGAGATGAAGCTGAAATCTTCCTTCTTCAATTTTCGTGACGGAAAGCAGGTTTTCGACCAGATTGTAAAGCCACATGGAATCGTCATAAATATCCGAATACAGCTGCTTTTTGGTCTTCTCATCAAAGTGACCTTCATTGGCCAAAAGATTGCTGGCATTTCCTGAAATCGAAGTGAGAGGCGTGCGCAGGTCATGAGAGATGGACCTGAGCAGGTTGGCACGAAGCTGCTCCTTTTCGGCCATCAGCGCCGCTTCTGCTTTCTCTCTTGCATTTTTTTCATTTTCCAATGCCAGAGCACATTCACCCAGAATGGATAAAAGCACACTGTTCTCAAAGGCATCCAGAGGATTTCCATCCAGAACAATACCCACAATTCCATACACACCTTCATTGGTCCGAATGGATAAATACAGACATTCTGCATTGGAAAAGGTCTCTGTTGTCGCACCGGCATGTTTATTATTATGAAATACCCAGTCAGCAACATTCCTCTCGCTCTCCGTCATATACCCCTCTCCGCTTTTTTCTCCGGTCACCGAGAAAAAATGGGGTTCCTGTAATCTATCCTTTTCCACCAGATAAATTATCATATCCCGATTGAGAAGTTTCATCAGCTGTGTCGCAGTCACCTCTACAATCTGTGATTTTTCACGCACCTTTTCCAATAAATGATTGGTATCAAACATGATTTTCGTACGATATGCCGCTCGCGCAGACTGTTTTGCCTGCCGTTTCAGCTGTACGGCAAGAGTTCCGGTCAAAAATGCTGCCAAAAACATGATCAAAAATGTCAGAGGATAGTCTTTGTCATAGGCCAGCAGTGAAAAACGTGGTTCCGTATATAAAAAGTTAAATATGATCACACTCACAACCGATGCGATCAGACTATAAATCTGATGGGTCGTAATGACTGCTGTAATCAGCACCCCAAGAATATAGATCATGATAATATTGGATTCGCTTAACCCCAGCTTCCAGAAGCCAAATGCCAAAATTGTGGCAATAATCAGCATTATAATGCTCTTCACCACATCTTTCCAGTTAAAGGTAATAGAAAACTTCTTTTTATTCTTCATTCGATAGGACACAGCTGAGTCGCTGTCCGGAATAATATGAATATCGATATTCTGTGCCTGAGCAATCAATTTATCAGTTAAAGTCAGCTTTCCAACCGGCAATTTACCGGAAAAAGTACTTTTCCCGATCACGATCTTAGACACGCCGGAAAGTCTCGCAAATTCCGCAATCTGAAAGGGAACATCCTCTCCGTAAACCGTCTCAATTTTCGCACCCAGCTGCTCCGCCAGACGCATATTATTTCGTAATCTTTTTTTATTTTCCTCCCCCATCTGATCAGAAG
This sequence comes from Eubacterium sp., assembly GCA_022764265.1. GTDB lineage: Bacteria > Bacillota > Clostridia > Lachnospirales > Lachnospiraceae > Anaerobutyricum. The sequence continues at coordinate 26,651 of JALERO010000247.1, read as the reverse complement.
CAGAGGTCTCCACGAACAAGGCGGTAAAGGAACCCCGAAAGGCTTTTGCCATTCTCGCTGCGGTGCGGATAATTTTCATATTGGATGGAGAAGGGGAAAGGCAGACTAAAATATGTTCATCTGTATGATAATCACCGCCATGACGAAGTCTGGCGTTTTCCGAAAGTACATTGAGGCGATCGGCACAACGTCTCAGGGCAAGTTCCCGGAAAACGGTCAGTTCATCTACGGAAAAAAGAGGATTCTCTCCTATTATTTCATTCTCATATTGTTCCTCGATCCGAAGTCGCTCCAATAGTTCCTCCGGTTCAATATCCACCAGCTGCACCTGATCAGCATTATCAAATATCGCATCCGGTATCCGCTGGTTCTCCGTTCTTCCGGTGACTTCCGTCACGATATCATTCAGACTCTCGATCTGCTGCACATTTAATGTGGTATACACGTCGATTCCTGCCTTGAGCAGTTCTTCCACGTCCTGATATCTTCTGGCATGCCGGCTTCCATCTTTATTGACTTGGGCAAGCTCATCCACCAGAACCAGGGAGGGATTTCGTTTCATGACCGCATCCAGATTCAGCTCTGGATTTGAATATTCTTCTATAGAAACAATAGATTGATTTCCATTTTTTTCCGGAATCTGTTCAAATTCCTGAAGAGTTCCAGCCATCTGGGAATTTCCATGGCAATTGACACATCCGATCACCACATCGATTCCTCTGTCTTGTGCTGTTCTGGCAGCCTGCAACATGGCAAAGGTTTTGCCCACTCCAACGGCATATCCGAAGAAAATCTTTAAATGGCCTCTGTTTTTTTCATCCGGTCCGTTTCCGGAGAAAAGAGATTCCTGATTTTGACGAGTTTCCTCCAAATAATCACTCCTCACTGATTTATTTCAAGAACGCCTCGGCGTTCTTGCTGCGAGATGCGCGTCATGCATTAACATGACAAATTTCAAATGCGCATCTTAAGCAATCTGCCGGAGGCTCAACATTTCAGAAGGGGATTGTCACCCACTACTGAAATTGGTTAATTACCCACCGCTTAGCGCTCTGCGCGCTTGAAGCGGTGGAATCCTTCTGAAATGTTGACGTCAATCTTATTTATTATACCACTTTTACCATAAATAGCGATACCCCCACTTAAATTCAAGAACGCCTCGGCGTTCTTGCTGCGAGATGCGCGTCATGCTAACGCATGACGCGCATCTCTGCAATCCGCCGGAGGCCTAACATTTCAGAATGAAATGTTAAAATAAGTGAGGGCACTCAAATCATATTATATATGAAAACATTTTTGAATATCTTTATTATTTCCAAGGACCAGTAATACCTCTCCCCTTTCAAAACGGGTGTCCGGTGTCACTGTCAGATCCAGCTTGGAATTACGTTTTACGGCCATGATATTGATGTTATATTTCTGCCTTATGTTAATCTCTCCGACGGTTTTGCCCAGCCAGGATTCCGGAATATCAATCTCAAAAATTGCATTATCCTTATCCAGCTCAATATAATCGAAAATGTGATCCGAACTGTATCGAATTGCCGTCCAGACTGCCAGCTGTTTCTCAGGATAAACGATCTCGTCAGCCCCATTCCGAAGAAGAAACTTTGCCTGAACATCTCTGGCTGCTCTCGATACGACCATCTTTGCCCCAAGCTCTTTTAACAGAGAAGTAGTTTCCAGAGAGCCCTGAAAATCATGTCCGATTGCCACCAGGCAAACATCATAATTGGGCACACCCAATGATCTTAAGAAATCCTCGTTCATACTGTCCCCAATCTGTGCGTTTGTCACATATGGAAGGATTTCCTCCACTCTTTCCTCACATTTATCAATTGCCATCACTTCATGATTCAACTCATGGAGCTTCATAGCAATATGCTTTCCAAATCTTCCTAATCCAATCAGTAAAATTGACTTCATAGCCATTCATCCTTTCTATATTCAAGTCGTTAGATTCAAGAACGCCTCGGCGTTCTTGCTGCGAGATGCGCGTCATGCGTTAGCATGACAAATTTCTAATGCGCATCTCTGCAATCCGCCGGAGGCTTAACATTTCAGAAGGGGATTGTCACCCGCAACTGAAACTGGTTTATTACCCAACGCTTAGCGCTCTGCGCGCTTGAAGCGGGGGACTTCTTCTGAAATGTTAACCAACTGTAATTTTTTCTTTCGGATATCTTGAAATATTCCGCTGAGTACCGGAAAATGCCGCAAATACCAGTGTAAGACAACCCACTCGACCCAGGAACATCAAAATAATTAAGATAATTCTTGAAACCACACCCAGCTGGGAGGTGATTCCCAGAGTCAGCCCTACGGTACCGATGGCGGATGCAGTCTCAAAGAGACAGGTCAGCATCGGCAGATTCTCCACACAGCTGATCACAATTCCACCCAGTATAGACAAAGCAGAATACATTAATAAAATACTGGCCGCATATTTGATGGTATCACCCTCGACTCTTCTTCCAAAACATTCCGTATCCTCTTTTCTTTTGAACACTGCAAACAAAGTCATAGTCAGGACCGCAACCGTTGTGGTCTTCATACCTCCTGCCGTGGAGCCGGGAGATCCTCCGATGAGCATCAATAAAATCACAATGGTCCTTCCCGCCTCACTGAACAGGTTCAGATCCACTGTATTAAAGCCTGCCGTTCTCGGTGTAACCGACTGGAACATTGCCGCAATCGCCTTATCTTTGGAAGAAAGATCTCCCCACACCGGCGAACCAAATTCCTTAAAATAAAAAAACAAAAATGGAATCAGGATCAAAACAGCGGTTGTAATCAGAATCATCTTACTCTGCAGACGATAGTTTCTAAAATGAAGTCCTTTATGCCGGATATCATCCCAGGTAATAAATCCAATACCACCTATGACGATCAAAGACATAATAATCACATTAATATACCCATTCCCTGCATAAGCGGTCAGTGATGAGAAGGGCTGTGCATTTCCCATCAGGTCAAAGCCGGCATTACAAAAGGCTGAGATGGAATGAAACAGCGCATACCAGATTCCCTTTCCCGGTCCGAAATCCTTCCAGAATACCGGCAGCATCAAAAGGGCTCCTGTCAGTTCTATAATAACGGTAGCCTTCAATATAAAGCTGGTAAGCCGGATGATTCCACCTACTTTGGGCGCAGAAATGGCCTCCTGCATCGTACTTCTCTGCATAAGGCCAATCTTTTTTCCCGAAATAACAGCAGCCAGCACAGTAATTGTAACGACGCCCATTCCGCCAATCTGTATCAACAGAAGAATGACTGCCTGTCCGAATACGGACCAGTGGGTTACCGTATCAAAAACCACCAGACCAGTCACACAGGTAGCGGAGGTTGCCGTAAATAATGCATTCAGAAAAGATGTCATCTCTCCACTTCTGGAAGAAATCGGAAGCATCAGTAAAAAACTCCCCAACAATATCACAAGCAAAAACTCTGAAATGATAATCTGCGAAGAAGACCAGTGTTTCTTCTTATTTCGTTGAAATATATTATTCATACTATCGTTTATTATCCTCTTTTAGATTCGCAATTTTAACTTAATTATTCATGTATTTATCTTAAAATTGCATAAGAATATATGGCATAGCATTAAGATAGTATAAAGAAACAGAAGAACAAAAAAGGTTGTCACCCCAACTAAAATAGTTAGGGCAGCAACCTTCTTTGTTCTTTTTACTATGTAAAAATATTCAAGAGAGCCTCGGCGTTCTTGCTGCGAGATGCGCGCTTGAAGCGGGGACATCTTCTGAAATGTTATACAGTTTGTCTCTTTGTTACAAATACCGGGAAGGTATCGGAACCCTGTAATGCTTTTCTTTCGGAAATGGTTACTTTTTTATCTGTAATTACATATTCCATTCTTGCATTCGGCTCAATTACTGTATCCTGCATTAAAATACAGTTTTTCACTTTCGCACCTTTTCCAACCTTAACACCACGGAAAAGGATACAGTTTTCAATCTCACCCTCGATTACACAACCGTCGGCAACCATTACATTGGTAGCTTTTGCTTCACCGATATATCTCGTCGGGTTATCGTCACGAATCTTGGTGTAGATTGGGTTAGCTGCAAATAATCCATCCAGATTCTCATCATCAAGAAGCTTCATGTTCTCATCAAAGTAGCTCTTGAGACTGGTAATACGTGCAACATATCCTGTATATTCATATCCATGAATATTCAATTCTGCCATCTTCGGAAGAAGAATATCTCTCTCGAAACAAGTTCCGCCGGCAACGAAAGCTTCTTCTACAATATCAATGAGGTATTCGCGGTTTACCACATAAATGTTCATTCCCAGATTCTTCACACCGGACATCTTCTCATTGATATGAAGTTTGGTAACTTTATCCCCATCCAGCTCAAAAGTAAAATACATATCCTTTCTGGATGGTTCTGCCATAAGAAATGCGGTAGGAATCTCTTCTCTGGTATACGCCACTGTGATATCAGCGCCACTTTCTTTATGGGAAGCGATCAGAGCATTGAAATCAAAGTTCGCTGCAATATTTGTATCACTCAGTACCACATATTTTTCTTTTTGTGCTTTCAGGAACGCTAAAATACTTGCGAGACCTTCAATACGACCGCCGTACACACCCATAGATTTCTGTGCGTATGGAGGGAAAATATTTAAACCACCGTTCTTACGGCTCAAATCCCATTCACGTCCGGATCCCAGATGATCCAGCAGGGAGAAATAGTTTTCACGAGCAAGAATTGTTATATTATCAATACCACAGTTAACCATGCTTGATAACAAAAAGTCAATCATACGATAACGGCTTGCAAATGGTACAGAAGCCATCAAACGCTCTTTGGTCAGCTCAGGTACAACTCTGTCATACATATTCGGGAAAATAATAGCCAGTGCATTTGAGTTAGATTTTACCATTGTTCTTCACCGTCCTTTACATTCTCACTAATCATGGCATTTGGTCCGATCTTGGCATTGTCACCAACATAAACACCGGCTCCGACCGTTGCCACTCCGGCCTCACCGTCAGCAGGCATTGCACCAACCTGTGCATTCTCACCAATCACAACATTCTCCGCTATGATACAATGTTTAACAACTGCTCCGGCCTTGATAATTGTGCCACCCATAACAACGGCATCTTCTACAACAGCTCCCTCTTCTACCTTAACACCGGCGAAAAGAATGGAGTGTTTTACATTACCGAAGATCTTACAACCATCTGTGATCATGGAATTCTCAACAACTGCTCCGGCATTAATCTTATGACCGGTCATACCGCTGTTTCGGCTGTAAATCTTCCAGTTCTCATCAAAAAGGTTGATTCCGCTGTGTTCCGGATCCAGAACTTCCATATTGGCTTCCCAGAGAGAAGAAATCGTTCCAACATCTTTCCAGTATCCGCTGAAATGATAAGCGTACATGTCACGGCCATCTTTTAACAGGTTCGGAATAATGTTATTACCAAAATCGTTCTCGGATTCCGGATCAGCTTCGTCTTCAATTAAATATTTCTTCAGAACGTCCCAGTTGAAGATATAGATACCCATGGAAGCCAGATTGGACTTTGGATTCTTCGGTTTCTCCTGGAATTCTGTAATCTTGTCATTATCATCTGTTACCATCAGACCGAAACGTGGAGCCTCTTCCCAAGGAACTTCCATAACAGCAACACTGAATTCCGCACCTTTTTCTTTATGGAAGCGAAGGAAATCACTGTAGTCTTGTTTACAGATCTGGTCACCGGAAAGAATGATGACATATTCCGGATCGTAACGCTCGATAAATGAAATGTTCTGGTAAATTGCATTGGCAGTTCCTTTATACCAGTCAGAACCGGAAGCTTTCTGATATGGCGGAAGCACATGAACACCACCATAAAGACGGTCCAAATCCCATGGCTGTCCATTTCCAATGTACTCATTTAATACCAATGGCTGATACTGAGTTAAAATACCCACCGTATCAATTCCTGAGTTGACGCAGTTCGACAGCGGAAAATCGATAATACGGTACTTTCCGCCAAACGGTACTGCAGGTTTTGCCAGTTTCTGGGTCAACGCGTAAAGACGGGAACCCTGTCCGCCGGCAAGCAGCATAGCAATCATTTCTTTGCCCATTTTGTTTCCTCCTTATGTAAATAGAAAGAGCCAAAGAGACAAAAAATCCCCCCTAAGAAAAGGTATTCGTCTCTCGATTTGTTTTCTTCTTTGAAAACATCACTCTTTTTTATTTTTAGATTATTATACCAGAAAAAGTAGCAATATGATAGTAAAAGAACGATTTTTTGTAACTTTTTTTCTAAAAAAATAAAAAACCGGTAAATGGCTTCGTTTTTTTCACAGTTTTGATTGTCTCGAAAAGAACAAAAAATTACCACCTATCACAACAGAACTTTTGTTCGAATACCTGTTGCTTTTTCCTCTCCTCTGTGATAAAATGCATTCGAACGTATATTCGATTTTTCTTTGAATTACTGTTTAATGACTCAATTTTTGAAATATTATCATTATTATAAAAGGAACTTATTATGACGAATTCACCTGACCATTTATCACTCAAAGAAAAACTGCATATTCTGGCAGATGCAGCCAAGTATGACGTTGCCTGTACTTCCAGCGGCTCCGACCGCCGTGGGAAGAAGGGATATCTCGGGAATGCTGTGTCCTCGGGGATCTGTCACAGTTTTGCCTCCGATGGCCGCTGCATTTCTCTGCTTAAGATACTATTGAGCAATGAATGTATCTTCGATTGCAAGTATTGTCTGAATCGTTCCGGCAACGATCGTCCCAGAGCAACATTCACTCCGGAAGAAATCTGCACTCTTGTCGTAGAGTTTTACCGGCGAAATTATATAGAAGGTTTATTCTTAAGTTCCGGAGTCGTGAAGAGCCCTGCTTACACCATGGATCTCATGTATCAGACTTTGTTTCTGCTTCGCAACCGATATCACTTTAACGGATACATCCATGCGAAAGCAATTCCCGGTGCTCCCGAGGAGCTGATCACTCAGGTCGGGTATCTTGCCGACCGCATGAGTGTGAATCTGGAACTGCCTACTTATGAAGGGTTACGCACCCTTGCACCTAATAAAAAACCGGAGAATCTGGTGAAACCGATCCGCCTGATTCAGCATGGCATAGCGGAGCACCGTCTTTCCATCGGAAAGAATTCCAGGATGGAGCGTTCCCAGGGTAATCGTTATCTATCGAATACCATTTTCCAGAAGAATCCCTATCTGGAAGGGAATAATTCCGCAAGTGTTATTCCCTCTTCCGGACGACTATCCACACCGGCTTCTGTTTCCGGAACATCCGGTTCTTTTGTTCCGGCAGGTCAGAGTACCCAGATGATCATCGGTGCCACCGGTGAGAATGATCTGCAGTTATTGACAGTCACGCAGAAATTATATCAGCAATATGATTTGAAAAGAGTCTTTTATTCTGCTTACGTGCCATTGAACGAAGATTCCGCCCTGCCCTCTCCAGACACAGCACCTCCACTGCTGCGGGAACACCGACTGTATCAGGCCGACTGGCTATTGCGATTCTATGGTTTCCATGCGGAAGAACTCCTGAGTCCGGAGCGGCCGAACTTCAACGTATTACTGGATCCCAAGTGCGACTGGGCTCTGCGTCATCTGGAGCTTTTTCCGATTGAGATCAACCGGGCATCTTACGGTGAACTTCTGCGCGTTCCGGGTATCGGAACCAAGTCCGCAATGCGGATTGTCCGGGCACGGAGTCAGGGGAATCTGACCTTTCAAGACCTGAAGAAGATGAAGGTTGTCCTGAAAAGGGCTCAATATTTCATTACCTGTGGGGGTAAGATGCTTCACCGGATCCCCATAGAAGAGGATTTTATTACCAGACAGCTTACTTACGAAAGTTCTCATAAGAACTGGGAGATTGCACATCCGGAAACCTACCGGCAGCTTTCTCTGTTTGACGATTTCCACATTCAGGGCGATGTGACTGTGGAAGATTCCTCCAAGGTTTGGTCAGGACAGCTATGACAACGGTTTTCACCTGTCGCGATCAGTTCGATGATATGATGACCTGCGTCTACGACGCATGGGCATCAAGGCTGGGACATTCCAACGTCCGACTGAAAGCCGATCCCATCGGCAATCTGGAATTATTCTGTGAATATCGCCGCACAGAGGCAGACCCATCCAAAACAGCCAGTGTCATTCGAACGATTCGTCAAAAGATTTCATTCCGTGCCTACATTATGGTCTATCGTGCTGCTATGTCAGACCAGCCGGATAAGCTGGATGCCATATATCGCTTTTTAACTGTGGGATTTTATTATGGTCCTTCTATCATCCATCGTTTACAGGAACCAGCTGTCATGCGTCTTTTGGAGCTTGACCGTAAAGTAGGGAACGAATCCCATTATTTCCAGGAGTTTGTTCGATTTTCTACCATGTCCCACAATACACTGATTTCTCACATTGCCCCCAGAAGTAATGTGTTGACTCTCATAGCACCACATTTTGCTGATCGAATGCCTTCTGAAAACTGGATGATCATTGATGACAACAGAAATCTTGCCGTCGTTCACCCCGCAGATACGGATTATTATCTGACTCCCTTGTCTGAACAGGATATGCTCCTTCTCTCCGAAGCCTGTGACGATCCATTTGTGGATTTGTGGAAAGAATTTTTTGAAGCTATTGGTATCAAGGAACGATTTAATCCTCGTTGCCAGAGAAACATGCTCCCACTATGGTATCGGAAAAATATGACCGAATTTCAGTCTTTTGACCAAATATAGGATTCCACATTTTACCACTGTTTCGGAACATCAAAAATCCATTGACCGATACCTTATCCTGTTTTAAAATAAAGGAAGATTCTTACAGAAAGGAACCCCTTTATTATGAACCCACTAAAGAGAACATATTGTCGTACCTTCCAGACAATTTTGAAACTATCTATCCCTTTTCTTCCTTATCGGAAGCCAAAAATTTTGGGAAGCATCAAAGCAATACCCGAAATACTTAAGAAGAAAAAAATCAACAGCGTTCTGATTGTCACTGATAAAGGTCTAATGGAACTGGGACTGCTCGACCGAATGAAACAGGCTCTTTCTGACCATAATATTTCATATATAATCTATGATGATACCGTTGCCAATCCAACCACCGTAAATGTATATGAAGCAGCAGAACTTTACCGCGAACACGGATGTACGGCAATTATCGGTTTCGGAGGCGGCTCCAGCATAGATTGTGCAAAAGCAGTTGGTGTCAAGATTGTGAAACCAGATGTCTCCCTTGCCACCATGAAAGGAATACTCAAAGTACATAAAAAATTGCCTCTTCTGCTTGCCGTTCCGACAACCGCCGGGACAGGCAGCGAAGCAACCATCGCAGCGGTAATTACCGATGCGGTAACGAGGCACAAATATGCAATCAATGATTTCCCACTAACTCCGAGATATGCGGTTCTTGATCCGAAAGTCACTTTAAGTCTTCCTCCGTTCATTACTGCAACCACCGGTATGGACGCCCTCACCCATGCAGTCGAGGCTTATATTGGCAATTCCACAACCCCAGGTACAAGAAAAAATGCTCTCATGGCCGTAGAATTAATTTTTAACAATCTGGAAACGGTTTATCAGGACGGCAGTAATCTGGAAGCAAGACGGAATATGTTAAAGGCATCTTATTATGCCGGCTGTGCATTCACGAAGTCTTATGTGGGTTACGTGCATGCCGTGGCTCACTCGCTTGGTGGGGAATATAACATTCCTCACGGGCTCGCCAATGCCATTCTCCTTCCTTTCGTACTGGAAGCTTACGGAGAATGTATATATCCGAAACTGGCCGAGCTTGCTGTTGCTGCCGGAATCGCAGAAGAAGAGTCTCCGACAGAGGAAGCTGCTCTTTGCTTTATCGATGCTATCAAGGCTATGAAGAAAGAATTCGGAATCGGCGATACTGTGGCTGAAATCAGAGAACAGGATATTCCAAGATTAGCTCATTATGCCGACAAAGAAGCGAATCCACTCTATCCGGTTCCAGTACTGATGGATGCCGGTGAACTGGAACAGTTTTACTATAAATTAATGGCACACGATGAAGAATAGAAAGAGGATGGCATTATGAACGCTCAGGAAATCAACGAAATCGTCAAAAAACAACGCCGTTTTTTTAATACCGGCGCTACCCTGGAACTCTCCCGACGCATAGAAGCACTGGTTAAGCTGAAAAACTGTATTCAAAAATACTCATCTGAAATTCATCAGGCACTCCGGAAAGATCTTGGTAAGAGTGATTTTGAAAGCTATATGTGTGAGACCGGCCTCGTATTCAGTGAAATCAGCTATATGCTCAAACACATTCATTCCTTTGCAAAGGAAAAACGCTTTCGCACACCACTTGCGCAATTTCATTCCAGAAGCTACCAGAAGCCTTCACCTTATGGTGTTGTATTGATCATGAGCCCGTGGAATTATCCATTTCTTCTGACTATGGATCCATTGGTGGATGCCATTGCCGCCGGCAATACGGTGGTGATGAAACCCAGCGCCTACTCTCCTCACACCAGTGACATTATTGCCAAAATCATTGCAGAATGTTTTCCTCCGGAATATGTCACTGTCGTAACCGGAGGCCGTGCGGAAAATACATGCCTTCTAAATGAACATTTTGACTATATCTTTTTCACCGGAAGCCAGACAGTAGGCAAAGAAGTCATGAGAAAGGCCTCCGAACATCTGACTCCGGTCACTCTGGAGCTGGGTGGAAAAAGTCCTTGTATCGTGGAGAAAACTGCCAACCTTACCCTGGCAGCCAAACGCATTGTCTTCGGCAAGTTTTTAAATTGCGGGCAGACCTGCGTTGCACCGGATTATCTTTATTGTGATAAAACTATAAAAGATGATCTGATCAGAGAAATCCGAAAACAGATCACCCTTCAATTTGGTGCGAAACCTCTGGACAATCCGGATTATGGCAAGATAATAAACGAAAAGCATTTTCAGAGAATTCTTGGATTAATTGATACAGAAAAAGCGGTCCATGGTGGAAATTATCAATGGGAATCCCTGAGGATTGAACCGACCGTCATGGACCACATCACCTTTGAAGATCCGGTTATGCAGGAGGAGATTTTCGGTCCTCTTCTTCCTGTTCTCACCTTTGAATCCATTGAAGAGGTCATTCAGACAGTGAATCAAAAGCCACATCCTCTGGCTCTTTATCTGTTTACTAATGATAAGCACATTGCCGATAAGGTGACATCCAGATGTGGGTTCGGTGGTGGATGTATCAATGATACGATCATCCATCTTGCCACCAGCGAGATGGGCTTTGGTGGATTCGGTGAAAGTGGTATGGGAGCATATCATGGAAAAGAAGGATTCCGTACATTCTCTCATTATAAAAGTATAGTTGATAAAAAAACATGGCTGGATCTGCCAATGCGATACCAGCCATATAAAGAAATCAACAATAAATTAATTCATTTTTTCTTAAAGTAATCTGTTTCCCGTCCAGTGCGGCGTATATCAGATTATCTCCTTCATAGGAGAGTTTTAATGAGAAGAAAGGAGCATCCTCTGCAATCAGTTTCAGAAAAATCTTGTCTCCCTCCCAGAGGTTCAGGAGATGAAGATCATTTTTGGGTACCCATTCCAGAGTTCCTTCATTGCAGGAACGCATCTCTCCCTCATATTCATCCGCAGTATACAAAAACATATATTCCGTCACCCAGCGATCTGACACGAAAGTGACAATTCCCCGCAGACGGAAAGAAGTCAATGTGAGCCCGGTTTCCTCTTTCACTTCACGAAGGAGACATTCCTCCGGGCTTTCCTTATCTTCAAATTTTCCTCCGACACCAATCCATTTATCTTTATTAATGTCCACCTTTTTTGCTATCCGATGAAGCATCAGATAGCTGTCATCTTTTTCTATGTAACATAATGTTGTGGGTATCATCTTCCTACTCCTCATCAGTCAAGATTATCTCTGAGATCTGTACGCTCTAATTGGTCCACATTTCTTCTTCTATAAAATCAAGTGCCTCTTCGTAATCCTTCCTCGCCTCGGCAATTTTTGACGGATCCTGCTTGTCTAAAATATGTTCAAACTGTCTTGTGACCATTTCCAAAGCTTCTCTCAGTTCTCCCGTGGCTTCCTCATATAAACGCTCTCCTCGAAGCAGAAGAACCTTGTTGGCCTCCTGATCTCTCGGATGAATTTTCAGATAAGCCAATTCTTTCATCCTCGCCTGCATTTGCTCCAGAGACATATCCGTTTCCTGATTTTTGATGAGTTTTGTCACCCTCTCACCGGTGGATTTTATTTTTGCCTCCACTTCCAATAAAGCGTTCACATCATATGTATAAGTGATATCAATCTCCTCTTCTCCTGCCATGTTGTCAGGTACGGTAAGGCGAATGGTTCCAAGGGACACATTGTTGGAAGCAAATCGGCTTTCGCCCTGCAGGATATGGATTTCCACCTGGGTCTGATGATCATAAATGGTAAAAAACTTTTCTGTTCTGCTGGCAGGAATCACTGTATTTCTTTCCAGAATCGGACAGAAATGATTATTTTCCAGACGATCATTCTCCATCTTTACAGCCACTTCTGTTCCAAGAGTAAACGGGCATACATCTGTCAGAATCACTTCACGAACGGATTCCTTTCTCTCCTTCATGGCTCCCTGAATAGCCGCTCCCAGAGCGACCGCTTCATCTGGATTGACACTGGTATCCGGAACCCGACCGAAGAGACGACTGACGAACTTTCTCACTGCCGGCATTTTGGTGGTTCCACCTACCAATACAATCTCATCAATTTCACGGACACGTACCCCTGCATCCGAAAGACTTCTTCTCACCGGTTGCTTGATCCGATCAAATAACTGTGTTGCCTTCTTTTCAAAATCTTTGCGACTAAGAACCGTTTCCTCTCTCACTCCATCTATTATCGCCTGCATCCGATAAGATCCATCCTGCTCCGGATGACATTTGCTTTTCTCGGCCTGATTGCGGAAATAAGTTTTCTCTTTTTCAGAAAGCCCATTGCTGTCCAGATTATGATCTTCCAGATAATTCTCCAGAATTAAGTTTGTAAAATCCTCACCTCCAAGATAATTGTCTCCTGCAACGGCACGGATTTCCATAATATCATCATCCAGATCAAGAATGGAAACATCGAAGGTTCCGCCGCCCAGATCAAAAACCAGGAACTTGCTGTCTTCTCTTTTCTGATAAAGGCCATAAGCAATGGCCGCTGCCGTCGGCTCACTGATGATTCTCTCTACCCGAAGACCTGCCAACTCACCGGCTCTCTTGGTAGCTTTTCTTTTCACATCATTAAAATATGCCGGAACACTGATAACCGCTTCCGTCACTTCTTCTCCCAGATAATACTCCGCATCTTCCTTCAGTGAGCGAAGGACAAAAGAAGATAACTCTTCCGCGGAAAAGCATTTATTTCCAAGATGAAATTCTTTTTTACTTCCCATGCTTCTCTTAAACAGGCTCGCTGCCTGATCAGGATGGACTGCCATTCTTTCTAAGGCCGATCTTCCCACAAAAACCTGATCATTTTCATCAATGCTTACCACAGAAGGCGTAAGCCTTTCTCCCAGCCGATTCGGTATGATTTTGGGACCATCTTCTGTGAAATATGCTGCAAGCGAATTAGTCGTTCCCAAATCAATTCCAATTATCACTTTTGTTCCTCCATTTTCTCTTTTATTTCAGATATGAGATGACCTACATTCTCCCAATCCTTTTGTTCAATGTCCGACTGAACTGTCCAGCCTTTTTGCCACAAGGAATCCAACAATTCCAGAGCCTCCTCCAAATCTCCTGAAGATTTGGCTGTAATTGCCTTCCATCGTGCCTTGAGCAAGGTCAGTTCGTCACTTTCAATCTGACTTTTTTCCGCAATCTGCAAAATTTCCTGAATCCTGGTATAATCCCCGAACATAAAATACATTTTTATTAAAGTGGCATATGGTTTTCCATAATATGGGTACAATTGAATCGCTCTCTGATAGTCATCTGCCACACTCTGATACATTCCCAGATGCAGATAGGCATCCTGACGCAGCAGGACAGCCGGATAATATCCGGGATTGCGATTCAGCATCTTATCGCAGGCATCCACAACTTTTGAATAATCATTCAATTGTCTCCAGATATCGGCAATCGTATGATAATAGCTGATAATCTGCCCTTCTTCTTTTTCTTCCTCAATGGCTTTTTCAAAATACCACATAATTTCTGCGATGTCTTTATCCCCTTGCCATTGTTTTTCTTTTTTTGGCATTTTTTCTATTTTTTGAAGAAAAATAGATGCTTTCGCGGAGCCTATAGTATAGTAGGCATATCCCAGTCTGGCAAGCTTTCTGGCGGTTTTCTTGGTCCCGTCCGGCTTGACTTTTTTGATTTCCTCCAGCCAGGGAATGAGATGCACCAGTGCTTCTTCATTTTTATCCACAGTCAGATAAATTCGTCCTTTTAAATTATGGTAATCCAGTACATGCTCTTCATCCGGAGAAAAGGAATCCAGAACAGAAATTCCCTCTTCAAATCGCATATTCTGATAATAACACCACGCAAGCTCCATAAGCGAATCCTGACTTAGTCTCTTCTCCCTGTATTCGGGTGCCAATTCTTCAATCATAAAAACATTGGCATCCGTCAGATCTTTCATCAGACGCTCATCCTGAGGATTATATTCCAGCAGATCCAGAATCATCTCCCTGGCTTCCCGGTATCGCCCTTCATGAAGTAATTCTTCTGCTTTTCCATTTTGTGCCTGAGTGGAATCCGGGAGTTCCGACAGAAGAAGGTCATAAATACCTTTCGCCTCATCCCATCGATTCTGCATTTGAAGGAATTGCCCGTAACAACAGACAATTCTTTCCTCCGTATCGTATTCTTTTCCCAAACGGGTAAAAATCCGATCCGCTTCCTCGGGTTTATTCTGAAACAATAATATCCTTGCTTCTTCCAGGTCAGCATAAGGATGATAGATGGGGCTTTCTTTTATAAGCTCCAGCTCTTTTTCTGCTTTCTCAGCCAATCCCATATCCGTATACTGCCGTAATCTCTGATAAATTTCAATATAACCGTCAAAATCTTCTCCGTCCATCCCCTCAAAGAGATCATAATTCAATATACTATCGTATTGCACCGCCTGAAAAAGAAAGTCTACATATCCTTCCGGAAACAATTCTAACAGTTCTTTCCGACTGTCCGTAATCCGGAAGGTACGGTCAATCAGCTTCCAGACTTCACCTGGGAGATGAAAGTGCTCCATCAGAAATACAAGGAATGCATTACGCACTTCCTCTTCCATCTCCAAATCATAGCAAAGGTCATCATCAAAAAGAGTTTCCCACTCTTCTACATGGATTCGCCTGTAAAAATCCTCATAAAGCTCCTGACATCGATCAACAAATTTCTCTATGTCTGTTTTTTCTTTATCAGAATCACCTTCTTTTGTTTTGGCATATTTGCACGCTTCCTCATAGGCTTCCCGAAGATGCTGAAAGCCTGCGGCATCATCCTCTGGATTTACCTGATGAAGCAGTGTGCGATATGCTTTCCGAATGGCCTCCTGATCCTTTGTGGGCGCAATTCCCAATATGTGAAAACAGGTTTCTATCATAACTGACCAAACACCTCTCCAATACTGTCATTGATGATCAGATCCGCCTGTCCGTCCCTTGGAGTAGATGATTTATTAATCAGGATCAGGTGATTTCCCTTAAAATAGTCGATCATACCCGCTGCCGGATAAACAGCCAGAGAAGTACCCCCGATGATCAGCACGTCTGCATGGGCGATAGCATAAATCGCATCAGATACCACCTGATTATCCAATCCTTCTTCATATAAAACCACATCTGGTTTAATCAGACCTCCACAGTCATCACATCTTGGAATGCCATCACTGTTTTTTACATAAGAAGCATCAAAAAACTTGCCGCATTTCGTACAATAATTTCGGTGAATGCTTCCGTGAAGTTCCAGTACTTTTTTACTGCCTGCCATCTGATGCAGACCGTCAATATTCTGTGTGACTACCGCTCTACATTTGCCCTCTCTCTCCCACTGAGCCAGCTTCTCGTGGGCCTTGTTCGGTTTCGCATCAAGGGCCATCATTTTGTCTTTATAAAATTCATAAAATTCTTCTGTCTTTCTCACAAAAAAGGTGTGACTGACGATTGTCTCCGGCGGATATTTATATTTCATATTGTAAAGTCCGTCAGTGCTTCGAAAATCCGGAATTCCACTTTCCGTTGAGACTCCGGCTCCACCAAAAAACACCAGATTATCTGTCTGATCAATGATTTCCTTCAGCTGTCTGATTTTTTCGTTCATAGGGATACCTCCTTTTATAGACATAGTATAGCTACATTCACAAGACCAAGCAACAAACCAATCAATGCACCGAGATTGACAACCGCACCAAGCTCTTTTTTCATGATGGACATAACCAGTTCTTCCACTTCAGCTACTTCCATGGCATTGATTCTGTCCTCCACAATTCTGGAGAGATGCAATGTTTCCAGAATCTGCGGTAATTTTTCTCTCACAATGGACTCATATTGGGAAACCACCAGTTCCGGCAGATCCAGTCCATATCCTTCCACTGCGGAAAAGGCACTGCCAACCGTAGCCTCCTGCAGCTTCAGCGATTCCTGCATTACCACCTGCTCCACATATGGCCTTCCATATTCCGTCACATATTCATTGATTTTGTCTTCGACCTGTTTCGCGATGGGTTCCAGCATAGAACCACCGATCATCATGCCGAACATGGACTCGGCAAGCTTCTCCTTCGCCGCCTCCAATACCTTTTCAGCAATCATGTGACCGGGATCCATCTCCTGAATTCTCTCAAAAATCATATCGGTCATTTTCTCTTCTGTAGAATCAATAAAATCCTCGACGGAATCTTCGGAAATCAAATCTTCTGCCACTTTTTTTACAGTCTTTTCCGAAGCTTTCTGGGTTTCAACCCAATCGCTGATCATTTCTTTCATCTTCTGCATTTTCTCTTCTGACAAAAGTTCTTCTTCCAGTACCTCCCGGGTCAAAAGCTGCTCTTCTACCGCTCTTCCCACTGCCCTGGCAAGCCGTCCCTGACCTTTTGGAATCACTCCCGGTGTAAAAGGAAGTTTCCAGCCCATGACTCTGACTTCCTTGTGTGGTCGAAAAAGCATCTTCACAGCGATCCAGTTGGTCGCATAACCAATAATAGCACCGATGACCGGCATCGCAATTAATTTCCAGTCCATAATATCCTCCTTCTATATAACAGGGTCGTAACAAGCGAACAACAAAGGTTTCAATAATTATGCCCCAGTTGAACCGGTATCAGCTGATCTGCCTGAATCGACTCACCATCCACCAGACAGTCTACAGCGTAAATCTCCACACCGGCTTCTTTTGCTTTTCTCAATGCCTCGGCAAATTCAGGCTGTCTCTCCTCAAAAGGCATGAAACGGGTTACCCCTTTCATCTGAATCACAAACAAAATGGCACCGCGATATCCGTCTTCCAGACATTGGATGAGTTCCTCCACATGTTTCTTTCCCCGCTCCGTCGGTGCATCGGGAAACATTGCGGTACCATCCACATTGAGCGTAACACCTTTTACTTCCACGAACCATTTTTCTTCCGTTGTTTCCACATATAAGTCAAAACGGGAGTGAAGATAAGTCTGCTCTCGTTTCACCAGCGTTACATTTTCTATAAGATTCCCGTCACGAATCCATTCCTCCGCCACTTTATTGGGCACCTGGGAATCAATATTTACCCATTGATCGTCTTTTCGGACGCAAATCAGGGAATACTTTGTCTTTCTTCTCGTATCACCGGCAGGCTCCAGCAGCACTCTTGTTCCCGGTATCAACAATTCTCCCAATCGCCCTGTATTTTTCACATGACAGATTTCTTCTTTTCCCTCAACCTCTACATGGGCCACAAACCGATTGGGCCTTTTGAGGAAAATCCCCTCCTCTAAATGTTTATATTTCATCTTTAAAATTCTCCCAGAACTGGTGTAGTACCTGTCCGTAATTTTGTAAATTCACTTCATAATAGCTGTCCCATTCTTCCGGTAACAGAACCTGATTCTCTCTTTGCAAAAAACGGTCATCCATCAACAGAATGGTACCTGCATCCTGCGCCGTTCGTATCACTCTCCCGGCCGCCTGCAGAACCTTGTTCATTCCCGGATATCGGTAAGCATAATCATACCCCTTTTTCCCTCTTCTGTCAAAATATGATCGTATCATTTCTCTTTCATTACAAATCTGAGGTAAACCGGTACCAACGATCATCACTCCCAGCAGACGGGAACCCGTCAGATCAATTCCTTCCGAAAAAATGCTTCCCAGCACGCAAAATCCGATGAGTGGGTGTCTGGAATCCTCCTGGAAACGCTCTAAAAATTTTTCTCTTTCTCTCTCTCCCATAGAAGGTTCCTGTCGCAGTATATGACACAGCAGGGACAAGTTGCCGTCCATTGCCAGATCATAGACTGCAGAAAGCATTTCATAGGATGGGAAAAAGATCATATAATTTCCCGGCTTTTGTTCAATGGTTTTTTCCATATAATGAACAATTTTCCGGTATTCCGCTTCCCCTCTACGGGTGTACCGACTGGTCACATCTCCTGCGATGGCCAGCAATCTTCGTTCCTTCTGAAAAGGAGAAGGTATGCTGAACGCATCTATATTTCCGGTACCTCCAAGAAGCTGTTTATAATAAGGAATGGGAAGCAGAGTGGCAGAAAAGAAGATTCCTGCCCTGCTTCGTTCCAGATACTCCTCCAATCTGGAAGATGGATCGACACAAAAGAGATGAATGATGGCATCTTTTCCTCTGTTTTCTCCATAAATCAGATATCCGTCTTCTATGGTATCCATAATCATAAAAAAATGTCTGACATTAAAATAGAATTCAATGGTTTCTTCCCGTTCTTTCATCTCCGGATGGTCTGTAAGATATTCTTCCAAGGGCTCCAATAACCGGAAAATCGGATAGTACAGTCCGTCAATTCGCTCAGATAGTTCCACACAACTCCCCAGATTCCCAGACTCCTGTTCTTTTATATACTTATATAATTTAAGCAACTCCCTGTTACAGTTCTGTAATTTTCGGTAAATGTATTTGCTTTTTTCCCGAAATATTTTCTTCATTGACAGAAAGTCAGCTTTTTTTATTTCAGCACTATACATATCCCTCGCTCTGTCGAGAAGATTATGCGCTTCATCAATCAACAAAACATTCTGCTTCCCATTCTTCTCCCCAAACAGACTTTTCCGATTCACATGGGGATCAAAGACATAGTTATAATCACAAATAATACAATCTACCCACTCTGCAGCTTCAAAGGAAAGCTCATAGGGACACACCTGAAAGCGTTCACTATAATCCAGTATTGTCCCCCTGTCAATCTCTTCCCTGTCAGATAGCATTTCATATAAAGCCTGATTGATTCTGTCAAAATGCCCTTTCGCTCTCACACAGCAAGCCGGGTCACATTCCATCGCATCCATGACACAGATTTTTTCCTTCGCTGTGATAGTAACTGCTCTCAAATGCATTCCTTGCTTTCTCAGTAGCTTCAAGGTATCCTCCGCCACAGTTCTGGTGATGGTTTTTGCTGTCAGATAGAATATTTTTTCTGTCTCTTCTTCTCCCAGATTCTTAAGGACCGGATACAGGGTTGAGATAGTCTTTCCGATCCCTGTAGGTGCCTGCAGAAATATATGTTTTTTATCCCTGACAGCGCGGTACACCATTGCCGTCATGGATTTTTGTCCTTCGCGATAAGTAAAAGGGAAGGTCAGATTCTGAATACTCTGATTTCGATCGGTTCTTGCTTCAATATAGTAATCCGCCCATATTTTATATTGGTCAATCAAATCCTCAAACCAGGCTTCCAGTTCGCTCATCTCAAATAAGACTACAATATACTTTTTTTCTTCACTCTCAATATTACAATAGGTGATTCGAACCAATACCTCTGCAATCTCCTTCTCACGGCCATACATATAAGCATAGCATTTTGCCTGAGCCAGGTGAAGTGGTTCTGCCTCCTCAATATTGGCAACATCACGATATACGCACTTTATTTCATCGATTAAAATCAGGGAATCCTCTGTTTCCGGAAAAGCATATTGAAAAACGGTATCCTCTCTCAAAGCCATATCTTTTAACTCTTCTACACTGATCCGGTCAATGCCATCTGCCCGTCCTTCCAGGATCATTTCATATTTTTCCTGACTCCAGGTCATTTTTAATGGCACTTCACTCTGATAGGTAGCCTTTTGTGCACGTTGAATCTTTCTGTGGAGGCGGCTTCCTTCCTGCATGGCTTCCGGATCAGCAATCAATCCCGAACCAGCGGTAATATCACCAGAACGCAAGAGGAATTCAACCAATTTCCGCACGGATGTCTTTATGGAATTGTTCGAATATGTTAACATCGGATACCGCCCTCTTTCGCACAATCTAAATCATTGCGTTCACTTTTTGTTTTCATTCGTAATTTTTTTCACTTCAAAAACAATTAATTATTTAATTAATTTCTTCGTTTTTCAAATTATTATCTTATATATTTTTTATATGTAAAATATATTTTAAATATAGTTTCTACATTTGTCTTAATTTGTCTAAAAAAATCTCCTGTAAATAGAAAATGTCCACAACGAGGGGCAAAACTCATTGTGGACATCTTCCATATAATACTAACCTTTAACTTAGGGGATTACTGTAATTATAATACAACACATCTTTTAAAATTTCATGTTGAACTAGTGGAAAATATTGTTCACTTTTAAAAAACTTTTTTCATTTTCTTTGTTTATAGCAAAATTCTTTCATTTGAAACCTGTTTTTATGTGATTGTACAGATTTTAGAACAATCCATTACGTTTCCCCTCTAAAATAATCAGGTGTAATAATCAGTAACTCAATTTATGGAAGCTGACTTAAAATTGCAGGAATCAACTGTTTCTTTCTGGATACCACTCCCGGAAGTTCCACACAGTTATCACTGACAGTAACCGGGAAGGCTTTCTCAATCACTTCCTTGCATAAATCGCCAAGCATGAGCAGCTCTGTTGACTCACTCAAAATATCTGTCAGCATAAAGAACAACATATCAAGGCCATAGCTCTCTTTTACTTCCTGCATATATGGGAATAATTTTTCTTTACAGGAGGAAAGCTCTTCTTTATTCATGGCGCTAATCTGGCCCACACCAAAATTGATCTTATTGTCATTAAATTTCTTGAAATCCTGATAGAAGATCTCTTTTGCTGATTTGGCACGGAGATTACTTCCGGCATCAAACATTGCTTTTGCATAGGACTCAATCTCTATATCAGCGATAGATGCCAGTTTCTCTGCAATCAGTCTGTCCACAGCCGTACAGGTCGGGGAGCGGAACATTAAGGTATCCGACAAGATTGCGGAACACATTAAACCTGCGATATGCGGAGGAATCGTCACATCATTTTCCATATACATCTGAGCGATGATGGTCGAGGTACATCCTACCGGCTGATTCCGGAAAAAGAGCGGTGTATTTGTCTCGATATTGCCCAAGCGATGATGATCGATGATCTCCAAAATATCTGCTTCTTCAAAACCATCAACAGCCTGTGTCTTCTCATTGTGGTCCACAAGAATTAATTTCTTCCGCTCCAGATCCAACAAATTACGTCTGGAAATCATGCCGATATATTTGCCCTGAAGATCAGTGATCGGGAAATCACGGAATCTTCTTTTCGCCATAATCTCCTGGATGTCATCCACATAGTCTGTTGTGCGGAATGTAATCAGGTTCTCTTTGGTCATGAAGTATCTTACCGGCATACTGTGGTTGATCAGTCTTGCCACCGTATAGGTATCATATGGGCTTACAATCACACGACAGCCTCTCTCTTTGGCAAGCTTGCGGATAGTTTTGGAAACGGTCGCTCCCATACATACCACGATACACTGGGCATCCATCTCAATGGCACAGAGCTGGGATTCATAACGATTGCCCAAAATTACCATATCCATCGGTTCAATATAGCCTTCCATCATATCTGGATTGGCAGCGGCAATGAGAACATGTCCCTCATCGAAACAACCGTCAATATCTCCAACGATCATCTCTCCATCAATCGTTTCGACAATATTTTTAAAGCTGGTAGATGCCTTTGACAAAATCATATTGTCATAAACATCCATATCAGAATAAGCAATGTCTCCGATCGTGATGATTCCTGCCAGCTCCTCATCTTCTAAGATTGGCAGAGAAACAATATGTGCCGCTCTCATGATATCCCACGCTTTTTTCAAGGATAAATCAGACGGAATTCCTTCTGTTTTCCTTATCTCAATATCCGATACCTGCGGACGGATATCGGTTACATACAAAGGTGACTTCACACCAAAATGTTTCAGAACATATTGGGTCTCCTCATTCACATGTCCGTTTCGTGTCGGAATATATTGGAAATCACCGCCGTCACGTTCATTCAGTTCATTTTTCAGATAAGCATAAGAAATCGCAGAACAAACACTGTCTGTATCCGGATTCTTATGGCCGATCACATAAACACTTTTTTTTGCGCCCATAAAATAATCCTCCTGTTGTTTTCGGCAAAGTAAAACTTTGTCCTTCCGGAAAGTATTTCGTTATTTGCCTCCTTCTATAATTGTAAACATTTCTTTTTTCTTTTTCAACTGTTTTTGATGAAACATTTTATTAAATTCCTGCCTGTTAAAGCCTTTATATTCAAAGATTGGAACCTTATCATACAGAATGGTGACTGCTTCAACAGCCTCATTTTTCATTTCTTCAGAACGGAACGGAAGAGTGGATAGCTTTCCCTGCAATTCTTTCCATTCGCAGCTGTTCTGAATCAGCACTACGAGCATTTTCACCATGACGGTTGCCTGATAATAATCCATTTTCATATCATCCAACAGTATTTTTCCCAGTTCTCCAATACCCTTCCAGCGATTGTCCAGCCCTCCGGCTTCACTGATATATATCAAATCTTCCTTTTCGGGAACTTTGTAAGGCAAATCAGGATGTTCTCTGATATACAAAAGGGTCAACTCTGCATTTTCCACATTGACGTGCTGGAAATATTCCGTTTCTTTGTTTACATCCTGCAAAATCATGCCCATCCCCCAAAATGAACATCTGCTTTTTATAAAACTCTGAAAAAGCTCATAAGGGATCACTTGTTTTATTATTTTTGTAAATCGCTGGTGCAAAACCGGAATTTCAATCAAACCATAATAATAGAAAAGGCCGGAGATAATTTTCTCCCATTCTCCGTATTCTTTTATTATTGTCCTGCTTTTTTTACTTTTTAACAGGAAATAAAAGGTATCCTTCATCTCTTCTATATAATGAAGTTCATTAGGTTCCCCGGTTATGGGATTTCCTCTGCGGTAGGTGACCAGGCCAAATATTTTCAGATACTGAACCATGTCCCAACGCTCCTGATCCATCTCAATCTGATCACTTTCCCAGATTTCCATGAGCAAATCCAGCATGTCCCCAGGCAGCATCTGTATAATCCACTTACTGTCACTGCAGAATTGTTCTTTAAATACTGTTACATATACCTCCTTGGGCAATCCGTCTTCGCATTCCAGATTCATACGCCTAATAATTGATTTAATGGATTCCAAAGGATTTTTCTGCATGATAAGAGCCGGCTCCAAATCTGATGAATACACCCAGGCAATATCCGGATTGTATTTATCTTGCATATTCTCTCCAATCTAAAATGGTGTTATTTCCTATCAAATAAGAAATCAGCACCCCGGAAAGGATGCTGAAGGTTCATTTATTAATTTTCAATTGCTCTCCTTAGTTTCTGCCACAGCATTTTTTATATTTTTTGCCGCTTCCGCATGGACATGGATCATTACGTCCAATCTTTGGAGGCTTAACGATTGTCGTTGAGCTCTTCTGCTCACGATAAAGTTCCTTTCTTCGTTCCGGTGTCAGCAGGTTATCCCACTGTTCCAGTTCATAGAGCCATTCTGCCTTGGCTCCAACCATGTTATAGTATAATTTCTCTTTATCATAATCAAGAGATACTACTGTATTCTCATCCATCTCTTCGATAGGATTCGGTGTTTTCAGGCTGTCATTGATCCCATCCAGATAACCAACAAAATAAGTCAGTTCCATGTTAAATCTCTCAGCCAGCTCTGCAACGGTTCCGCTGACCGGTTCATCCGGAGTTGCAAGAATCTGCTCATAAACTGCTTTCTCCTGTGTGAAATAATCAACCCAAAAGCGCTGTCCTTCCTGTGTTCTATCATCATGACCATAGGCGAATTCACGCCATTCTGTTAATAAAGACATAACCTTCTCTTTCCTTTCAAAAGACATATTTTGAAATATTATATCAAAAAAGCAAGGGAAAGACAAGCTTTAAAGCCGGATTATCCTTCAAATCCCAGTAAAATTCCACCTTTTTCAGCGTAGAAGCTACATAAAGCTCCACAGTCCCGAATTGAAATATCACAATCTCCAAAGGTCTCTCTAATGTGATCTGCCAAAAGCTGAGCTCCCTTCTCATTCATGCAATGGGCAATTCTCACTTTTCCGCCTTTAAATCCTTCCTCCTGCATCTCCTTTGTCATGATACGAAACAATTGCTTCTCTCTTCTGCATTTATGAAGCGGCTGAAGAGTTCCCTCATCACTTGCCTTGCCGACAATTCGAATTCCAAGTACACCGGCAACAGCTGCAACAGCAGGATTTACCCTGCCATTATTGACCAGATTCTTCAGAGATTCCAGAGAAAAAATTAAATGTGTGGTCTCCATATATGCCTTAATACTCGTCTCTATTTCTTCAAAGGATTTCTCTTCTTCTATCAATTCTATTAATTTCTCAATTATTAATTCCATCTCCGGTCCGGTGGACAAAGTGTCAAGAATCAAAACCTTTGCTTCCGGATGGCTTTCTATGTAATCAGCTCTCGCCTGGACAGCTGCCGAATAGCAGCCGGAGAGACTCCCGGTTAATGTCACTCCATAGATCACATCCGCATCTCCAAAAGCATCCAACCAGTCACTGACATTCGGACAGGATGTTCCTGATTTCCCTTTATAATTGCGAAGATCCTCTACCATTATTGCTGTGTCCAGCGTTTCATTATCTTCATATTCCTTTTCGTCGGTTATAATCTTCAATGGTACACTGACATACTCCTGTTTTTTATCGGAAAATAAACGATCTTCATTATAAATATTGGATGAAGAATCTGCTATAATCCTGTATCTCATATTATAATACCCCTTTTCCATTATCTCATTTTCGGTTTTTCAAAAACTCATGTATATATTATAAGGTTTTTGAAACCATGTCAAGAGGTTTTAATTAAAGTATATTGTGTTTTTAGACATTCTTTTCTAATATGTATATTGACTTTCCTCCGAAAAAAAGAGTACAATACCTAAATGGTATAGTTTTAAAAAAAACTGTTTGTAATTGATTTCCAAAGGAGTAGATATATATATGAGACAGAAACAGAAAGAAAAAATCAAAAAATCCATTGAGAATTTTCGCCTTCCCAGATATGACGAAATTCCTGATGTTGGTTTGTATCTTGAACAAACCACAAAATACATCAGTGATTTACTGAAACCACTGGAGGATATTTCCATTACCCGTTCTATGATCAGTAATTACATAAAACAAGGGTTGGTATCCAGCCCGGTCAAAAAACAATACAGCCGTGATCAGATTGCTTATCTTATTTATATCGCAATAGCAAAAACCGTTCTTTCCTTAGAGCACATCCATCTTTTAATTGAAATGCAACAGGAAACTTACGATAATCCAATTGCTTACAACTATTTTTGTGTCGAGTTCGAAAATGTATTATTTTTTGTTTTCGGATTTAAGGAATCCATGGAACAGATTGGAAAAGAGAGCAGCGATCTAAAGATCATGCTTCGCAATATGATTATTACCGTCGCCCACAAGATTTATCTAGATAAATGCTTCAACTCTATCGGAGAAGAAAAGAAAGAGAAAAAATAGAATAATAATACATTAGAAAAAAGTCGTATCGGCACATCGATACGACTTTTTTAAGCAGCGCTACCAGGATTCGAACCTGGAAATGCTGGAATCAGAATCCAGTGCCTTACCATTTGGCGATAGCGCTTCATATATATTTTTAAAAAAGAAAAAACTGGAACAATCCAGTTTTTAAGCGCGAGACGGGATTCGAACCCGCGACCCTCGCCTTGGCAAGGCGATACTCCACCACTGAGCCACTCGCGCAAATGAAGATATACCTTCAAAACAGCACACAGATCATGATTTCTGACAAGTCTTTTGACATTTTCTGAAAGGGTCATCTCAAAGATCTTCGATCTTTTCGATGTGTTTGCTACGCAAACCCATCCGTCACAGTTTCTATCCCTCACTGGGCAAGCCCGCTCGGAATCTCTTCTGTGCCGTCTGACCTTTCTCCGCTTTTGGTCAAGCTCCCGACCGATTAGTAGCAGTCAGCTCCATGCATCACTGCACTTCCACCTCTGCCCTATCTACCTCGTCGTCTTCAAGGGGTCTTCGACCTTTCGGTCTGGAGATCTCATCTTGAGGGGGGCTTCACGCT
>JALERO010000244.1 GCA_022764265.1 Eubacterium sp. | reverse complement strand
CGATGCGAAGATTACGGTTATCAATTCTCAGGCGGCAACTGTGTCCCAGGGACTTATGGTCATTGAGGCAGGACGGATGCGCCAGGATGGTGTGCCGTATGAGGAATGTGTGGAGATTCTCGAGAAGATGAAGAAGACCAATCGCATTTTCTTCACAGTTGGGAATGTGGATTACCTGAAGCATGGCGGAAGAATCGGAAAGCTGGCAGGTCTTGCTACCAGCGCACTGGCACTCAAACCACTCATCACTCTTGTGGATGGAGCCATCGAAGCATCCGGTATCGGAAGAAGCCGGAAGAAAACTATCACAAAGACCATAGAATTGCTGGACGGTTATTTTGCGGAGACCGGAGACAACATGGCAGACTATGCATTTGCGGTCGGATATGGTTATGATATGGAGGAAGGAAAGAAGTTTTACGAGATGGTGACCAAACATATCCGGGAGAAGGCAGGAGACATTCCGGTTAGCAGCATACAGATCGGTGCTACCATTGCAGTGCATACCGGACCACATGCCATCGGCATCGGATGCGTGAAGCGATATGAGTGTTATCGTTAATAGAAGCTGATATAACATAAAGAATTTACAGAAGATATTCTGGGAGATATGCTTTCGGAATGTCTTCTTTTTTTATCAAAGTTTTGCTTTTACAAAAGAGTAAAGAGGTAAATGCTTGTCACTCTTTTCTTCCTATGTTATGATTAAAAAAATGTAATCAACAATTACAATACAGAATAAAACGTTAATAAGAGGAAATAAATATGTGGATAGCAGATAACTGGAAAGAATATGAAGTGATTGACTGCAGTGGAGGAGAGAAACTGGAACGATGGGGCAAATATATCCTTCTCCGTCCGGATCCTCAGGTCATCTGGAATACAAAAAAAGAAGACAGACGTTGGAAGAAGCTGAATGCCCATTATCATAGAAGTAAACGGGGCGGCGGGGAATGGGAGTTCTTTGACCTGCCGGAACAGTGGGATTTACATTATAAGAATCTCACCTTTCATCTGAAACCCTTCAGTTTCAAGCATACAGGACTGTTTCCGGAGCAGGCGGTAAACTGGGATTGGTTTTCCGGTCTGATCAAAAAGGCCGGACGTCCGGTGAAGGTTCTGAATTTGTTTGCCTATACAGGCGGAGCGACTCTGGCAGCGGCAGCGGCAGGAGCCAGTGTGACCCATGTGGACGCGTCAAAGGGAATGGTTACCTGGGCGAAGGAAAATGCCGCTGCGTCCGGACTTGCTGATGCCCCGATCCGATGGCTGGTGGATGATTGCGTGAAGTTTGTGGAAAGAGAGATCCGCCGCGGTAATCATTATGATGGAATAATCATGGATCCTCCTTCTTATGGAAGAGGACCAAAGGGCGAGATCTGGAAGATTGAAGAGAAGATATATCCGCTGGTTTGTCTCTGTGAACAGCTGCTCAGCGACAATCCATTGTTTTTCCTGATCAATTCTTATACCACAGGACTCCAGCCGGCAGTCCTCTCCTATATGCTTGGAAGTGCGGTTGCCAAAAAACATGGCGGTCATGTACAGTCAGAGGAGATCGGACTTCCGGTCACTTCCAACGGCCTGGTGCTTCCTTGCGGTGCATCCGGAAGGTGGGAGAGTAAATGAAAACAAAAATGACAGCTTTTTACGGAATGTTTCTGGCCCTGGCGCTGGTGGCAGGATATGTGGAACGGCTGATTCCGATTAATCTGGGCATTCCAGGGGTGAAGCTTGGCCTCGCCAATATAGTGACCATGGTGTTGCTCTACACAGCTGGAAAAAGGGCGGCAATCTGTGTCACTGCAGTGAGGATTCTCCTTTCCGGACTTCTTTTCGGAAGCGGATTTGCCATGGTTTACAGTGCGGCGGGGGCCGCCTGCAGTATGCTTGCCATGCTTGTTCTTAAAAAGACCAATCAGTTTTCCTGTACCGGTGTCAGTGTGGCAGGAGGCGTTTTTCATAATGTGGGACAGATACTGGTGGCAATGGTGGTGCTGGAGACAAAGGCTCTCGTTTATTATCTGCCTGTTTTGATTATTTCCGGATTGGGAGCAGGTATTCTCATCGGGTTAGTCAGTGGCTGGATGATCCGACGGCTTGAGCCGGTCATCCGGGAAACTCTGGAAAGGTGATGATTACTATAGTTTTCAGAAACAAAACAGTGACATTTCTGACATTTATATTACTGGTCGTTTGCATGGCTGCAGGATTATGTGGTTGTGGGAAACAGAAAATGTCGGAACAGTCAAATGGCAGTGAAAACGGAATTACAGAATATACCAAAACCGATTTTGTGATGGATACTGTATTGTCGGAGACGATTTACGGCGAGAAAGATCTGACCGATGAAGTCAAAAACCAGCTTTCTGTTTTGGAGAAAGAAAAACTCTCCTGGCGGGAAGAAAACAGCGAGACCGCACAGATTAATGCCAGTGGCAGCCGGGGGGAGCCTTATGTCATGGATGAGGATTTTTCCATGTGGGTCAATACTTCTCTGGAACTTTCCGAAGCCAGTGAAGGAGCCTTCGATCCGACCATCGGAAATCTTACCAGACTCTGGAATATCGAGGGAGAGAATCCGACAGTACCGGCACAGGATGAAATTGATCGCATCATGAAAGAAATCGGTTATTCCAATATTAAAATAAATGAAGAAACCCACAGCATTTCTATGGAAGACGGCTGTACCCTGGATTTGGGCGCCGTCGGAAAAGGAATCGGCTGTGATGTGATAAAAGAATATTTGCAGGAGGAGCCGGGAGTAAAAGGAGCCGTCATTTCCGTTGGGGGAAGTATCCTTGTCTATGGGGATAAAGGAAATGGAGAAGACTGGACCGTGGCAATCCGTGATCCGGAGAAAGAACTGGGTTCCTACATGGGAGTCCTCCGTTTGTCGGAGACTGCCTGTGTTTCCACCTCCGGTGACTATGAGAAATATTTTATGCAGGATGGCAAAAAATATCATCATATTTTAAATCCGTCCACCGGATATCCCGCCGAAAGTGATCTGACTTCCGTGACCGTGGTCTGCCGCCAGGGAGAGAAAACGGATGGTTTGTTGTCCGATGGACTGTCCACCGCCTGCTTTGTTCTGGGAAAAGAAAAAGGAATGCAATTACTGGAACAATATGGGGCCGGAGGAATATTCATTGACAAAGAAAATCAGGTGTATGTGACGGGAGATTTGGAAGATCAATTTGAAATTTTAAATGAAAATTACACTTTGATAAAATAAAGTTGGGGGAAGCAAAAACGTGTTTCGAATGGCGATATGTGAAAAAGAAACGGAGAAGCGGAATTATTTAATGGCAGCAGTAAGTACCATCGCAGAGGATATTTCTGCCCGTGAATTCCGCAATCTGGATGATTTAAAAGAAAGTATGGATGAAGCAGGATCTTCCTTTGATATGATTCTGCTCAATACCACCATCCACCGGGAGGGGGATGGGCTGGATTTTGCCGCCTGGGTGCGAAGAAAAAATGTGAAGGTGGGGTTTGTTTTCATAACAAAAAGCCAGGAGTATTATGCCAGAGCCTTCCAGGTTTTCGCAACAGGCTACCTGCTATATCCCTTTGATGTGAGAGAACTGCAAAACTGTATTAATTTTTTCAATCAGAAGACAGTTTTCGAGCGAAGGGCTTCCATCATGATCAAAGAAAAAGGTGGAAAATGGGGAAGGATCTTTCTTCGAAATATCACCTTTATTGAGAGTGATAATCGTGATATCCGGATTCATCTGGAGGATGGGCAGGAAAAAATCAGTTATCAGAAGCTCAGTCAGGTGGAAAGCCAACTCACACAGCCCAACTTTGTCCGATGTCATCAGAGTTATTTGGTGAATCTCTACTTCGTTGATGAGCTGGCCCACAATCAGTTTATCATAAAAGACCAGGAGATTCCTATTTCCCGGAAATACCAGAAAGAGGCTAGAGAGGCCTACTATAATTACATGTTTTCCAAAATCTAATAATTCAAAATGCAAAAATGTGTCAAAAATGCGACTTTTTCTGTCAAATTCTACCCTGTCCGTACTTTTTTCAGGGCTTTCGCTATAATACAGAAAAGCTCAGAGGAAAGGAGGATCTGGAATGACTGCAAAACCAGGGGAGTTTGCAGCAGGCAGCACAGTAGTCTGCACTTCACAACACGATTTTACATCCTGCAAAGAGATGAATGATATGTTGAATCAATATGTGCGGCAGGCAGAGAGAGAACAAATTTGGATGACCATCGACAGTTCCGGCTTTTACAAGAAGCATCTCGACGAATCCTTTTGTAAGCTGCTGGAACAGGCAATCATACAGGCATTCAACAGTTGCAGAAAAGCAGCTCCACCTCATGACAGGCACATCAAGATCAGGAGCATGGAACAGCAGCATAAGATATTTGTCAAAATCATCTATTCCTGTGAGGAAGAAGAGAGAGACGATGTTTTAAAATGCTTTGCCCGGATCGGCAATCGACTGGAACGTGAGGAAGGTTATTTCAAGGTGCAGGATGAAGACACAGAACAGGTCATGATGATCGCCATTCCCATTGCGGGCTGATATCCAAGACCACACACATTTTTGAAAGAGAAGAAAGGAAAACATTATGTTCAGGAAATTAAAAGATCGCGTAACAAATAAGAAGGGATTTACCCTCGTGGAACTGATTGTAGTTATCGTAATTATTCTGGTGCTGGCAGCAGTGATGGTACCGAATGT
>JALERO010000039.1 GCA_022764265.1 Eubacterium sp. | reverse complement strand
GCATAAACTCTCATTGTGATTCCCAATACCCCAATCATACATACACAAACAAATGTGCATATTTTA
Source organism: Eubacterium sp. (assembly GCA_022764265.1). GTDB lineage: Bacteria > Bacillota > Clostridia > Lachnospirales > Lachnospiraceae > Anaerobutyricum. Next base: position 6,518 of record JALERO010000039.1, on the reverse strand, counting down.
TGTCGAAATCGCATTATTCCACCTCCCCATCTTCCAGATAGAACAACTCGATGATCATTTTCTCGAGAGCATTTTCATCCGGATAAAACTCGTCATGTTGTTCTCCCTGGACATTTTCGCCTTCCAGATAATAATAATCTGCCTCTGAATAATTCAACTGATTTAACAGTTCAGCCAGTGTCAAATATTGACTTTTGTTAATGCTCGTCTGCAAACAGGAACTCATAGATTCAATTTTCTTCCAGACTACATTCGCATCCGTTGAAATCTGCTCCATGAATTTTTGTAAGAAGCTGCTGCTGAAAGCCTGTTGGCGTTCCATTCGTCCATTATTCGTAAAAGGAATTGAGGTATCTCTCCAACGAACAAATGCTTCTGCATTGGATTCATCCAATGTAACAATCGCATCCTTCTTCAATTCCGGATACTCTTTTACCAGGTCATCATTTGGCACCTTTACCGTGATGCCTCCCAGCATATTATTTAACTGTTTCACACTTCCATTGTTTGTGACCACATATTCATGAATTGGAATTTCTCCCAGAAGATTGGAAACTGCTTCCGTCAAATTTGTGCAGCTGTTCTTCCCTCCATCTCCATACGCGTAGGCATAGCCCAATTGAGTTTCGTAAGTTCCCCGGGAATTTCCGTTCATTGTATAACGTTCCACTTCTGTAATCGTATCACGACTGAGGGCCAGGATCTTAATACTTTTATGATAATTATCCAGAATTACCAACTCAACAGAGTCTGCCCTTGGCGCAATGGTATATCGATTGGTGGTAGTCAAGACTTCGCTTGCGTCAACACCAGCATAGAGGAGCGATGTAATTTGTGTATTATAAACATATTTTTTGTTATTATAAATAATGGAATGATAATCTGCATTTTCATTTTCTGCCTCAATACTCGTTTCAACATCTGATATATTCTCTTCTTTTTTGGAAAACGGGAATGCACAACCTGCCAGAGATAACGAAAGAACAACAACAAGTGCAACAATTATTTCATTTTGTTTCCATGTTTTCCTTCTCATTGTCTCACATCCTCTCGATTTGTTTCCGTTTCTTTTAAATATTCTTCATATCCATAATCGTATTTTTTATATCCGTATTTTCGATAGCCATATTTTCCATAACCATAATGTTTCTTTGATAATACCATTTTGTTCAGAACAACACCCATAATTTTTATTCCCGCATTTTCCAGCACGGCTTTTAATCTCATCGCTTCCCTTCGATCTGTATAGCCGCTTTCCACAACAAGAATTGTCACGTCACATTGTTTCGCTGCCAAAACTCCATCAATTACCAGATTAGCCGGCGGTGTATCTACAATTACATAATCATATTGCTCTTTTAAGGCTTCAATTAAATCCCCAAACAGTTCTCCGGAGATCAGCTCACTGGGATTTGGTGCATATTTTCCGGAAAAAATAATATCAAAATACGGATCATCTGTGGGATAAATAATGTCTTCTGCCGAAAATTGACCACAAAGATATTCACTTAAGCCCTCCGTTTTTTCAACGATGTGGTACCGTTTTTTTGTTTTGGAATTTCTGATATCACTATCCAGATATAAAACCTTTTTATTTAATCCAGCCAGACTTTTTGCAAGGCGAAATGATAAAGAAGATTTTCCTTCATGTGCTCTTGCACTCGTAAAGGCAATCACTTTCACATTATAGCCTGCCATCTGAATATTTCCCCTTAAAATATTAATTGCTTCTTTTGTGTGAAAATCAAGAGGTGATATTTTAGGTATTATTGCCTTATTATTTTTCATGATTGCCTCCTCTTTTCTTTCTCCGGCCTGATTTATCTTCCGATGCCGTATCTTCCATATATTCCGGAATTGTTGCAAGAACAGTAAGTCCCATATATTTTTCTATATCTTCTTCTGTCTTTACCGTCATATCCAGAAGGAATACCATCACAAAAAAACCACAGCAAATCACCATTCCTACCAATACTCCCATTGCAATATATTTTTTCAGACTGGCTTTTATCGTCTCCACAGAATCTGCCTCAGCATAATCTATAACCGTAGGTTCATCATTTCCTGCCACTCGATAAATCTGATCTACTCCATATTTCACCAAACTATTGGCAATGGCTACCGCCTGTTTTGGTTGCTGACATTCCACATATATTTTCAGGCAATGGGAGTCTGTTGGATTCTCGATGGTAATCAATTGACTTAAATCTGCATAGGAAATGTCCAGCTTCTGATCTTTAATTACTTTTTTCAACACAGTGCGGCTGCGTATGATTTCTTCATAATCGACGGTCAAAGCTGCACTCAGCTGAACATCCTGAAAACTGATGACCGTATCTGTATTTGTTATGTAAATTTCCGCATTTGCCCGATAAGTGGGATGTATGAAGAAATGATTATATGCTCCGGCAAGGCCCCCGCATATGACCATTGACAACAAAATCAGCTTCCAGTGATCCAGAAGGGCAAAAAATAATTCCAGAAGATCTATAGTATCTTCCATTTCATATAAGACCGGAGCAATACTCCTGCGTTGGTTTTTCTGTTCCATTTTTTCTCCCTTTTTCTTGTATTTTATCTTTTTTATAAAAGTCCTCAAATTCAATAAATATGATTTATTATTTTGCTCGGATTATCGACCAGAATCTCTTTTGTTTTTTCTGCTGACAGATTCTGTAGCATCCAGTCAACAGAAGGTTCAATAAAATATTTACGATACTTCATACCATGACAGTCACTGCTCATAAAATCAACATATCCTTTTTTCAAATCACCAAGATATGGGTTCTTTTTCAACAATCCATACTGTCTCTGCACTGTATCAAAATTCAATTGAAGTAAGAATCCCTCATCCTTTAGTTTTGCAACCTTTCCTTTTTGCATTAATGTGCGGTATCTCTCATAATGGGCCAGAATCGGTATGTATCCTGCTTCTTTTAACTGCCTCATGCCATAAAGTATCTCTCTGTAATGTACATTTTCCAGAAATTCCACCAAAACATATCTGCTTCCAGCCAATGTCAACACTTCTTGCTTGTCCAGCTTTTCCGGGAGATCCGTATAATATAAGCATTCATGTCCTGGATATAATTTAATTCCAATCTCATTCTCCTGAATCGCGTCCTCCAGTTGCTTCATTGTCTGAAAAATCAATTCTATCGGCATATCGGAATCAGGATAATGATGAGGTGTTAAAATAACCTGATCAATCCCCTGTTTTTTTGCTTCCTGAAGAGCCCGTACCGCTTCCTCTAACGACTGTGCACCATCATCCAGCCCGGGGAGAATGTGGCAGTGCATATCAATAATATTCATATTGCCTCTCCTTTGATCATATTGTTCATTTTATCTTTCAGAAGTACCACGACGTTCTTGCTGCGAGATAAATAATAGAGAGTTCCGCTTGCGAAACTCTCATGCCGAGTATAGTCAATTAACTAGTATTGTATCACCCCAGTGTCACAAACCTGTTACAAATTATATGTTTTATTCTATCGTTCTCAAAATTGTAATGAGTAATCTGTAGATTTCATACACAAAAAGGAGACATCACAGTAATGGCTAAATAACCGTAACTGAAGACGTCTCCCTTTTCCTCTATCAATATTCATTCTTTTTCCAAAGCAAGCCACACGTTTCCTCCGCCCAGCTATATTGGGTCATATATTCTCCATGAAACTCTGGCAGTCCAGTCTTAAGATAGGTATAGTAATCACAATCAATCTTATCTACATTAAGAGAGTAACTGTAATTATTTTGTTCCAAAATATCACCTGCACCGATAGACTCCAGTGTATTCCGAAGATCAAGAAAAAGCTGGCGAAGGTAATTATGATATTTTTTCTCATCACCATTTTCCGACCACAGCCAGGTTCTAATTTCTTTGGCTGTCACCCCGGCTCCCTTCCGATCAATAAGAAATGCCAGAAGTTCTTTTGTTTTCGTCCGTTTGAAGCTCAATTTATCGCCACAGGCATAAACTTCAAAGTTGCCAAAACATTTAACTGTCAACGGCCTATCCTTTGCCTTAGATCCCTTTATATAATCGATTTCTTCCTGTACCGCCTGAGCGGAAATGGGTTTCATCAGATATCCTGACACCCGAAGTTTGATTGCCGTCACCGCATACTTTTCATATCCGGTGCAAAACACAATCTTGCAATCAGGCTGAAGCTCCATAATCTTCTGCGCAAGGGCCAGACCGCCCATTCCACGCATATCAATATCCAGAAATGCCACATCTACCAGATTTTTCTCTACCCATTTCAATGTTTCCTCACAGGAACCAAATTCCACGACAGACGTAATATCTGAAGATGCTTTTACCGCTTTTACAAGTGCGTAGAGCATCAAGGGTTCATCATCTACTGCAATGGCATTCATATTTTCACTCCTTTCGGAATCGAAATTGTCACTTTTGTACCAACACCCGGCGTACTATCTACAGTCAATGTACCATCTAGCATAGATTCCAATCGTCCGCGGATATTTCTCAATCCAATATGCTTTTTTTCGTCCAGAAGAACCGAAGTATCAAAACCTGCTCCATTATCTTCTACACTGACAAAATAATGAGTCTCTGTTTCAAAGGAATAAACTATTACAGTTCCTCCTTTCTCCAGCTTCATCAATCCATGTTTTATTGCATTCTCAACCAGTGGCTGAACAGATAATGCGGGCAGAAGAAAATCATCTGATCTTAAATCAAATATCACCTCGATATCCGGAAAACGAATCTGCTCAATATTAACATAGTATTTTGTGTGATCTATTTCCTGGGATAACCGGATGGGAGCTGTATTATCCAACTCACTGAAATTACCGCGAAGATAATGAGCAAAGTTATGTACCAGCTTTGCGGCCGTTTCCGGATGAAGCTCGCAAAGCTGTTCGATACTGCCAAGGGTATTATAAATAAAATGCGGACGAATCTGACTCATCATCGTAGAAATCCGGCTTTCTGTAAGCGCCTTTTCCTGTTCTACATAGAGAAACATCATATTTACTCCCGTTATTATAATGTAAATCAGCATTGCAAGCAAAGAAAATAGCAGCCCGGAGGAGGTTCCTCTCACATAAAATGCAATGATATCCCCCAGTGCACCCATCACTAATATAAACGAAGCTTTTAGGCTGACAACCCCCTTCTGAATTTGTGGATATTTTATCCGTTCATAAATCACATTGCCGACAATGAGAACGGCACCGCAGGCAATCATAAGATGAGTAATAAGCATATTCTCCCGAAAATCTGAATGAAAAAAAATCTGAACTACTATTTGCACGATGCAAATAACTGCCACTGCAACGGAATAACAATCTAAAATACATCGACTGACTTTATGAAATCGAGTCTCCATGGCTTTTATCAACGGAACTACTCCAATCATCAATACGGTAACCGAAATATAAAACATAAGTACAGGTTTTTCCGAAAATAAGAACGGGGTAAACCTTGTATCGGTCAACCGCCATAATCCTAACATAATAGAAAATAGTCCAAGATTGGCAATCCCGTCATCACTTCGCTTATGAATCAGTTTATAAACTGCAATACAGATAAACAGGATGCCGATAAAAATTGCCATGATACTCAGGATAATTTGTGGTGCATCCTGATATAGCCGGTCCAAATAAATACTAAGTCGGGAACCTACCAGAAATTCAATCTCTCTGTTACGGAAACTTTCGTATACAGGAATAATATCAACACATATTTCTTTTCCTGCATCCTCCCGATAAAGTGGAATCATTGTCCAGTTACTGCCAATTGTTTTGATAAATGGTATTCCGGAAGGCTTCATACTGTATACAAGCTTCCCGTCTATATATATTCCGACATACTGATGGACAGTGTAAAAAGCAAGACTTGTATCATTTTTAAGATTTTCATCAATAGTAAATGTATACTCTTTCACTATTCCAATCGGAGCATCTTCTTTTTCCACTTCAATACATGTGTAATCATTAATGACAGTAAAGGTTTCACCACCCCGACTCTGATATATCTCAAAGTTAACTATTACACCAAGATACACCAACAAAGTAAATAACATCATTCCGGCAATAATGGGTAAAATAAGAGATATTTGAGCCAATCGATTCCTTTTCCTGGAGCCAACCGATATATTGGGAGCAGTCATAGCTACACCTGCTTTCTATACATGATTTAATCTCAGTACATATTTTAACACAACTGATGGATAGAAGTCTATTCAGGAAATAGTATATTAAACGCTAAATAGATGAACCTTCCAATAGTTTAGCCTTCTTTTCATAAAAAATAACCCCAAACCGCTTAAACAAGCGGTCTGGGGTATCTTGACCTTAATATATGGTACTAAATTATTGATTACTCGATGATAGAAGCAACACGGCCTGATCCTACAGTACGTCCACCTTCACGATATCAGACCGGTGTATTGCGGTATACGAATAGTGATTTTTTATGTGATTTGTGTGGAAAAATCCGGATTTTCCGTTGTGTCCGTGTGGTTTTCCGGAATTTTTGTTATCAT
>JALERO010000038.1 GCA_022764265.1 Eubacterium sp. | reverse complement strand
TAAATCAAATCATGATAAAATGTTAAATGGTGTATGTGGAGGAATCGCAGAATATTTTGATATTGATCCAACATTAGTGCGACTTGGATGGGTGCTTTTCTGTGCCATGGGTGGCAGCGGATTTTTGGCCTATATTATTGCTGCGATCGTTATTCCTTCCAATCCGGAATTTTGATTGACAGATATAAGTAAAAGAGGAGACAAAAAATGTTAGATTGTGAATTATATCCGGCAATATATAAAAGAAAATCTTTTCATCTCTTTAGAAATATTGGAAATGAAACGATTACGCCGGAAGAACAAATGGAAATCAAAAATGCATTTAAACATTTTTCTGCGTTATGCCCGGATATAAAAACAGCAATTCGAATTGTCCCAGCAGAGGAAACGACTTGTACACGTGGTGAAGAATACTGCATTTTATTGTACAGTGAAAAGAAAGAACACTATTTACAAAATATTGGTTACATCGGAGAACAGTTGGATCTATATTTGACTCAGAAAAACATCGGTACATTGTGGTTCGGAATTGGAAAAACAGAGGAAGCTCAATATGATGGCCTTTATTTTGTGATTATGATTGCCATCGCAAAGATTGATGATGAAAGAAATTTTCGCAAAAACATGTTTAAAAGCAAACGGAAACCAGTCGATGAGATCTGGCAGGGAGAGCAACTGAAAGGAATCACAGACATTGTTCGATTTGCTCCAAGTGCCTGCAATACACAGCCCTGGATTGTAGAGCATACCGATAATATATTGAAGATTTTCCGATATAAGAAACCCGGAAAGAGAGGCATTATGCCTGCGGATAAAGTATCCTTTTATGATCAAATTGATATGGGGATTTTCTTATGTTTCCTCGAACTGTGTATGATGCATGAGAAAATTCCCTATAAAAGAGAACTAAAATATGATGCAGGGCTTGACGAGGAAAAAACACTTTATGCAGTCTATCAATTACAGGTATATGCCAAGGTAATTGAACAAATAGATTAGACAGGTATGTCTAATTCCCTAATTTACGGCACTTTCTCACTTTGTGTCCTTTAAAAAGGTTGAGGCAAATGATACTCTGACGATGAAAGGAGGATAAATATGGACCAAATTAAAATTAGTTCTTTTTTAATTTAATATCATTGCAAGAGAATACGATGTGAATCGAAAAAAGTTCATTCCCTGCTTTGATGAGTTTTATCGGATTTATGAATCCCTACATGTCGGTGGGCTATTTGTAAATTATGATCAGTTTTGTGCCGGAACCCCAATGATGGATCAATGGTTTGATTCGTATTGGGACAAGGAATTATATAACAGTGGATTGACAGACAGAGATATTGAGTTGTGGAAAGGACGCAGAAAACTTGACAAAGAATGCTCTGTAGAAAAAGAAGTGGAAATGTTACGTTAATGTCTGTTTACGGATGTTAAATGCGTGTATACATATCATAAGTTTTCAGTAATTGTAGCTGTGAAATAGAATTGGGAACGAGGCCAAACTAAAAGAGGAGGATTCTTATGAAACCGAACAAAACAGAAGTTGCATCTAATAATAAAACTTCCCATAAATATCAAAACCTTGGCATGAGTACAGGTATGTGTTTGGGAGTGTCTATCGGTATGGCGCTGGGATATACGATATTTGATAACGGATCACTGGGGATGTGTTTCGGGCTGTCCATCGGAATGCTGATCGGGATGCTGCTTGGCATGGAAAAAGACAAGAGAATCAATGCCCAGATGGAATCGGAGGGATATGTTGTGACAGATATCCTGCCTTTCGATGAAGAAAAAAAGGAGTTGGAATATGGCAGGACAAACCGGTTCCCATTCAGGCGGACAAATCCAATGACCAGTGTCATATATCCATCTTTGGGCAGATAATGGGGCAGAGAGATGTCCCGGTGGACATATTTCCCTTCTCCTGCCAGTCTCAGCAGACCAAAAAGGAACGGAATGTACCGTCGACTTCTTTTAGGATCTGCTGCGCCATGTTACTGTTGAGTGTCTTATAGTTCTCACTGTTCTTCAGGAGAGGATAGTTCCCGGAGTAAGGAAGATACTTTCCCGTCCGGAAGAAATGCTGGCGCACGCTATATAATCCTTCATTATA
>JALERO010000218.1 GCA_022764265.1 Eubacterium sp. | reverse complement strand
TTTACGGTGATTGTAAAGATTCCGATTCGAAACAGTGAGGAAAAAGGGGGAGAAAATAATGATTAAAGTACTGATAGCCGATGATCAGGAGCTGATCAGAGAAAGTCTGGGAATCGTGCTCGGCGCCAATCCTGATATGGAGATTACGGGAATGGCTTCCGATGGGCAGTCGGTCCTTTCCATGATTAAAAAAGAAAAACCGGATGTAATCCTGATGGATATTCGTATGCCGGGAATGGACGGGGTAGAATGTACCCGGATTGTGAAAGAAAAATATCCGGATATTTACATAATCATTTTGACAACCTTTGATGATGATGAATATGTTTATGGTGCCCTGAAATACGGAGCCAGCGGATATCTTCTGAAAGGAATTTCCATGAAAGAACTGGATTCCGCCATTCGGACAGTGGTCAGCGGAAGAGCGATGATCAATCCGGAAATTACAGATAAAGTGGTGAAGCTTTTTAATCAGATGGCAAAAAGTAATTACTCCATTCAGGTCGATGATAAAATGACGGAGGATCTGACGAAAACAGAGTGGAAGGTAATTCAGAAAATCGGATGTGGGTTATCCAACAAAGAAATCTCAGTGGATCTGGCACTGTCGGAAGGAACCGTACGAAATTATCTCAGTTCCATCTTATCCAAATTGGATCTGAGGGACCGGACACAGCTGGCAATCTGGGCTGTTCAGACAGGAACCGTAAACAAAATATTTGATTAGGAGTAATTCATGATAAAAAAAGAAAATAAAAGACCAATTGCTTTTTTCATAATTATCTTTATTGTGATTGCGGGAGCCATATGCTTTTTTTGCCGACAGGGTAAGAAACCCTTAAAAATCGGAATATTTTATGGAAGTAACTGGGAGGTGCCGGGAACGGTACATTATGATATTTTTGATCAGGCGATACAAAAATATCGAGAACAATACGGAAATATTGAAATTGAATACGAAGAAGGAATCCCTTCCAAGGATTATTCTGAATGGCTGGCAGGGAAAATCCTTGAGGGGGAGGAACCGGATATTTATCTGGTACTAGATGAAGATTTACATACCTTTGTGTCAATTGGTGCATTAAAACATCTGGATATGCTGATTGCCGGTGATTCGGAGGTGGATTGTGATACTTTTTATGAATCGGCTCTTCAATCGGGAAGCTACCAGGGAGAACAATATGCTCTTCCCTTTGAATGCAATCCGACCTTGATGTTTGTCAATAAAACATTATTGAAAAAAGAAGGGATTGAGATGCCGGACGATGACTGGACCTGGGATGATTTCTACGAAATCTGTAAAAAGGTAACCAAAGATTCCGATGGGGACGGTCAGATCGATCAATTTGGATATTATGATTACACCTGGATTCAGGCAGTCTATTCCAATGGAATCCGACCATTTCAGGAGAATGGAACGGAATCCAATTTCACGGATGATCGATTTATTGAAGCAATTCAATTTGTGAGAAAGCTTCAGCAAACCAACCAGAATTATCTGGTATCGGCCAATGATTTTGATTTAGGTAAGGTTGTTTTTCGTCCGTTAAGCTTTTCCGAATACAGAACCTACATGCCATATCCATGGCGTATAAAAAAATATTCTGATTTTGAGTGGAACTGTATTCAGATGCCGGCAGGACCATTCGGAGACAATATTTCTTCCATGGATACCCTGATGGTAGGGATCAGCTCCCGGACCAGTAAAACAAAAGAAGCCTGGGCATTTGTAAAAATTCTGACCATGGATGAAGAGATACAGAGGCTCATTTATGAGGATACATCCGGAGCTTCCGTGATGAAATCCGTCACCACTTCGGCGGAAACCATGAATCTCTTGAATAAAGATACGCCGGGAGGAAAAGATATAGATATGTCCCTGCTGGATCAGACAATTGAGAGAGCAGTGATTCCGGAAAAATTTAAATATTATAATGAAGCCTATGAAAAAGCGGATAGTCATTTATCTGCCCTGGTTTTATCGGAAGATGATATCAGCACTTCCATGTTTAATTTAAAAAATGAGATTGATAAGATTATTAAACCATAAAAGCCGGACAGACGACGGCGGAACGGACAATGGCGGGACAGACGACGGCGGAACCGATTATGGAAGTTCTTCGCCTCTGCCTCACCGGACTCTGGTTATATAGATTCGGGGCTGTCCCTGTGAACTTTGTTAAGCTCACAGGGAAGGCTGCGCCTTCTTCAAAAGCAAAGCGGTTGCTTCCTTTGTGCAAGCACAGGAAGGCCCGCTTTTGCTTTTTTTGCCAGCCCCTGGTTTAGTGGCAATCTGAGTCCGGTTCACAATTCGGCGAGAGAACTCCATAACTCGGTAAGGAGCCGTCTGGGAATCCGCATCAGCTTCTCCATGTAAACCCATTACGCCCGAATACAAGTGTTAATATTTCTCCTTTAAAGCAGGGTATGATGACTGCAATACATATTATCTTGAATGTAGTCACTGTTCAATACATATTTCGTTGACCACAATTTATATTTTTATGATTGTAGCCAACGTTAAGGAAATTACTCCATTTCCTATTAAATGAAAATTCTGCGGGAGATGCATACTTGCGCGAGAAGTAGATATCGCTGACGCGAGCGTGCTCTCATCTTAAACATCTGCTTACAACACCCAGCCGGCTTTTTGCCGAGTTATGGAGTTCTCTCGCCGTTTCTGAGCTCGGACACTCGTTTATCTTCTCAAAAACAGACAGAGAAAAAGCAGGGACATGTTCATTCTGTGCTTGCACAAAGAATGAACATGCATCTGCTTTAAATATGGGCAAAGCCCATAATCGGGGGAACCCCGATTCTCTGTCTGTTTTAATATATATTTTATTGTGTCCGACGAAGCCTAGGCGAAGAACTGCCATAATCGGCACCGCCGGCGTCTGTTTCATCATTGTCTGTTCTACCGTTACCTGTCCATATGACAAATGTCATATGAGATATGACGAATTTACGTAGAACAGAGTGACATTCGTAAGATGTGTTAAAAAAGGCGTTCTGCTAATATAAAGGCACAAGGGATGAGCCGGATGCAGATCATGCAGAGGCAGAACGAATATAAAGAGAAGGAGGGTTACGAAAATGATTTATACAGTTACATTTAATCCGGCACTGGATTATATCGTTTTTTTAGATGATATGAAACTGGGAGATATCAACCGGGCAACACGGGAATCCATTTTCTATGGCGGAAAAGGAATCAATGTTTCAACAATTTTAAATACCCTTGGGTTAGAGACGACCGCCCTTGGTTTTGTAGCAGGGTTCACCGGAAAGGCAATTGAAGAAGGTCTGGCATCTCTGGGAATCCACACCGATTTCATTCATCTGCCGGAAGGAAATTCCCGCATCAATGTGAAGGTAAAACACGGAGATGAGACCGAAATCAACGGGCAGGGACCGGTCATCACAGACGAGGCCATTGAAGCTTTGTTTGCGAAATTAGATACTCTGACAGAAGATGATATTCTGGTGTTGGCGGGAAGTATTCCGAATACACTTCCGGAGGATATTTATGAAAAGATTCTTGCCAGACTGGAAGAAAAGAGAATCCGGATTGCAGTCGATGCCACAAAGGATCTTCTGCTCAATGTTTTAAAATATCATCCATTTTTGATCAAGCCCAATAACCATGAACTGGGCGAAATGTTCCATACTGTCTGTAAAACAAAAGATGATATCGAGCATTATGCAAAAGAACTTCAGAAAATGGGGGCACGGAATGTTCTTATTTCCATGGCAGGAGACGGAGCGATTCTGATTACTGAAGAAGGCGAAACCATTCAGATGGGCACTCCAAAGGGCAAAGTAATCAATTCTGTTGGTGCCGGTGATTCCATGGTCGCAGGATTTCTGGCAGGCTATCTGAAAAATGGAAGCTATGAAGAAGCACTGAAAACAGGAACAGCTGCAGGAAGTGCCACAGCATTTTCAGAAGGACTGGCATCTTTGGAAATGTTTCATAAAATGATGGAACAGCTTGGATAGCAATGATTTGTGAGATAAGAAAATTGAGGAGAGTATTATGAGGATTGTTGATTTACTGAAAAAAGAAGCGATTATTCTTAATGCAGATGTCAGCACAAAGGATGAGATGCTGAATTTGCTTATTGACCTTCATAAGAAAGCAGGAAATATTTCCGATACAAAAACTTTCAAAGAGGGGATCATGAAAAGAGAGGCAGAGGGTCCAACCGCCATTGCAGACGGAATCTGTATCCCACATTCCAAAAATGAAGCAGTGCAGACTCCTGGAATTGCAGCCATCACAGTGCCTGCCGGAGTGGATTGCGATGCTCTCGACGGACAGAATTCGGATCTGTTTTTCATGATTGCCGCACCGGCAACCGGCGCAGATGTTCATCTGGAAGCATTATCCAGATTATCCACGATTTTGATGGATGCTGATTTCAGAAAAAAATTACTTACAGCTGAAAATGTAGATGCATTTCTCAGTGCCATCGATAAAAAAGAAACAGAAAAATATGGTAATGAAGCTGAGCAGGCAACAGAGAAACCGGCAAAAGCAGCTTCCGGTTATCGTGTTCTTGCCGTAACCGCCTGTCCGACAGGAATTGCCCATACTTATATGGCAGCGGAGGCTCTGGAAGAAAAAGGAAAGGAACTTGGAATTCCGGTAAAAGCGGAAACTAACGGTTCCAGCGGAGCAAAAAATGTTTTGACCGATGAAGAAATTGCTGCCTGTGATGGTATCATTATCGCGGCAGATAAAAATGTGGAAATGGCCCGTTTTGACGGAAAGCCATTGTTGAAAGTAAAAGTTTCTGATGGTATTCACAAATCCCAGCAACTGATTGAAAAAGTAGTGAATGGGGAAGCACCGATTTATCATCACAAAGGTGCCGCAGCTGCTTCTGCAGAAGAAGAAGGGGAAGGCCTCGGACACCAGATTTATAAACATTTAATGAATGGTGTATCTCACATGCTTCCATTCGTAATCGGCGGAGGTATCCTGATCGCCATCGCATTCTTATTAGATGATTACAGTATTGACCCAAGCAACTTTGGAATGAACACACCGATTGCTGCTTTCTTCAAGACAGCCGGTGGTGCTGCATTTAACTTTATGCTTCCAATCCTTGCCGGATATATTGCCATGAGTATTGCTGATCGACCGGGATTGATGGTTGGTTTTGTAGGCGGATATGTTGCCAGCTGCGGAACGACCTTTGCTTCCTGTTTTGATTCCAGCATTTCTCCGGTTTCCGGTGGATTTATCGGTGCCTTATTTGCAGGTTTCATCGCCGGATATCTGGTATTAGGATTAAAGAAGCTGACAGAAAAATTACCGGCAGCCATGGATGGTCTTAGACCAATGCTCATTTATCCGGTAATCGGTCTTCTGGGAATTGCCGTGATCATGTTTGCCATCAACCCATTTTTCTCCTGGTTGAACCAGTTATTATATAATGCTCTGGAATCTTTAGGCGGAGCAAACTCCATCATTCTCGGTATTATCGTTGCCGGTATGATGTCCATCGATATGGGTGGCCCATTCAATAAAGCAGCTTATGTATTTGGTACCGCAGCACTGGGATCCCAGACAGAAAGCGGATATATGATCATGGCAGCAGTCATGGTCGGTGGTATGGTTCCTCCGATTGCCATTGCCATCTCCTCCTGGCTCTTTAAAAATAAATTTACAGATAATGATCGTAAAGCAGCACCGGTTAATGCCATCATGGGACTTTGCTTCATTTCCGAAGCAGCGATTCCATATGCCGCAGGGGATCCCCTCCATGTAATCCCATCCTGTGTCATCGGTTCCGCAGTATCCGGAGCATTATCCATGGCATTCCAGTGTACTTTAATGGCACCACATGGCGGAATCTTCGTATTCCCGGTTGTCGGAAATCCATTTATGTATATTGTCTCCTTACTGGTTGGATCTGTTGTGGGCGCCGTATTACTGGGTGTCCTCAGAAAACCGGCGGCAAAATAAACGAAGCAGTTTAAACATGACTCCATGTTTGTCATACATGTTGGAATTCCCCTAAATTCCTTATATAAAATGCACAATAGGCAGAAGCCGCGCACGAAAATAAACGTGCGCGGCTTCTGTTTTTTTTGCGTAAATACTTGCGTAAAAGGGTATTTTATAATATATTAAAAAATTGAGTTTTCACATTTCAGAAGAAGTCCCCCGCTTCAAGCGCGCAGAGCGCTAAGCGGTGGGAAATGAACTAGTTTCAGCAGCGGGTGACAATCCCCTTCTGAAATGTTAAGCCTCCGGCGGATTGCAGAGATGCGCATTAGAAATTTGTCATGCTAACGCATGACGCGCATCTCGCAGCAAGAACGCCGAGGCGTTCTTGAATAAATAATAATGAGTGATAGATTA
>JALERO010000209.1 GCA_022764265.1 Eubacterium sp. | reverse complement strand
GATTCAGTTTAGTGAAAGTGCCCGCTCCCCATTTTACTTTTATGAAAATGAAAATATACAACATGAAGTGTGGTTTGAGGACGTGAGAAGTATGGATGCGACCTTTGAACTCATAAAAGAATACGGTCTGAGAGGAGCCGGTTACTGGAATCTCATGCGATTATTCCGGGCCAACTGGCTGTTACTTTCAGACCGTTTTGTGATACTGTAAAAAAGAATAAATATCTGACCTTTTCTTTTTCTGAAATGTATTTTATTATGAAAGAAAATAAAAAAAACAAAAATTAAATGAAGGAGACACAAATGATCGACGCAGTAGTATTTGATATGGACGGAGTAATCTTTGATTCCGAGAAAATATATTTAAAATGTCTGACGGCAGTCGGAGAGAAATACAGAATCCCCGACTTTGAGGATTTGTGCTATGCCACCATCGGAACAACCGATCTGCATATGAAGGAAGTCTTTCTGAGCCACTATGGAGAGGATTTCCCTTTTGACACATACATGGATGAGATGTTTGTCCTATTTCGAAAAGAGGCGGAAGGAGGGCTCCCTCTGAAAAAGGGAGCAAGGGAGATTCTGGCTTACTTAAAAGAGAATAACATAAAAGTGGCTCTGGCGACCTCAACGATTCGGGAGAAAGCTTTGCCGGAGATTCGGAATGCCGGCTTAGAATCATTTTTTGATCAATTCATCTGTGGTGACATGATTGAGAACGGAAAACCGGAGCCGGATATTTACCTGAAAGCGTGTGAAGCGCTTCATGTTAATCCGGCAAATGCCTGTGCCGTTGAAGATTCTTTTAATGGCATCCGTTCAGCCAGCCGAGCAGGAATGCATCCGGTTATGGTGCCAGATCTTCTTCAGCCGGACGATGAGATACGGGAATTGGCAGAATGTGTTTTGCCATCGTTACTGGATGTCATAATGTACATTGATGAGAGGAGATAACCTTTGTTAATTCAGATTGTGGAAGATGACAGAGCCCTGAGTGACGGCGTGAAGCTTGCCCTTCAGGAACCGGAGATGGCGTTCTCGCAAAGCGGAAATGTGCGGCAGGCAAAGGAAGCCTTTGAGCGTCAATTGCCGGATCTGATCATATTGGATATCAATCTGCCCGATGGCAGTGGATATGATTATCTGAAATGGGTTCGGGAAAGGTCTTCGCTGCCGGTGCTCATATTGACGGCAAATGATATGGAGATGGATGAGGTCACGGGGCTTACTTTAGGGGCTGATGATTACATGACGAAACCTTTTCGTCTGGCGGTTCTCCGGGCGAGAATCCAGGTACTCCGGCGAAGAATCGAAAAGACAGAAGCGGTGAAACAACACCAGGAGATTTATCGGGAAGACGGATTTCGTTTTCACTTTGATACTATGAAATATTTCCGAGATAATCAGGAGATTTTTCTCAGTGTCAATGAGCAGAAATTGCTTCGACTTCTGGTGTTGAATAAAGGAAACCTTCTGACGAGAAATTATCTTATGGACCGCCTCTGGAGTGATAGCGGTGAATATGTGGATGAAAATGCGCTCTCGGTCACCGTCAACCGCCTGCGAAGCAAGCTGGAACGCAAGAAAGAAGGCGCGACCTATATTCAGACGATATATGGTCAGGGCTATATGTGGAAAAAACAGGAGAGATAATATGTTCGGAAATAAAACCCTGGACCGGCTGGATCAGATGCTTTCCGAAGCACTTAGCGGCACCTTTCAGGAAGAAATATACGATGAAACGAAGCTGTCAAGACTGGAGACAAAATGGAAGCGATTCTTGGCAGCTTCTCTTTTATCCAAAGAAAATCTGGCAAGAGAAAAAGAAAATGTAAAAAGTCTGGTCTCGGATATTTCCCACCAGACCAAAACACCCATGACCAACATCAAATTATATGTAGATTTACTGGAAGAAACTTTGCAGTCGGATCAGACCATGGAGAGAAAAGAGGAAGCCCTGGGATTGCTGGAGGAGATATCCAGACAGACTTCGAAGTTAGAATTTCTCATTCAGTCGCTGACCAAAGTGTCCCGTCTGGAAAGCAATATTGTGGAAGTGAAACCGGTCATGCAGAAGGTTGACAGGCTGCTCGAGGAAACAATCACAGATTATTCCGGGAAAGCCAGAACGAAGAAGGTGGCTGTCCGGAACACTTATGACGGAAATGCAAAAGCATCCTTTGATTATAAATGGACCAAGGAAGCACTGGGAAATGTGTTGGATAATGCGATAAAATATTCCAAACCGGAATCTGTGATAACCATTTCTGTAACAGAATACGAAATGTACCTTGCGATTTCCGTGAAAGATCAGGGCATCGGTATTCGGGAAGAAAATCTGTCCCAAATATTCGGGCGGTTTTACCGGTCGGAAGAAGTGAATCAGGAAGAGGGAGTGGGAATCGGACTGTATCTGACCCGGGAGATTCTCAAAAAGGAAGATGGATATATCAAGGTAAAGTCCGTTTATGGCGAAGGTTCCGAGTTTATTTTTTATCTTCATAAGGCATAAATTCTTTCAAAAGTGTTAGATTCCGGAAAGATTGTGGCAAGAAGCGAATGTTACAATAGAACCAGAAACAGAGAAAAAGTTTGGATGTATTTCTAACTGAAATTTTGGAGGTGACACATTTGAAAGTATTACGGACAGAAAATCTGAAAAAATATTACGGAACCGGATCCAATCAGGTCAGAGCTCTGGACGGGGTGAATCTGGAAGTGGAGCGGGGCGAGTTTCTGGCTATTGTGGGAACCAGCGGCAGCGGGAAATCCACTTTGCTTCATATGTTGGGAGGACTGGATTATCCGACGGAGGGCAGTGTCTATGTGGATGATAAGGACATTTCCCGCTTAAAGGAGGATGCGCTCTGTGTGTTTCGGAGAAGAAAGATTGGCTTTGTGTTCCAGAGCTATAATCTGGTGCCGGTATTAAATGTATACGAAAATATCGTGCTCCCCATTGAGCTGGACGGGAATACCGTTGACAAAACTTATGTAAATCAGGTGGTGGAGGTGCTTGGTCTTGCAGATCGGCTCCAAAGTCTGCCAAGTCAGCTTTCCGGCGGTCAGCAGCAGAGAGTGGCCATTGCCAGAGCGCTGGCAACGAAACCGGCCATCCTTCTGGCGGACGAACCGACGGGGAATCTTGATTCGAAAACCAGCCAGGATGTGTTGGGACTCTTAAAGGTGACGGGAGAAAAATTCGGGCAGACCATTGTCATGATTACCCACAATGAGGAGATCGCCCAGCTGGCCGACCGCATTATCCGCATTGAGGATGGAAAGATCAAAGGCGGTGAGGAAGATGCGTAAGGTGAAGAATCAGAAAGTGATCCGCCGCCTGTCTAACCGCAGCTTTCAGGCGGCAAAAACCAGAAACCGGATTGCCGTTGCCGCCATTGCCCTGACCGCCATGTTATTTACCGCCCTTTTTACCATCGGTCTCGGTACCATGGAGAATTTTCAGAGAGAAACCATGCGTCAATCCGGCGGGGACTGTCACGGAACCATAAAAAATCTTAGCTGGGAACAGTATGAAGAATTAAGCTCCGATCCGTCGATTGAAGAATCGGCACCCTGTATGATGGTGGCCGAGTATATCCGGAATCCGGAGTTTATAAAACGCCATGTGGAGGCTTGGTATTATCCGACCTACCATTATCCCCATTGCTTTGTGGATATTATAGATGGAAGAGAACCGAAGGCAGCCGATGAGATTTTGATGGATGAGGTTTCTCTGGAACTGCTGGGAAAGAAGCCGGAGGCAGGGCAGCGGATCACACTGCAGATGCAGCTGCGGCAGGATAGTGAAGAAATAATTGAGCGAGACTTTCTTGTCAGCGGTGTCATGAAGGCGGATTCGGCGATGAATACGGGATTTGTCATTGTGTCCGATGCTTATCTGGAGCGATATGCAGATGAACTTGTCTACACCTATCCGGAAGATTATTCCAGCACCGGCTCCATTCGGATGGACGTTTCCTTTTCCAACTCCTTTCATATTCAGGAGAAGCTGAATAAAATCATTGAAAGTCACGGGTATTCCACCGAAGAAGGGGATGAAAACTATATCGCCAGCAATGCCAACTGGGCCTACATATCCGATGGGGCAGAGCAGGATTCTATTACAGTGGGGGCCGTGGCGGGAGGTCTTTTGTTGATCATTTTGACCGGTTATCTGATTATCTATAATATTTTTCAGATATCTGTTATCCGGGATATTCGGTATTATGGACTGTTAAAAACCATTGGAACCACAGGAAAGCAGATTAAAAAAATATTGCGAAGACAGGCGCTTGTTCTTGGCTTTCTGGGAATTCCGCTGGGACTGATCGGTGGTTTTATTCTGGGAAAAGCAGTCGTTCCAAAATTTCTGGAACTCAGTTCTTATACCGTTGATCAGGTGACGGTTTCCATGAATCCATGGATTTTTGTGGAGGCTGCGGTCTTCACCCTGCTTACCGTATGGATTTCCGCAGGAAAACCGGCCAGAATGGCGGCTCGAATCTCTCCGGTGGAGGCCGTTCGTTACACCGAAGGCTACCAGGATAAACGCAAATCCAAAAAATCAACGGATGGAGGAAAGCTCTGGAAAATGGCCCTCTCCAATCTGGGACGCAATAAAAGGAAGACCATTCTGGTGCTGATTTCCCTCTCCCTGTCTGTGATTTTGCTGAACAGTGTATTTACAATCACCCATTCCTTTGACATGGATAAATATCTGAAGAAATTTGTATCCTCCGATTTTGTCATCGGAAATGCAAAATATTTCGGAATGGATTGTTATTTTGGCTATAATAGAGAGGATGTGCAGGAAGAAAAATTATCCGAAAGCTTTGTGGAAGAAGTACAGAAGCTGGATGGATTTCAGGAAGGCGGGCGGCTTTATCTGACCAATGGTGAGGTTGGTCTGGACAAAGCCTGCTGGACACCTCCGGATTATATTGCCAGAGACAAAGATGGCAATCCTGGCTGGTATTGGGGAAATAAATTTATACCTTATACTATGATGGACGACAATACCTATAATGCTTCTTTCTACGGGATGGACGATTTCTTTTACAAGAAAATCGAAGTCTGGAAAGGAGAGACGGATCTTCAGGTAATCAAGGATAAGATGAAGACCGGAAACTATCTGCTGTATGCCGTAGAAACCGATGATAATAATTTTGTGGAGGAAAATGAGGTTCTCCATCAGCCGGGAGATAAGGTAATTCTCACTTATGGAAATGGGCAAAAAAGAGAATTTGAAATCCTATCTCTCATCAAGAGCGACTATTACGCCATGACAAACCGGATGGGGCAGAATTTTGCCTATTATGTACCGACGCAAGTATTTCTTGAGATGTCCTCCGATGATTATCTGATGAGCTACAGCTTTGATGCGGAGGATGAGAAAGAAGAGGAGATTGCCCGGTGGATGGAGAATTACACGACCCAGATTGAGCCCCTGATGGATTATGAATCCAAACTCAGCTGGCTGAAGGATTTCTCCGGCATGACCGGTCTCTTCACCCTGGTGGGAGGGGTACTGACCCTGGTGATCGGAATCATCGGTCTGCTGAACTTCATGAATTCCGTGCTCACCGGAATGGTGACCAGACAACAGGAATTTGCCATGATGGAGGCCATCGGGATGACAAGGAAGCAACTCTCGAAAATGCTGATGCTGGAAGGGCTGTATTATGCGCTGGCAACAGTTTGTGTTTCCTTACTGCTGGGGAGCCTGTTTTCCATAACCGTAATTCGTCTGCTCGCGGGAGGAATCTGGTTTATGAGCTATCACTTTGTAATCTGGCCGATGCTGGTGATCGCGCCGATCCTTCTGCTGCTGGGCATTCTGGTACCGGAAGCGGCCTTCCGCTTTGGCAAAAAAGAAAGCGTGGTGGAAAGACTGCGCAGAGCCGAGTAAAATCGGTGGTAATTTGATGAGAAATCCGTTATACTAATGAGGAAATTATTGGTGTAACGGATTTTTTACGCCATTGATGGAAAGGACAAAAGATATGTTATCATTTGAAAGCGATTACACAGAAGGTGCTCATGAGAAAATATTGCAGCGTCTGCTGGAGACGAATCTGGAGTCACTGTCCGGCTACGGCAGTGATCCTTATTGTGAAAGTGCAAAGAAAAAAATAAGAGAGGCCTGCGGCTGTCCTGGTGCGGATGTTCATTTTCTGGTGGGCGGAACCCAGACCAATGCTACGG
>JALERO010000172.1 GCA_022764265.1 Eubacterium sp. | reverse complement strand
GACTTGTGAACTTCATAGCAAACTGGAGTCTGTGTTGTTCACAAGTCCCGACCCCGTTTTTCCCGACCCCAGTTTCCCGACCCCGGAAATTCTGATAGAAAATTTCGGGAAATCAGTAAAAGTACAAATGTTTGCTATTTTCCCGTCTTTGACAGTTAAGAAATAATAAAACAGCCATAGAGCTTTGAAATATAGGCTCTTTGGCTGTTTGTTGCTTTGTAGCGATATGTGCTATTTTTTCGGTGTTTCTATTTTTAACTGTTTTGTGTTTTTGATTATGGTTCTCATGGATGACTTTGTAATAAATTCATAGTCTGTCCGGAAATGGAATTCCTTGTGCAATCTGTCTGTTAGCTCTGTCCTTGTGTAAGATGGGATGTATCCGCTTGCCTTATTTAACAGTGTCATCTGCATGGAACGTAAGGTTTCCAGAATCTGTTTTGAGGTGTAAGTGTCTCCCAGTTTCTTTTCCAGGAGACGGTAAAGAAGAAGGCTGATATAACAGGTCATAAAGTGTGCCTTGATTCGGTCATCTCTCCTGACATAGACAGGACGCGCATCGAATTCTGTTTTCATGATACGGAAGTTTTCTTCAATCTCCCAACGCTGCTTATTGATCTTTATGATCTCATTGACATCTCCTTCAAGGTTTGTAATGACTGCGTAGAAACCATCGTACATTTCTTCTTTCTGAATCTGTTCTTCATCGAGATCGTACACATTTTTTTCTGCAATCTCTCCATCTGAAGTTACCGATGTTTTTTTCACAAAACGCATCGGGTCATTTTGATTTTTCCCTTTGCGTTTTTGTCCAGGCGTTGCAATGATCTTTTTTGCCCGTTCAATCTGGCCTTCACGGATTTTTTTCTGATAAGCTTTGTATTTCGGGGAATAGGTAACAATCAGGGTCTCATCCATGTCACCTGTGATGACCGGTACTTCTTTATAGTATACTGTTTCAAAAACCTCTTTCTTTGTTTCATCCAGTTCGCGAAGATCAATGAAACGACCGGATCCTACCCTACGGAACTGCGTTGGATCCAAGGCAATATCCCGGTCTTCTTTTTTCATTTTTTTAAGAGAATGGGAAATAATGTAGGAACGGTTTCCCATACTGTTAAAGCGACGGTTACTTGCACTGCCTAGTCCGGCATCCGAGCAGAAGATGAATTCACTGCAGTTGAAATCCTGAAGGATTTTTGTTTCTAACGGTTTTAACGTGGTCTGTTCATTTTGGTTTCCCGGAAAGATATCAAATGCCAAAGGTATCCCGTCGGTATCCATGAACAGGCCCATGGTCACGATAGGGTTCGGACGGTGCTCTTTACTCTTACCGTAACGTTTTGAACCACTTTCTTCTTCGATCTCAAAGTAATAATTTGTACAGTCATAATAAAGGATACGTTTATCCCTCGGATGAAGGAAGTTGGAGTTTTTGTAGAGCTCGCTTTGAATGAAATCCGATTCTTCTGCGATCACAGAAAGAGCCCGGTAGATATCCTGCAAACTGTATTTCGGTGGTTCCAATAGTGTCTTGCAGTAATCATAACTGCCAAGTTTACTGGCAGGTGAAAGTATCCGTGCATAGGCCAGGTCTGTGAGAATGGCATTTAGGTCATATTTAAATCTGTGGCGGGTTTTGATTGTTCTGCAGATCTTATCCAGACGGAGCTGTGTGCAAAGGACCTGAAGGAAAAGATAACCAACATTGAAGGAGCGAGCTTCATTCAAAGGGATACGTGCAGCCTGGGAAAACTCAAGGGTGACCTTTCCGTTTCGTTGGTTGTAAAGTTCCGTTTCTTTTTTTGCCTCTTCCTTTATATTAATAGGAAAACTTCAATGTCGGAAAACTAATTTAGTATGAAAATAAAAAGTTTGGTGACAATATTACAGAAAAGTTTTTTCAAATACTGTAGAATGGTGTATAATAAAGTCGAATATGACGAAGGAGGAGAGCAATATGTCAGCAATTAACATTACAAAAGAACATTTTGATCAGATTATCGTTAATGAAAAAAGAACCGCAATTATTGATTTCTGGGCACCGTGGTGTACTTATTGTCGTCGGATTGCTTCGGCTTATGACAAGATTGCAGAGCAGTATGGAGATGCTTTGCTTGTTGCCAAGGTAAATATTGACGATGCGGAAGAGATTGCGAACCGTTATCATATAGATGTGATTCCGACCCTGTTGTTTTTCAAAGACGGAAAGGTGGAAGGAACCATTGTTGCACCGGATTCCAAGGCAAAGATTGAGACATTTATAAAGGAGAATCTGTGATGGAACATATTTATGATACGGTGATTGTCGGTGGAGGTCCTGCCGGATATACGGCAGCCCTTTATTGTGCGAGAGCGGGACTGGACACCGTTGTGCTGGAGAAATTATCTGCCGGTGGACAGATGGCGCTCACCATGCAGATTGATAATTATCCGGGTTATGAAGACGGTGTGGATGGATTTACCCTCGGTGAAAAGATGCAGGCCGGAGCGGAACGATTTGGTGCTAATACAGAACTGGTGGAGGTTCTGGGAGCAGATCTTACAGCGAAAGTGAAGGCGATTGAGACCAGTGAGGGCATGATTTACGGCAAGACAGTGATCATTGCTACCGGTGCGGTGCCGAGAGAGCTGGGCATCGATGGGGAAAAGGAACTGGTTGGTCGAGGCGTCAATTATTGTGCAGCCTGTGACGGCATGTTTTATAAAGGAAAGACGGTGGTTGTGGTAGGCGGAGGCAATACCGCGGCAGCAGATATCACGATTCTTTCCAGAATCTGCGAAAAAGTGATCGTGGTTCACCGAAGAGATACCCTTCGTGCCACAAAAATATATCATGACCAGCTGATGCAGGCAGAAAATGTAGAGTTTTGCTGGGACAGTGTGGTGAAAGAATTCCTTTATGAGGATAAGCTTACCGGCGTAAAGATTCATAATCTGAAAAACGGGGAAGACAAGATTCAGAATTGTGACGGTGTTTTTATCAGCATCGGAAGACAGCCGGATACCAGGCTCTGGGGAGATGCGCTGGCGACAGATTCCGCAGGCTATATCATTGCCGATGAGACGACAAAAACCAATCTTCCGGGCGTATTTGCAATCGGAGATGTCCGGACCAAGGTGATGCGTCAGGTGGTAACTGCTGTTTCCGACGGGGCAGTGGCTTCCCATTTTGTGGAGGAATATCTGGCAGAGCAACAGTAATCTGTGCTGGTAGAACTTTTTACAGGGGAAGATAAAAGAGGTACAGAAGATGAAATCATATCAGCATCAGGTGCAATATTACGAGACAGACAAAATGCAATGTACCCATCATTCCAACTATATCCGGTTTATGGAAGAAGCCAGACTGGATTTTATGGAACAGGTTGGATGGGGTTATGATAAGATGGAGGAAGAAGGAATTATTTCTCCGGTCGTGAATGTCACCTGTGATTTTAAAAAGATAACGACTTATCCGGATGTGATTGACATTGATGTAAAGGTGATCGGATTGACGCCTGCTCGCTTAAGTCTTGGATACACCATGACAGTGAAAGGTGAAATCGTGTGTGAAGGAACCAGTCAACACTGTTTTCTGGATGAAAATGGAAGGCCAGTCTCTCTGAAAAAGAGATTTCCGGACTTCTATCGTTTGTTGGAAGAGGAAAAAAATGAATAAAAAGACGATAAAGTATTCTTTTTTAGCAACCCTGCCGGTCATGGCAGGGTATCTTGTTCTGGGGATGGGATTTGGTATTCTGCTCCATGACAAAGGATATTCCTTTTGGTGGGCGATTCTCATGAGTCTGTGTATTTATGCCGGCTCCATGCAATATGTGGGAGTGGAA
>JALERO010000158.1 GCA_022764265.1 Eubacterium sp. | reverse complement strand
TAAGTGCAGAACACCTTTTTTGATACCTGACAGAGAGAGTATCCATGTGTGTGTTTCAACGATAAAAGGTTTGAGAAGAGGCTGAGGGTGACGGAATGAATCTGAAGGAAAAGCTGAAAAAACAACAATATGATGAAATCTGGCAGCAATATTGTGGCTTTCTGGATTTGACGATGGATGGTTTTATGAAGATTCAGAAACGTCTGATGGAAGAACAGATTCAGCTGTGGAGCAGAAGTGGACTGGGACAGTCTATTTTAAAGGGAAAGTATCCTCAGAATCTGGAAGAGTTTCGTCAGATGGTTCCCCTCACCACTTATGAGGATTATGCGGATATTCTTCTCGCAAAACGTCCGGATATGTTACCGGGGAATCCTATTATCTGGATACAGACTACGTGGGAGGGTGGAAAGCATCCGATTAAGGTTGCTCCGTACACTCGTAGTATGCTTGATACCTATAAGAATAATGTAGTTGCGTGTCTCATCCTGTCTACCAGTAGGGCAAAAGGCAAGTTTGATGTGTCTGATAAGGATAAGATTCTTTATGGATTGGCACCTCTTCCTTATGCAACGGGACTGTTTCCGCTGGCGTTGGGAGAGGATATTGACATAGAATTTTTACCTGCAGTAAAAGATGCGGTCAACATGAGTTTCAGCGAAAGAAATAAAGTCGGATTTAAGATGGCTATGAAGAGAGACCTGGAGTTTTTCTTTGGGCTTGGAAGTGTTGCCTATGCCGTAAGTCTCAGTCTTTCTGACATGTCCGGTTCCGGCGGGTCGCTCAGCTTATCCAGTTTGCTGAAATGTAAACCGCATATGATTTTGAGGCTTCTTAAGGCCAAAAGTACCTGCAAGAAAGAAGGCAGGAAGATGATGCCGAAGGATCTGTTCAAATTGAAAGGATTTATGGTGGCAGGTACAGATAATCAATGTTATAAAGATGATCTGGAACATTTGTGGGGAATCCGTCCGATGGAATTATTTGCAGGAACAGAGCCTTCAATTATTGGAACGGAAACCTGGATGAGAAATGGCATGTACTTTTTCCCGGACACCTGTTTCTATGAATTTATCACTGAGGCAGATATGCTTAAGAATTATGAAGATCCCGACTTTATTCCGAAAACTTATCTTATGGATGAAGTGATACCGGGAGAGAAATATGAATTGGTTCTAACAGTGTTAAAGGGTGGAGCATTTGCCCGTTACCGGTGCGGAGACATGTATCGCTGTGTGGGTCTGGAGAACCGGGAAGATCAGACGGTGATTCCACGGTTTGAATATGTGGATCGGGTTCCGTGGATTATTGATATTGCAGGATTTACCAGAATTTCAGAAAATGGAATCAAGAGTGTAATACAACTGTCCGGATTGCCGATCAAAAACTGGGTGGCTGTCAAGGAATATAATGAACAGCATCGCCCGTATTTCCATATGTATGTGGAGCTTGAAAAAAATGCGCTGATCAATCATGCGATGAGTTCTGAAATATTGAAAGACCTGTTAAGTACATATTTTAAATATATCGATCAGGATTATCGTGATCTGAAGAAAATATTGGGGATGGATCCTCTGGAAGTTACGGTACTGCGCTGTGGAACATTTCAGGCTTACGAGCGTCGGACAAAGAAAAAAATCCGCCAGATGAGTCCTCCATATCATGAACTTTCGGAATTACTCCGGGTACAGGAGAGTTTATTTGTTGTTAGATAAGAGGTAGCTATGGGAACATACGGTTATATTTCAATAATAGCAATGTTTTGCTATGGATTTATGCTGCTGACATTTCTTGCGGCTAAGAAAAATAAACTGGTAAACAGTTTTCTGGTTGTGCTGGTTGGACAGATTTTCTGGACAGGCGGCTCAGTTTTCATGCGCATGAGTCTGTGGCCAAATTATGTGTTCTGGTTCCATGTTTCTTTGCTTGGGATTTTGTTGTTGCCATATGCCTACTGTCTTTTTATTGATGCTTTTATTGGAATTTCCGGGCGGATGCCGGAAAAAATATATCTTGTATTGATGTTGCTCTGTTTTATCATCAATATTCCGAGGGGAATTTTTCTGAAATACCCGGCGTTGGTGGAGAGAAACGGAACACAGTACTTTGAGTATGATTACAGCTGGACGGTTGCCGTATTTTTTATTCTCGCAGCAGCAATTCTGATTTATACGTTTTTGAATGTCGTGAAGGCTTGTAAGTCAAGTCGCAATATGACAAAGCAGTTCGAGCCGATTGTATTGGGAATGATATTAATGTTTGTTGGTAACCTGGCGATTGGATTGCCGTTCTTTAAAGGATTTCCTATTGATATTCTTTGTGGATTACTCAA
Organism: Eubacterium sp.; assembly: GCA_022764265.1. Classification (GTDB taxonomy): domain Bacteria; phylum Bacillota; class Clostridia; order Lachnospirales; family Lachnospiraceae; genus Anaerobutyricum. Next base: position 7,969 of record JALERO010000158.1, on the reverse strand, counting down.
TGCATTTTGTCTGCTTTATGCGTTGATTCGAAGAAGGCTTTTCCGTCTCCAGATGCTGGCTTCCGAAGGTCTGTGTTATGGAATCGGACTGGCCTTTGCTCTGGTTCTGTTTATCAATTTATCACCGTATATCCAGACAATCGTACAGCAGTATGTTCCGGCCAATGGATTTTATTATCCTTTAATTTTTGCGGTGCTGTTTTTATTAGCCTATCTGGGATTTACCTGTATATGGAGGATTCTGGTCAATAATGTTTTTGTGAAGGAAGAATTACAACAGGCGGAAAAAATGAAGAAGTTCAGTTCGGCAGTTTCCAAAACCCTTCATCTTCAGGATATTATGGATAAAACTATAGAGGTGCTTCGGGATACCATGTCTGTGGACGGAATTTATATCTGTATGCAGAAATGTGCGGGAGAACCATATCAGGGGCTATACAGTGACAGACCATTGAGTGATCTTTCTTTTACCATTGATGAGACCAATCCAATCATTCAGTGGCTGAAGCATAATGATGAGCCACTGATTTACAAAGAATTCCGTTATACGGTAGAATACAAGTCCATGTGGGAGAGCGAAAAAAATCAACTGGAAAAGATGGGTGTACAATGCTGTGTAGGTTTGAAAGATGGAAATCAGCTGGCGGGAATCATTCTTCTGGCAGGGCGTGGTATGAAAAATCATATTGGATATAATGATATTCAGATTTTATCTTCTATTACATCGGTAGCTTCCATTGCAATAAAAAATGCCCGTCTTTATGAACAGGCATACATAGAAGCCAGAACGGATGAACTGACAGGATTGTTGAATCGAAAATATTTTTATGAAGTGCTCAACAGAGAATTTGATAAAAACAGGGATGGATCTCTTGCTCTGGCCATTTTCAACGTAGATGATTTCAAACTGTATAATCAGTTGTATGGTGTGAGGGAAGGGGACAAATGTCTGAAAAGAATTGCAGATATCATCCGATACAGTGTGGGTGAGAATGGATATGTTGCCCGTTATAGCGGAAAAGAATTTGCAATTCTGTTGCCGAAATATGATGTTTTCTCAGCAAAAAATCTTACCGAATCCATATGCAGACAGATTTATGTCATGAATAATCAGGAGAGAGGAATGAAGCTGAAGGCTGTCACGGTCAGTGCGGGTATCAGTGCGGCACCATATGCTGCGAAGTCTGTTCGAGAGCTGCTGGATAATGTTGATCTTGCAGTTTACCATGTAAAACACAGTGGAAAAAATGGAATCCAGGTATTTGATACCATGCTGCAGAGTGGAAGAGATTTGGAAGATGAGATGAATCATGCTCATATTTATCAGGAATATGAATCTACCATCTATGCGCTGACTGCAGCCATTGATGCAAAGGACCATTATACTTTCAGCCATTGCAATAATGTTGCCTATTATGCTACTGAACTGGGACGGTATCTCGGAATGAACGAAGATGTGGTGGAAATTATCCGCCAGTCTGCATTACTACATGATGTTGGAAAGATTGGTATCCCGGAGGATATCTTGAATAAACCAGGTCGTCTGACCGATGAAGAGTATGAGATTATCAAAGGGCATGTGGAGGCCTCCATAGATATTATCCGCCATCTGCCATCTCTGGATTATGTTATTCCGGCAGTGATCGGGCACCATGAACGATATGACGGAAGGGGATATCCGAGAAGAATCGCCGGGGAGGATATTCCTGCTACGGCAAGAGTATTGTGTATCGCGGATTCTTTTGACGCAATGACCTCAAAACGATGTTATAAGAAGGCATTTCCGATGGAAAAAGCCAGACGGATTCTTCTTGAGGAAGCAGGAAGGCAGTTTGATCCAAATATGGTCCAGGCCTTTGTACATTGTCTGGATACCGGCAGAATCAAGCCGGTGGATGGAGAGTTCAGCGGAAGAGTGAATGTCTGTTAAATTAGCTTGAAGAAGGAAGACAGGAAGTAAAATTATCAGATTATGAGAAAACTTGAAACAAATGATTGGATATTGTTGAATAGTATCATTTATAAAATTCATATCATGGAAAATATGACTCAGATGAGAACACAGCTTCTGGAACAACTTCGAATGCTGGTGGATTTTGACAGTGCGGATTTTTATCTGGCTCCTGCCGATGGAGAGTTCAAACTCACATCACCGGTGTTTTATAACTGTAAAGAGGATTTGTCTGAAGTCTATGACGGGATTGATTACAGCAGGGGAATTTTGTACAGTGGGAAAACCATCATTTATCGGGAGACAGATATCATGCCCGATGAGAAAAGGGTGGAGACAGAGTATTACAAAAAGGTGTACAAGCCCAATAACTGGCATTATTCCCTGCAGATGATCATGGCAAGAGAAAAGGAATTTGTTGGAGTGATCACTCTATACCGAACTCTTGGCAAAGATAACTATGAGATCAGCAGTGAGTTGACTATCACAGAGAACACTTTGAAGAAACACATTTTGAATATTTATCGCAAATTAGGAATAAAAAACCGAGTGCAAATGTTTAAACTCATCAAAGAAAAGGAGTAAAAGTACTTAAAAATAAGTAGATAAATGGTATTTTTGGTGAATTGTAATGTGGGAGCGATTGGATTATTATTTCATTAATCAATCAAAAACACATGAGCAAAGGAGCTGTCATGATGACAGCTCCTTTCTTTTGTTTAAAGGAGAATTAATGATTACCATTGATTTTGAAGAAGGAGGATTTTTGAATGAAAGAATTAATTATGATTATCAGACCGGAAAAACTGGAAGAGATTAAAAATATTTTAGATGAAATTCATTGTGGAGGTATGACCTTATCAACCGTTATGGGATGCGGAACCCAGAAAGGCGTTGTGGATGAAAATGGTGTGAATGAAATCAAAGGTTTCAAGACAACGATCAATCTTCTGCCGAAAATCCGCGTGGAAGTGGTTGTGGAAGATAAAGATGTGGATCCGGTTATCCTGAAGGTCAGAGAAATCTGTGCTACCGGTCATGTGGGAGACGGTAAGATATTTGTCAGAAATATTGAGGAAGCCGTCCGGATACGTACGGGTGAGAGAGGAAGAAAAGCACTCTAGGAAAGGATTTTCCAGATAAGATTTGAGGTGATCATGTGGGACATATTGTAGAAATAGAAGGTGTTAATAAGGTTTACGGAAAGAATCATGTAGTGAAAGACCTGAATCTTACAGTGGAAGAAGGAGAATTTCTTACCCTGCTCGGTTCCTCCGGCTGTGGAAAGACGACCACCCTTCGAATGATAGCAGGTTTTGAAGAGCCAACTACCGGAAGCATTAAGGTGGAAGGCGAAAATTTGGAATTGAAGCGGTTACAGAAAAAACTGAACATTACATTTATCTATGTAACCCACGACTAGGAAGAGACCCTGACCATGAGTGACCGAATTGCCATCATGCATGACGGAATCCTGGATCAGCTGGGAACACCGACAGAAATTTATGAATCGCCGGCGACAAAATTTGTGGCGACCTTTATCGGCGAGACCAATATTTTTGACGGAACGGTAAGTTTTGTTCAGGGTGACAATGTACAGGTCATGATAGAGAACGGCTTTATCTCCGGTATCGGAGAAGACTTCCGCTTTGGGGAGTATATGACAGTTTCCGTACGGCCGGAGAAAATGAAGTTCTCCTGCAGCCCGGTGGATGAATTCGGCAACAAAAGGGAATGGTGTATCATGGGAATCCATTTTGTCCATCTGGTGAACACGGAAAAGGCAAAACGGGAAGAAGTGATTAATCTCTGCGACATCGTTAACGGTTTAGCCGAAGGGCGGACATCCCATGACGAGATTGTCATGTGCTCCATTGGCGGCATGCCGCTGGATGAGGGCGATGATCGGAGGTTTATGGCAATGCCGGCTTACCTTGGCGGGCCTTTCGATCTCATGGGAATGAAATGGTACGGTTCCAACATGGCCAATAAAGAAAAAGGGCTGCCGAGATCCATATTGACGGTGATGCTCAATGATAAGGATACAGGCGCTCCTCTTTGTCTTATGAGTGCCAATCTGCTCAGTGCGTATCGAACCGGAGCCATACCAGGGGTAGGAGCCAAATACCTGGTTCGAAAGGATGCCACGGTCTGTGGAATCTGTGGTCCGGGTGTGATGGGAAAAACTTCTCTGGCAGCTATCCTTGCCACTTGCCCGGGGATTGATACGGTGAAGGTAAAAGGAAGAGGGAAAGCCTCTCTGGAACGCTTTGTGGACTATGTAAAGGAAGAATATCCGCAGCTGAAAACCGTAGAGGCAGTGGAAACCGTGGAGGATCTGGTGAGAGATAGTGATGTACTTTCCTTTGCCAATACCGGAGGAACAGACCCGTCTACCTATCCTTTTGTGAAGAAAGAATGGATTAAACCGGGAGCGGTTTTGATCGGCGTAAGCTGCTTTGATATGGATGACGAAGAACTGAAGGAATGTTCCCTTGTCGTAGACAACATGCAATTATACGAAGCCTGGGAGGAAGAATTTCCATATCCGTCCTTCGGAGCCAATAATATTATTGGATCGAAATTTACCGATATGGCCCACGATGGAATTATCTCCAAAGAGGAAATCACAGATCTGGGTGACATCATTTTCGGAAAAAAACCGGGAAGAGTCAGTGAAGATCAGATTTTTGTCTATTCAGTAGGCGGCATGCCGGTGGAGGATGTTGCCTGGGGCAAAATCTGTTATGAACGGGCAATGGAACTGGGACTCGGCGTGAAGCTTCGCCTCTGGGATAAACCGGATTTGTGTTAGAGATTTTAAGATGATCAAAACATTTGAGAGTGAAATGGGAAAGCGAGGAGTCAAGATGGAAACAAGAATTGCGGAGCATCCGATTCTGGGAGTGCAGGACAAAGGAATACCTGTAACCTTTACATTTGACGGAAAAGAAATGAAAGGCTATGAAGGAGAACCAATAGCCGCCGCATTGAAGGCTGCGGGGGTCATGGTGCATCGATATACAAAAAATAACATAAACCAAGAGGAATCTTCTGTGCGATCGGTCGCTGTACGGACTGTGTCATGGTGGTGGACGGAGTGCCAAATGTGCGAACCTGCATCACTCCATTGAAAGCAGGAATGGATGTGCGAACCCAGTACGGGGTGAGCGCAGAACCTTTTGAACAGCAATAATAAAAAAGGGCGTCAGCCGATAAAATAAGTAGGTGAGAGTAATGAAACGTTATGATTTGATTGTAGTAGGTGCCGGCCCTTCCGGATTATCCGCAGCCATTGAAGCAGCGAAACGGGGACTAGAGGTTGTGGTATTTGATGAAAATGAGAAACCGGGCGGCCAGCTTTTTAAACAGATTCATAAATTTTTTGGATCCAAAGAGCATCGTGCAAAAATCCGGGGATTTGTGATTGGGCAGCAGCTTCTGGATGAAGCCGATGAAGCAGGGGTTGAAGTGGTACTCAACGCCACGGTAATCGGCCTGTATCAGGATAAGGAAATCGTTGTGAAAATCGGAGAGGGGATTCGCCATTATAAAGGAAATGCCATCATTATTGCGACAGGTGCAGCAGAAAATATGGTTACTTTTCCAGGCTGGACACTTCCGGGCGTAATCGGAGCCGGAGCTGCCCAGACCATGATGAATCTCCACGGGGTCCTTCCGGGAAAGAAAGTTCTGATGCTGGGTTCCGGAAATGTGGGCCTGGTGGTTTCATTCCAGCTGATGCAATGTGGCTGTGAGGTCTTACTATCATCTGCAGAAAGAGGATATCGTTAAGATTTTCGAAGCCTGTGCATAAATTAAAATCGCGAATCCTCTACGAGATTTACGATTTTAAACTAGAAGAAGAGGTGAAGAAGATGAGAGAAGTAAAGGTCGCAGCAACTCAGATGAGCTGGCACTGCAGCAGCTCCAGGAAATCTTTCCGGACCATAAGGTGGTTGGGGTCCGCACCCGGGAGATTGTTTACGGTGGCGGAAATATCCATTGTATCACCCAGCAGCAACCATTGTGAAAGTCTGAAAAATGAATGGAATTCTTCTGAAATGTTAAAAAATGCAGAACAAAACTTGCTTTTTTTCTTGCTTTTTCTTATTATGTAAATAAAAGATTATCGTTAAGAATCAATATTTCAGAAGGAGTTCCCCGCTTCAAGCACACGGAGCGCTAAGCGGTGGGAAATAAAATCGCGAATCTCAAAGAGGAATATCATGGACTATTTATCACATAATATCGCAATTAATTTAAAACGAATTCGTAAGGCGAAGGGGATGAGTCTCGATGTGGTGGCGGAACAGACCGGCGTGAGCAAAAGTATGCTTTCCACCATCGAGAAGGGGGACGCCAATCCCTCCATCGGCGTTCTTGGCAAGATCATCAGCGGTCTGCGTATTGAGCTGCAGGATCTGACCCAGCCGCCCCAGGATGATTCCTATCTGGTGGATATCCGAAAGATTCTGCCGACCAAATCGGTGGAGGGCATGTATCAGGTCTGGACCTGCTTTCCCATTGCCGATAACCGTACGGTGGAAATCTACCGGATCGACATTGAACCGGGCGGAATCTACGAGAGTGGTTCCCACGGCGAGAGAACAAAGGAATACATCGCCATGCTGGAAGGAACCCTTTCCATTCGTCTGGAGGACGGAATTCATGTGATAGAAAAAGAACAGTTCTTCCGTTTTGAGTCGGATCAGAATCACACTTATTTCAATACGGGTACGACCCGTTTGAGTTTCATGTCTTTTTTTGTAGTCTACTAAATTCTCTGACCATAAAAGCCGCCATCAACTCAAAACGTTCTGTGGGATCATTCAGATGAAAACCAAGCTGATCCTGCAGAATGCGAATGCGGTTGGTGATGGTGTTTCGGTGACAGTAGCTTTCGGAAGCGATCTCCTTTATACTGCCCCAGTGCTTTAGATAAAGGAACAGAGTCTCCGACAGATTGCTGTCTTTTTTTTCGTCATATTTCAGAACCGGTCCCAGCTTTTGTTCCACAAAGCTGTCCAGAACAGAAGCGTTTTCTATTTCCAATAAAAGCTTGAAAAAATCAATCCCTTCTCCCATGCGAATATCGGCAAAAATCCTGTCATAATAATCTCTGGTGATATCGTAAATGTGGATGTGCCACGGCATGATGAAAAGGGGGAAATTATGCCGGTCGCATAATTGGATGACGGAATCTGTGAGATCAGATACGGTGAGATGCTTTCCAAGATTCAAAATCAGTCCACAGGTACGGTGATCTACCAACATCTTGATAAAATCAAAAAGCCACTGCTCTGTGTGATCGTAAAGCGCTCCGGTGGAAATGATCAGTTCACCGGGACGAAGAAAACTGGCATTGGTCTGATCCTCAGCCACATAGACCCAATTCATTTCCCGTTGCAGACCGCCCTTTCCGGCAATGAGCTGTAATTCATATTTCTTTCCTGTTTTTTCAAATAGTTCTGCCAATGTAATTGCCATAATTTATCCTCCTTATCACCGTGATCTGGGGTCGGAACTAGTGAACTTCACTGGCTCCGGATTGCTACGATGTTCACTAGTTCCGACCACATTATACCACACACTGTGCATCGTGCACAACAAATGCAGAAAAGACTGTGCTCTCATAACCTTGTAAATTTTCCGCCTTCGATTTACTATTTTAGCAGAAAAGGCAAGGGCGTCTGGTATTCGAGAACGAATATCCGGCGCCTTTTTCAATTGAGAGGAAAAGAAAACTCCCGAAAGGGGCTTTGAATGAGATGAAGGAGGATTTATGGATATGTTAAGAGAAAGTTTACCGAAAATTGTGACAGATACTTTGCCGGGACCGAAAGCGCAGGCAGTGATTGAGAGAAGAGAAAAGGCGATTCCAAATGCAATTCGTTGTGGATATCCGGTGGTTATGGATCATGCAGAAGGTGCTATGATCGAGGATGTGGATGGAAACCGTTTCCTTGACTGGATCGGTGGCGTCGGTGTTCTGAATATCGGACATTGTCATCCGGA
>JALERO010000145.1 GCA_022764265.1 Eubacterium sp. | reverse complement strand
TTCCAAAAACGGAGATTATGATTTTACTTTTGATCAGATTCGTGAGAAATATGCCGATATGATTGACGCTGGTAATGTCCCGATCGTATTCGGAGGTGATCACGGTATTTCCTATCCGATCATCCAGACCCTTGCCAAGAGACATAAAAAGAGAGTCGGCGTAATCCACTTTGATGCTCATCTTGACAACTATCCGGCATTCGGTGACGATCCATTTGCCCGCTGCTCTCCATTTAATCGTTTATATCAGGATGAAAACATGGATCCAACCAAGATTGTACATATCGGTATCCGCGGACCGAGAAACCATCCTCAGGAGAGAAAAGAAGCGAAGAAGTATGGTGCAACAGTTATTACAGCGAAAGATGTGAAAGAGATGGGCTATAAAGCTGCCATCGCAAAAGCAATTGAAATCGCCAAAAAAGATACCGATGTATTTTATGTAACAGTATGTTCCGATGCTCTTGACGGTGCTGCGAATCCAAACGGACCAATTGATCCATGCGGATTAACTTCTTTTGAACTGGGCATGATGATCAATGAATGTGGTGCTGCCGGTGCATGCTCTTTTGATTTTGTAGAAATTTATCCGGAAGCTAACGGCCCTCAGATTGGACCTCACACGGCTAATTATTTCGCTCTTTACTTCATGAACGGAGTGGCAAGAGGTCGCCTGGAGAAATAATCTCAAACTATACAAAGGGGTATCCACAAGATAACTGCGGATACCCCTGTTTATTTTTAATGAGAATCAAAAATGACTCCTGTCAATGCCACAAGATCCATTTCATTTACTAAAGAAAGGGAGGTTCCCATGGAAAAAAGGATTCAATCCATCCAACGCGCAATTAATATCCTCAACTGTTACAATGAAGAATACCCAAACCTCTCTCTTTCCCAGATCAGCGAACAGCTCGATCTGAATATCAATACGGTCCGCGGAATTGTCAATACATTGGAAGCCAATGGTCTGCTGACCCACAACGCTTCTGACAATACCTATTCTCTTGGGCTCTATTTCGTATTGAAATCCAATCTCATTTATGAGACCCGCCATCTGGAAAGCTTTGCTGAAATTACCACTCCATATCTTCAGGAGATTTCAACCAAATACTCTACGTTCTCCAGTGTACAGGTAGTTAGTCAATCCAATATTTTTATGATAAAAACTATGCAGCCACCATCCAGTTATTACCGCATTATGGCACAGTTATATTCCTCTTTACCATATCACTGTACTTCATCCGGTAAACTTTATCTACAGTATTTATCCAAAGATAATCTGAAGTCGGCCCTGGCAAACATGAACTTTGAACAATACACACCAAATACCATTTCCAATCGTGAAGAACTGATGGACGAATTACAGAAACAGAAAGAACGGTTATATTCTCTGGAAAAAGATGAGAGAACTATCGGAATCAGCAGTATCGCCGCTCCGATTCTCCACTCCAATCGACGGTTGATAGGAACCATAAGTGTTACCGCACCAACCCAGAGTATCCTTGACCAGCAGGAAGACATCGCCAGAGATCTGATCCACGCCGGAAAAGATATTGCAATGAAGGTATTAGATGGTTCCATCGCAGTAACGGTCTAACGACCGTAACTGCTGACGGACTTTTTGTGCGCATTTTCAGCAGAATCTGCTTACTTTGGCTAAAGTTACGGCACTTGTACTGCTGAAAAAGCGCACTTATCTAAGCCTTCTGTCTTAGACAAAAAACTGATCTGATATGTATTTTGAAATTTTAAAAATTATGCTGTCTTTTTCAATTCAAACAGGTGCTGTCCTGTCTTGTCATTTTGGATCTTATTATGAAGCTTGTTTATATTATGGGCGATCGCCAGGATCACACTCTGGGCAGTCACATTCTCCATTCCCCGGTAAGAATACCGACGAAATTCCATGTCTGCTTTTACATCCGCAAACGAGCCTTCTGCCTGGATACTCCGGTTCATCCTTAGCTGTGTCCCGTACTCACTCGTGATCCGTTCCAGATCTTCCCTTCTTTTTTCTTTCATCGT
>JALERO010000139.1 GCA_022764265.1 Eubacterium sp. | reverse complement strand
GCAAGAAGCTTACTGTTCAGGTAAATGCATTCTCTAAAGGTGCAGTTGCTAAGATCGAAGCTGCTGGTGGAAAAGCTGAGGTGATCTAATGTTTGAAACTCTCAGAAATGCTCTGAAAGTGAAGGAGATTAGAAAGAAACTGTTATTCACCCTGTTTATTGTCTTCATTTGCAGACTGGGCAGTCAGTTGCCGATTCCGGGAATTGACACTGCCCAGATTAGTGAATATCTGAATACGCTGTTGGGTGACTCTTTCAATCTTTTGAACTCCTTTACCGGAGGATCTTTTGAGTCAATGTCAATTTTTGCATTGAATGTCACACCATATATCACTTCTTCCATTATCATACAGCTCCTCACCATTGCCATTCCGGCACTGGAAGAAATGTATCGTGATGGAGAAGATGGCCGCAAAAAGATGAACAATATCACAAGATTTGTGACATTGGCATTATCTGTGCTGGAAAGTGCCGGTCTCGCAATCGGATTTGGAAGACAGGGATTACTTTCTGATTACAATGCCCTTATGGTTGTTGAAATGATCGTTTGTCTGACAGCCGGTTCCATCTTTGTAATGTGGCTTGGAGAACAGATTACAGATAAAGGAATCGGAAATGGTATTTCCATTATCCTGTTAGTGAACATTGTATCCCGTATTCCTGGAGATTTGTATTCTCTGTATCAGAAATTTATTCAGGGAAAACAGATTGGCGGCATTGTAATTGCAGTAGCAGTTATTTTGTTTGTAATTATCGGAACTTTTGTACTGACCATTCTTTTGAATGATGCAGAGAGAAAGATTCCGGTTCAGTATTCGAAGAAACTTCAGGGAAGAAAACAGATTGGTGGACAGGGCTCCGTATTACCGATCAAGGTAAATACAGCCAATGTTATTCCGATTATCTTTGCTTCCTCATTGATGCAGTTCCCACTTGTTATCAAACAGCTGGTTGGAGCCAATCCGGATGGTATTCCGGGTATGATTTTCAACTGCCTGAATCAGTCAAACTGGTGCGATCCGGAACATCCGAAGAGAACCATCGGACTGCTTGTTTACCTGTTACTCACAATTTTGTTTGCATATTTCTATACATCCATCACATTTAATCCGATGGAGATTGCAAACAACATGAAGAAACAGGGTGGTTTTATTCCGGGAATCCGTCCTGGTAAACCGACAGTTGATTATCTGACTTCCATTTTGAATTATGTTATATTCATCGGAGCAATTGGGTTATGTATCATCGCTGTGATTCCGATTTTCTTTAACGGATATTTTGGAGCAAATGTTTCTTTCGGAGGAACATCACTGATCATTATTGCCGGTGTTGTACTGGAGACCATCAAGCAAATTGAATCTCAGATGCTGGTACGTCACTATACCGGATTTTTGAGTGATTAAAATAAATAGTATAAAGGACGTCGCAATAACGACTCTGCTCATTTTAACAAAAATGGGCAAAAACGCTATTGCTGGCGTTCTTTTTTTTATCTCGTCGGAGAAGACTCCGGCGTATCTAGCAGCAAGAACGCCTCAGCGTTCTTGAATTGATAGGAAATTCTTCGATTTTCAGACAAAGTTATTACATTCGGGGCTGGTGTGTGTGCCCTTTAGCCAATTTGTGTAATTTGTATTATTTACAATACAAGAAAAATGATGTAATATATATTTATAAAAACGAGTGATGAAAGTCACAGTGATTTGTATATATTTCATACAAATGCAGGGGGATTATTAAGGTGTATTTGTATAAAAAATACAATTTATAATAACAGATTAACTGTGTCCTGTAGAATATGGGCTGACTTTTGTCATGCGCAAAAAAATGGAGGTAAAAAGACATGTATGACATTATTGTAATTGGTGCTGGTGTAACTGGTACTTGTACTGCAAGAGAGTTGTCTAAGTATCAGGTGAATATGTGCGTTATTGAAAAAGGCGATGACGTTGCATCTGGAACATCCAAGGCAAATAGTGGTATTGTTCATGGAGGGTACGATTGTAAACCGGGAACTCTTATGGCTGAGATGAATGTAAGAGGTAATGAACTCTTATATGAACTGGCAGAAGATCTTGATTATCCGATTAAGAAAAACGGTTCTCTGATCGTCTGTACAGTACCGGAAGAAAGAGGCAAACTGGATGTATTGTTAGATCAGGCAGAGAAAAACGGGGTACCTGGATGTCGTATTATCGAGAAGGAAGAAGCTCTGGCAATGGAACCGAACCTGACTGATAACACAGTTGCAGCATTATATGTTCCTACCGGTGGTATCATTTGTCCATGGGGTCTTGCAATCGCAATGGGTGAGAATGCTGCTATGAACGGCTGTGAATTCAAGTTTGAGACAACCGTTGAAAATATTATTAAAAAAGATGGATATTATGAAGTAGTAACAGATCAGGGAACCTTTGAGACCAAGATCGTGGTCAATGCAGCTGGTGTTTACGCAGACCAGTTCCACAATATGGTCAGTGAAGACAAGAAACATATCATTGCCCGCAGAGGTGAATATCTGCTTCTTGACAAAGAAATGGGCGATTATTTCTCCGCAACTGTATTCCCATTGCCTGGTAAGATGGGTAAAGGTATTCTCTGTGCTCCTACAATCCACGGCAATATGTTTGTAGGACCATCCGCCACAGATATTGAAGATAAAGACGGTGTGGAAACCACACAGGATATTCTGGACGATCTGGCTTACAAAGCACAGAACAGTTATCTGACCAGAACCAAATTACCTATGAATAAGATTATCACTTCCTTTGCAGGACTTCGTGCTCATTTACCGGAACATGAATTCATCATTGAGGAAGCAAAGGATGCACCTGGATTCTTCGATGCACTGGGTATTGAATCTCCTGGTCTTACCAGCTCTCCGGCAATTGCTGAGAGAATCGTTGGACAGATTCAGGCAAAATATAACTTCCCTGCAAAGGATAACTTTATTGCAAAACGTAAAGATGTCATCCACATGGAAGACCTTTCCCTGGAAGAAAAGAATGCATTAATCAAGGAAAAACCAGAATACGGCAGCATCGTTTGTCGTTGCGAGATGGTTACAGAAGGCGAGATCATGGATGCAATCAACCGTCCGATCGGTGCGAGAACTATGGATGGAATCAAACGTAGAACCCGCGCAGGTATGGGACGCTGCCAGGCAGGCTTCTGTACTCCTAGAACAATGGAAATCCTTTCAAGAGAACTTGGCATTCCAATGACAGAGATTACCAAGAAAGGTAAAGGATCCAATCTGTTAGTAGGAAAGATCAAAGAAGACTAGGATTAGGGAAAGTGAGGAATATATTATGAAATCTTATGATGTCGTAATCGTAGGTGGAGGTCCTGCCGGATTAGCTGCTGCAATCGCTGCTAAAAAAGAAGGAATCGACAGTATTTTAATTATTGAAAGAGACAACCAGCTTGGCGGTATTTTAAATCAGTGTATCCACAACGGATTTGGTCTTCATACATTTAAAGAAGAGTTGACAGGTCCTGAATACGCATCC
>JALERO010000137.1 GCA_022764265.1 Eubacterium sp. | reverse complement strand
GGAGAGCCTTCGGTCACATAATGGCTTACATCCGCAATATGAACTCCAAGGAGATATCCATTTTCTTCCCGTTTCAGGGTAATGGCATCATCCAGATCTCTGGCATCTTCTCCATCAATGGTCACCGTCAGCTGTTCTCTGTAATCCACCCGTTTCGAAGATTTATCCAAAACCACAGCTTCCGGTATTGCTTTTGCCTCCTTTAACACAGCCTTCGGAAAAGCCTCTTCTATATCATATGCTTTCACGATAGAAGTCACATCTGTCGCAGGGTCATTCACACTACCAAGGATTTCTGTGATTTCTCCCTCCGGTTTGGCTCTTTCTGTGCCGTAGCTTAAAAGCCGAACGACCACCTTATCGTCCTGCTCTGCACCGTGAAAATGTTTTTTGGAAATAAAAATATCCTTTCCATAATGGCTGTCATCGGGACATACAAAGCCAAAAGAGGAATTTTTCTGAAACGTTCCGACTAATGATTTTGAACCTCTTTCCAGAATCTTAAGCACGACACCCTCTTTTCTTCTGCCTTCCGACGTATAGTTCTTCGATACTTTGATACGGACCAGATCTTTGTGAAACGCTCCATTGACAAAGGCTTCCGGAATAAAAATATCTTCCTCTTCCCCTTCCACAGTCACAAAGCCAAACCCTCTGGGATGGGCCGTAAAGATTCCGATCAAATTCTGTCTTTCCGGCTTAATGTATTTCCCTTTTGCTGTAAGCTCAACACTCCCCTCTGCAAGCAGGGCATCGAGAACCTCTTTCAGCTTCTCTCTGTCCTTCTGGGGAACATCCATCAAATACGCCATCTCTTTGAATTTCAATGGGATATAATTCTCATCATAAATCATGTCCCGAATGGTATTTTTTCTTTGTTCAAAAATTAATCTATCTTCCATAATCTTATTATATCCTTTTTTACAAAAGAAAAACCGCCTCAAACGAGGCGGTAATGTATCTATTGGAAAAACTTCAGGCTGAGACCTATGGCAACAACAAAGAACAAAATGCCAAGGATTACTGTGAGTCTCTCCAGCTTTCCTTCTCTTGTACGTCCATGATTCTTTCTCACATAGGAATCTACCTGTCCGCTGAATGTACCAAACCCGGCTGACTTACCTTCCTGCATCAAAACTACAACGATCAATGCAAGACATATAATAATATATAAAACTGTAACTGCTGTTCTTACCAACTTCTACACCTCCTATCTGCGACACATAACTCATGTTATAATATCACATTGATAAGGAAAATACAAGAAATAAATTATCTATTTCTTAATTGTAATTATTATTCTTCGTCATCGGTTTCGGTGGTTGATTCACTGCTCTCCTCTTCGTCCTCCTCCAGATAATCGTAGGTGCTGACCTCAACACCATCTACCAGAAATTCCATTGTTGGAGCAGAACGTTTGGAAGATTCTTTAAATTCACCATTGGAAACAAGATTTTTGTATTTCTTATAATCTTTATCTGTTCCAACAAGCTCTTCAAGATTATCTCCATCTATTGTCATTTTTTCTGTATCGAAAACTTTTTCTTTTCCGTTTCGGAGATTTTTCTCAATCTCCTGTAATTTCTCTACGGTACCATCAACAAGAATCGCATCATTAAGCTGTGTCAGAATCACCGCACCATCATCATAACCGCCGCACCAGTCAACATCAATGGCTTCTCCGTTGAGAACACAATCCACTGCATATGTGTAATATACACTCCAGTCCGCAACGGCAGAAGTAATCGCTTCCTTTGGAGCAGCATTAATGATATTTACTTCATTTCCCACAACAGGAATATCATTTTCCGCACAGACCGCTGCCACCGCTGTCGTGTAAACATGTGTGCACATCATTCCTACACCGGCTTCCACCAGCTGTTTTGCAGCTTCTCCGTCATCATCATAGACACCTTTGCTGTCAACATAGCGAACCATCATGGATGCCTGAGAGCAAACCTGACCCACACCGAGATAAAAGGCATTCAGGCAACTGATATTCTCCGGAGATTCCTCATTGGCCACAAAGCCAATCACACAATTACTGCTGCTGATCTTTCCACGATTTAACATATCATTCAGCTTCATACCCGCTGCCACACCGGCTGCATAATATGCCTCATACAAACGTACGTAGAAATTATGCATATTGTCTAACTCACTTTTTTTCGCTTTTTTGCCGTCTTCCTGACAGAACTGTACTTCCGGATATCTGGAAGCCGCATCTACTACCTCTGTCTCAAAGGTCTTATCACAGGCAAAAATAATATTGCAGCCTTTCTCCACCAGTTCATCGATTCCGGCTGAACAATTTTCTTTCGTCACATTTTTCTTTATGATAATCTGCGTATCGGATAAGCCGGTCTCCACCTGCATCTTGCGGATTCCTTCCACATGGGAAGTGGTATCCGTTGCATCATTATTAGAAGGGAATAAAAATCCCACCTTTAATCCTTCTTCATCAATGGCAGTTGTCTGTCCGTCTTGCTGAGACTCAGTGTTCTCCGGAAACAAATCACGGGCCGTACTGCATCCACATGCCTGTACCATGAGCAATACAGACAGTAATATCGCTATATATCGTTTCATCTTACTCCTCCTGCTTTACTATTCATAATCATTCCATATTATATTAGAATACATTTTTGGAGAAGTAAAGACCTTTTTTCGCAAAGAATCCCACAAAAAAGGATTCTTTGCTATAATTATCAAATTCATATACTCTTTGTTCTTTTTATCTGCCAAACACGCCTTGATTGCCCAGTTCCTCTTCAATCCGAAGGAGCTGATTGTATTTTGCGGTTCGCTCTGCCCGGCAGGGAGCTCCGGTCTTAATCTGTCCGGCATTGACCGCCACCGCCAGATCCGCGATAGTCGTATCTTCCGTATCTCCGCTCCGATGAGAAATCACTGTGGTATATCCCGCTTTCTGTGCCATGCGGATGGCATCGAGAGTCTCCGACAGAGTTCCGATCTGATTAGGCTTGATAAGGATGGAATTGCCAATTCCTTTTTCGATTCCATCTTTTAAACGTTTGGTATTTGTCACAAATAAATCATCCCCTACCAGCTGAATCCGTTCACCCAGACGATAGGTAAGCACTTTCCATCCGGCATAATCCTCTTCTCCTAATCCATCCTCAATGGAAAAAATCGGATATTGATTGACCAATTCTTCATAGTACTGAACCATTTCTTCTGCATTTCGATAGATTTCTTTCTCTTTCATTCGGCTCTCGCCCGGAAAATAGTATCGTTTTGTATTTTCGTCATATAATTCTGATGCCGCTGCATCCATAGCAAACTGAATATCCTCTCCGGTTTTGTATCCTGCTGCTTCCGTAGCATCACAAAGCAGAGACAAAGCCACCTCCGCCGAATCCAGATCCGGTGCAAAGCCTCCTTCATCTCCCACTCCGGTGGAATATCCCTTTTCGTTTAAAATTCTTTTTAATTCCTGATAGATTTCTGCACACATCTGGATTCCTTCAGAAAAGGTTTCGGCTCCCACCGGCATAATCATGAATTCCTGAAAATCAATGGAATTTTTTGCATGGGCACCCCCGTTGATGACATTCATCATCGGGATTGGCAATACATTTCCATTCACTCCGCCAATGTACCGATACAGTGGAATTCCCAGTCCATCTGCCGCCGCCTGGGCTGTTGCCAGAGAGACACCTAAAATCGCATTGGCACCATATTTTCCCTTATTTTCCGT
>JALERO010000120.1 GCA_022764265.1 Eubacterium sp. | reverse complement strand
TGCACAATCCTTTACAATCTTCTTTACAAAGAACCTTCGTAGGGAGTGCAACCACAATCTCGTCAGCAACGAGCTTGTCTACATCCAGTATACATCCATCCATGAAACTGTGTTCATCAACGTCTTCAATGCCATCTGATTGCTCTTCCGGCTTCCAACGGTCATCAATCTGAATCGGAAATGTTAATTCCACATCCTCCAGACATCGATCGCATGGAATCATGAGCTTTATCTCAGTTTCGCCTGCAATATGAAGCTTCCCATCTTCTTTCGAAACAGTCAGAACAAAGGGTTCTTTATGACTGACCGGGTAACTGTTATATTTCAACTGCAATGCAGTGAATTCAGGTTCAACTTTAAATTCCTTAATTACAGATGGATTCGCCAAGATCTCCGATATATTAATTGTCATAATATCAGCAACCTTTCGTACTCATACTCTTGGTATTATACACATATCTAAATGCCTTGTCAAGAAATTTTTACAGAAATTGTGAAAAACGTAAAATAGTATTTTCTATTTTTCTTCGCATATATATTATTGAATCTATACTATTACGGGACATAACATTTCATGAAAATAAAAATTGTCTTATTTCGTATCTGCCAGATTCTCTGTATTATCGCTTTTTTTCTGCTGTTATCTCACTCGGATCTGGTTCTTTATTATGCCAGGGAAGGAATACGCACCTGGGCATGTTCAGTTCTACCGGTCCTTCTTCCATTTATTATTCTGTCCAGATTCTGGATTTATTATGAGGTTCCCGGCCTTTTATTTCGAAGTTCCCAAAAAATGCTGGTAAAGCATACTTCCTTTGCGCTGGCGGCAACCATACTTTTTCTAGGACTTACTTCCGGTTTTCCCGTGGGTGCCATATTTATAAAATATTTTTATGATAGAAGGATTCTCACTAAAGATGCAGCCGAAGAATTATTGCCTCTTTGTTCTTTCGTCAGTCCCATGTTTCTCATGGGATATGTGAGACCGCTAACCGGCTATAAGGGAATAGCATGGATATTGTTTTTGTGTTCCCTTTATCTTCCTCTTCTTTTTTGTTTCGGCAATGGAATCCGAAGTGGAAAAATCCATGCTTATTCCGGAAAAAACGAGTCATTTTCTTCCGGAAAATCATCGATTCGCGACATATGGATTTATTCCCTGGAAGTTATATTCACCATTGGCATCTATATGATGCTTTTTTCGATTCTTTTTGGCCTGGCAATTCATCAGCCACTTTTCCGCAAACCATTCATGGAAATTCTTCTGGGAAATCTTGAAATCACCGTCGGAATCGGGTGGATCGCACGCATGTCAACCATAAAAGGAATTGTGCGGGGAATGATTTTAGCCGCCTCAGTTTCCTTTGGCGGCTTATGTACCATGGCTCAGGTATATACGATCCTTTCTGAATCGAATCTCTCCCTGAAATGCTATGTTATGACGAAAGGAAAAACAGCACTGCTCTCTGCGATTCTACTGCTCTTCTTCTTCCTTTTTTTCAAAATCTTCTTTGCTGCGGGCAGTTTTGGTTCCATATCCTAACTGCAGATCAATCTCGTGTTTATCTTCGATGATCTGCTTATGTTCTTCTTGTAGTTTGGCGATCACAGAGTTAAAATATTGTTTCTCCTGCTCTACCATGTTGCTGTACATATATTCCAGACCACCCATCATGCTCTGGGTATATTCCAGTGCTCCGGTCTGAAGGGCTCTGGCACTCTCTCTTGCCTTTGTCATGATCTCATCAGCCTGAGCCTGGGCATTCTTCACGATCTCGTCCGCTCTCATGTTTGCCAGGGCAACGATCTCATTGTCATCGATCATGACACCGGCTTCCGCTGCGGCATCCTGCACAATACGGTCTGCCTTGGATCTGGCATCGGCAATGATGGATTCTCTGGTTTTCAGAATCTGTCTGCTTTCCGCTAATTCTCTCGGAAGCTGTGTGCGCAATTCTTCCAGCATGGCCTGAAGCTCTTCTCTGTTTAACTTGATCATGCTTCCGCCGCCCAACATTCCGGCCGACTTACAATTATCAACATACACTTCAATTTCTTCAATTAACTGGTCAATATTCATACTGATCCTACCTCCATGGATTATTGTCCGCATTTTATTTCATTTTTTTGACCTTTTCATATACCTTCTCACTCACATATTCCGGAACAAATTGGGTGATATCCCCATCAAAATATGCCAGTTCCCTCACGGTACTTGAACTCAAAAAGGAATATCTCGAGCTGGTCGCAAAAAACATTGTCTCAATATTGGGATTCAACTGTTTATTGGTCTGGGCCATCATCAGCTCATATTCAAAATCAGAAACCGCCCGGATTCCTCTGACGATCACATCGGCATTCATCTCTTTTGTGAAGTCAACCAGCAGACCATGATAGGATGCAATCTCCACATTGGAATAGTCCTTGGTGACTTCACGAATCATTTCCACTCTCTCTTCAAATTCAAAAAGAGGGTTCTTCGTCTGGTTTTTCAATACTCCCACAATCACTTTATCAAACACTTCGGAGGAGCGCTTGATAATATCCAGATGTCCATAGGTAATCGGGTCAAAGCTTCCCGGATAAATTGCTGTTGTCATAATAATTTTCCTTCCTCTGTCTTTTATTACTCTTTGTCCTGTAATTGACCGATAAATGTGTGTTTATTGGTCTTGTATCTTTTTTCCTTGACTACATGAAAGCCGGACTGGTCAAGATACTCGAAATCCGTCTCGAGGTCTGACTCGACAATGATTGTCGTATTCTCATCACAGAGAAGGGAATGATTTAAAAAACAAAGTACTTGTTTTTCGAAAAGCTTTCCGTAAGGCGGATCCATAAAGATATAATCAAAGGGTTCCCCTTTCTCTTCCAGCAGGCGAAGGGCAGTCATCACATCTTTTTCCATCAGCACTGCTCTCTCCTCCAGACGGGTAAACTTCAGATTGTCCCGGATACACCCGGCTGCTTTTCTATTATTCTCAACAAACACTGCTTCCTTTGCCCCGCGGCTCAATGCCTCAATTCCGATGGCGCCGCTTCCACTGAACAAATCAAGAAATCGGCTGCCTTCCACATGGAAAGAAAGCATGTTGAATAAAGTTTCTTTTATACGGTCTGTTGTCGGCCTGGTATTCATGCCTTCCATAGTTTTCAGCTTTAAATGTCGGGCCGTACCGGCAATTACTCTCATAATATCATTATTCCATTCTGTATCTTTTAAGTATTTCCTTTATTGTATAATATCTTGTATTTTTGTCAAGAAAGAAACGAATTTAAAGAATAAGTTTTTGTCTGATTTTCCGGATATCTTTTTGCTTGAGTCCTGCGGAAGTGAGATACCGACGGAAGGATCCATATTTTTCCAGAATGTGATCGTAAGCTGCCTCGATCCACTCCGGTTTCGAGTATTCCAGTTCTTCCAGGCCATCATGAATACGCAGTTCCACATGGTCTTTCAAATAGGTTCTGGTCACTTGATAATTGGCAATGATATCTTCTCTGGAGACACCGCAGATTCCCAGGAGCAGCATTGCCAGAATCCCGGTTCGGTCTTTTCCTGCCTGACAGTGAAACAAAATACATCCCTCAACATGTTCAAGAATGAACATAAAAATCTCATACACCATCTCTTTATATTCCACCAGATTGATGTAAAATTGATCCGGCCGGAAGCCTTCCTCTTTCACTGCACGAAGATCCAACACCGTATCTGTGATAAAAGGAAGATTAATATAGGTAACCTCTTCATGATCCCGGAAAGGATTTGGATAAATCAAGGTTTCCTCTCTTCCTCTTAAATCAATGACTGCCTTCAATCCGTAATCCAGTAAAAACTGTTTATCACCTGCCGTAATGTCTGTCAGATTCTCACTTCTTAAAAATTCATGATATTTTGTGACAGAACCTCTCTTTGCCGCATATCCGCCGAGTTCTCGTACATTATAAGCTTTTTCCATAGGTAATCTATTGTAATTTAGCTGTGGGTTTCTCTTCATGGTTTTCTCCTTTACAAATTTCTTGCAAAATTCAGATCATTTTCCAGAGAATACTGATGAATTTTCATGAAATTATAATCCGTTGTCTTTAAATAATCCACCGCTTCTGCGGCCGATTTCATAATATCTGCATTTTTATATATATCACCAAGGGCAAAATTCATTGTACCACTCTGTTTTGTTCCAAAAAATTCACCGGGTCCTCGCAACTTCAGATCCTCATTGGCAATATAAAATCCATCATTGGATTTTCCCACCACGGACAATCTCTCCATAGCTTCCTTCTGATCTGACCCGGAAATAAAAATACAGTAAGACTGACTTTTTCCTCGACCGACCCGCCCCCGAAGCTGATGAAGCTGTGCCAGACCAAAGCGCTCCGCATTTTCGATCAACATTACGGTCGCATTGGGCACATCAATTCCCACCTCCACAACCGTTGTGGAAACTAATACCTGTATTTCATTGGATGCAAAGGCTTCCATGGTTTCTGTTTTTTCTGCGGGAGACATTTTTCCGTTAAGTGCCTGCACACAAATTGATGGCGGCAGGTTCTGAGCGAGCATCGATGCGTATGCGGTCACATTTTCCAGATCCATCGTCTCACTTTCTTCAATCATCGGACAGATCACATAGGCCTGATGACCTTCTGCCACTTGTTTTCGGATGAAATCCCAAGCGGTCATCCGGTAATTCTGATTCACCACACAGTTTTTGATCGGCAAACGGGATGCCGGAAGCTCGTTCATGATGCTGACATCCAGATCTCGGTAAAGAATCATGCCAAGGGTGCGGGGAATCGGCGTCGCACTCATCACAAGCACATGGGGTTCCATTCCTTTTTTCATAAACGCATCTCTTTGTTTTACACCGAAACGATGCTGTTCGTCTGTCACTACCAGTGCCAGATTATGAAAATGCACATCATCCTGAATCACCGCATGGGTTCCGATCACAATGTCCAGTTCCCCACTTTCACATAATTGTTTTACCTGCTTTTTTTCTGCTGCTTTCATGGAACCAGTCAATAAGCCGATTCTTACCCCTCTGCTTTCCAGCATTTTTCGGAAACTGTCATAATGCTGTTCGGCAAGAACCTCTGTGGGTGCCATGAGTGCCCCCTGATATCCATTTCGAACTGCCGCATATAATGCGATCATCGCCACAATGGTTTTTCCGGATCCAACATCCCCCTGAATCAGTCGATTCATGGCCATGGTTCCTGCCATATCGTGACGGATATCTTGCAGTGTCTTTTTCTGTGCTCCTGTCAGTTCGTATGGCAGCTGATCAATGAATTCTCTAATTCCTTCATCCATCTGAATCACATAATGGTTCAATGCCTGATGCTCTTTTTCCTTCATCAGCTCCAATGCACTGAAAAAGCGAAAAAATTCATCAAAAATAATCCGTTTTCTCGCCTCCACCAGCTGTTCTGTTCCTGAAGGAAAATGGATCTCATGGATTGCCTGATCTTCGCCCGTCAGATCATAGTATTGTCTTACCGTTTCCGGCAAAAATTCTTCTGCGATGAAATCTTCGAAAACAGCTGACTGGGCTTTCTGAATAGTCTTGTTGGACAAGCCTGCCGTAAGCGGGTAAACCGGCTGATAGGTTTCCATCATCTTCTCATATTTTTCTTCTATACAGTATTCCGGCTGCTCAATCATCATTCGTCCGTTTTTATATACCGGAGTTCCCGTAAACACATAGGTCTGTCCCTGTTTTAAGCTATTTCTCAAATAAGGCATATTAAACCAGCGAAAAAAAATCTGTCCCGATTGATCTGCCCCCAGACAGGTACATATTTTTAATTTACCGGTTGCCTTCAAATGGACGGGAGACACAATCTCACAACGAACGGAACATCTTTGGCCCGTTTTCATATCACTCACATCAATGGGGTCCGGATAAGCCATATAGCATCTGGGATAATGATGAACCAGATCCTCCACAGTTTCTATATTAAGCTTTTTTAGAAGTTTTTCTGTTTTTTCTCCAATTCCTTTTATATTTCGGACAGAAAGATTCTTCTCCATGATTTTATCTCCACTCCAAAAAGAAGCTGACTCCTCCCGAAGTCAGCTTCTTCTCTGATCCGTATGTTTATTCTACAGATAACATATAGTAATAAATCGGCTGTCCACCGAAATTTGTCTCGACTTCCAGTTCCGGATATTTCTCCTCGATGGCATCAGCAAGTTCTGCAGCCTGTTCTTTTGTCACGTCTTCTCCATAATACAGGCATACCAATTCTGATTCCTCATCTATCATATGCTGAATCAGCTCCAGGGTGGTATCAACCACATCGGTTCCCACTGCCTCGATTCCGTCATCATCGATTCCCATAATATCACCATTATGGATTTCTTTTCCGTTGATCGCAGTATCACGGACAGCATAAGTAACCTGACCGCTGGCAATATCCTGATAGCTTTCCATCATATTTTCTTTATTTTCTTCCACATCGGCATCGGCCAGATAACCGATCATAGCCGCAATTCCCTGCGGAATCGTTTTTGTTGGAAGAACAATGATATTTTTATCTTCAGTCAGATCCCTTGCCTGTTCTGCTGCAAGAATAATATTTTTGTTATTCGGAAGAATGAAGATATTCTCTGCATTAACCTGATCAATGGCATTCAGCATATCTTCGGTACTTGGGTTCATGGTCTGTCCACCTTCGATGAGATAGTCTACTCCAAGACCTTTAAAGATATCCGTAAGACCTGCTCCGATGGAAACAGCGATAAAACCGATCTTCTTCGGCGGTTCCTTAGCCGCTTCCTGCGCCTCTTCTTCTCTCTGCTGTGCTGCTACCTTCTCTGCATCCTTGATCAGTCTCTCCTGATGTTCGAGACGCATATTGTCAACCTTCATATTGGAAAGAGCACCAAACGTCAAGCCCTTCTCAAATGCCTGGCCTGGGTGATTGGTGTGTACATGTACCTTGCAGATATCCTCATCCGCCACAACAACGAGGGAATCTCCAATGGAGAGTAGATAATCCTTGAACTCTTTCTCTGTCTGTTCGGACATCGGTTTATCCAGCATGATGATGAACTCGGTACAGTAACCAAACTTAATATCCGCTGCCGGAACTGCTTCGCCTTCCATTACCGGAGTCTGCACCGGTGATGTACTTTCAGGAATCACAACCTCTGTCACCTTGCCGGTCAGAGAATCAACCACACCCTGAATGACTTCCATCAGTCCCTGTCCACCGGAGTCAACAACACCAGCCTCTTTCAATACAGGGAGCATATCCGGTGTCTTGGAAAGCACCTCATAACCATAAGATAAAATTTCTTCACAATAAGGGATCAGATCCAGATCACTGTCCTCCAGCTCGGCAGCTCTTTCTGCCATTCCTTTGGCAACGGTAAGGATGGTTCCTTCCTTTGGTTTCATTACTGCTTTATAGGCGGTCTCAACGGCACGGGAAAATCCCTTCGAAATCTCTTCCTTACCCAGAGCTTCTGACTTGGAGATTGCTTTTGTAAATCCACGGAAAAGCTGAGATAAAATAACACCGGAGTTACCTCTGGCTCCTCTCAGCGAACCGCTGCTGATTGCCTTACACAGCACTGCAATGGTAGGATCCGAAATCTTCTCCACTTCCCTTGCAGCAGATAAAATCGTCAGTGACATATTGGTTCCTGTATCTCCATCCGGTACCGGAAAGACATTTAATTCATTTATATAATCCTTTTGTGAATTGATACGGTTTGCACCGGCCAAAAACAATTGCTGAAAAGTTTTTGCATCTATGGTGTGAGCATTCACAACATTTCCTCCTTATCCTTGTAAACTATTATAATCTATATGAAATCTGAGCGAAAGCAATGGTTCGCTCAACGAATCTTCTAAAATCAGTCAACGATGCGGACACCCTCCACATAAACGTTGATTTTGTCTACTTTCATATTGGTGAATTTCTCCACTCTGTACTTCACACTCTGAATCAGATTCTCTGTTACAGTTGCAATGGAGACACCATAAACTACAATGATGTGAAAATCAATTGTGATCCTGTTGTCTCTGATCTTGACATGGACACCTTTGCAGATGTTGTCTCTTTTCAGAAGCTTAACAAGGCCATCCTTCATATTGACAGATGCCATTCCCACGATACCAAAGCATTCTACTGCGTTGATTCCGGCATATTTTGCAATTACTTCTTCATCTATCACAATCTGACCTAATTCTGTTTGCATTTGTCCTTTCATATTACATACCTCCGGTTTTTATTTCTTATAGTATAACCTTTTCCAGAGAAAAAAGAAACTGTAAAAATGAACTCGATCAATTTTTTCTCATATAATATATAGTAAGGAAAACAAAAAGGAGATACCATGAAAAAAGTATGTGGCTTTGCACTTATCTGCTTCTCCCTGGGATTGTTCCTCAGTTGTTTTCTTACCGGATTCGCCCTGAAATTTTTTATTCTTATATCTGGCGCTGTTCTGGGATGTCTGCTATTTCATGACCATCATTGCTGACAGACACAACCTGTTATATGAAAAAAGAGGGAATCAGTGATTCCCTCATATCTCTCACATCCGCATACATATCTGCAATAATGTCAAGCATTCTTCATATAACGGTAAAGGAGAAACTATGCACGTTCTACTTTGCCTGATCTTAAACAAGAAGTACAAACATACATCTTCTTAGAAGCTCCGTTCACTTTCACCTTTACAGACTTAATGTTGGATTTCCACATTTTGTTAGATCTTCTATGAGAATGACTCACTTTAATACCGAAATGAGCACCTTTGTCACAAAT